>JBKHXE010000153.1:0-11350 GCA_046566185.1 Actinomycetes bacterium | reverse complement strand
CGGCACGCGCGGCAGCGAGCCCGTCGTCGAGAGTCCGGGGCGCTGAGCCATGGACGGCGGCCGCACCACCGGACGCCGCACCCGCGGCACCTGCCCGGTGCGTGCCTCGTCCCCCGGTGCGGGCGGGTCCTGCGGGCCGACCGCGTCCTCGGGCACGGCTTCCTGCGGCGAGTCCTCCTGCCCGGCCTGCTCCTGCCCGGCCTGCCCCCCGTCGAGGCGCTCGGCCTCCCGGCGCTCGGCCTCCCGGCGCTCGCGGCGGGTCATCGGCGGCGGGGGCGGAGGCGGCTCCTCGACGGGCGCAGCGCCGTCCGCGCCCTCCCGCAGGGCGCGCAGCCGCTCCTCCTCGCGCCGTCGCCGGCGCTCTCCCCACGACGCGGGATCACTCACGGCTCGCCCCGGTACAGGTGGTGCTTGGCGATGTACTGCACGACGCCGTCCGGCACGAGGTACCAGACGGGCTTGCCGTCGACGACCCGCTCACGGCAGTCCGTCGACGAGATGGCCATCGCCGGCACCTCGAGCAGGCTGACGCCGTTCTCGGGCAGCCCGCTGTCCGAGAGGGTGTGGCCGGGTCGCGTCACACCGACGAAGTGGGCCAGGCTCCACAGCTCGTCGATGTCCTTCCACGACAGGATCTGCGCGAGCGCGTCGGCCCCGGTGATGAAGTACAGCTCGGCGTCGGGGCGCTGGGCGTGCAGGTCGCGCAGCGTGTCGATGGTGTACGTCGGCCCGGGGCGGTCGATGTCGACGCGGCTCACGGTGAACCGCGGGTTGGACGCCGTCGCGATCACCGTCATCAGGTAGCGGTGCTCGGCCGGCGCCACCTCGCGGTGGTTCTTCTGCCAGGGCCGGCCGGTGGGCACGAAGACGACCTCGTCCAGGTCGAACTCGGTCGCCACCTCGCTCGCCGCGACGAGGTGGCCGTGGTGGACGGGGTCGAAGGTGCCGCCCATCACGCCCAGGCGCACGCGATGCGCTCCCTGCGTCTCGGACTGGTCAGTGCCGCTGGCGCTTGCCGACGCTGCGGAACGCGAACGTCAGCGCGAGCAGGAGCAGCAGCCCCCCGAGCGCGCCCAGCCCGTAGACCTCCGGCGGGAACGGGATCTCGAAGTGCGTCTCCTCCGCCTCGGCGGCGGCGGCCAGCAGACCCATCGTCGTCCTCACTTCCTCAGCTGCTCGACTGCGAGAGGCCGTCGCGGCCCGGGCGCCCATCCTGTCATGCCCGCCTCCGCGTGGCGCTCAGGCGCGGACGTGCCCGTCGCCGGTGACCACCCACTTGGTCGTCGTCAGCTCCGCCAGCCCCATCGGCCCGCGCGCGTGGAGCTTCTGCGTGGAGATCCCGATCTCGGCGCCGAGACCGAGCTGCCCGCCGTCCGTGAACCGGGTCGAGGCGTTGACCATCACCGCGGCGGAGTCGACCTCGGCGGTGAACCGTTCGGCGGCGCGGAGGTCACCGGTGACGATCGCCTCGGTGTGGCCGCTGGACCAGCGCCGGATGTGCTCCAGCGCCGCGTCGAGGTCGTCGACGACGCCGACGGCGAGCTCGAGCGCGAGGTACTCGGTGGCCCAGTCGTCGTCCGTGACGGCCCGGACGGTGACGCCCTCGGGCGCGTGGGCGGCGGACCGGGCGTCGGCGTGCAGCACCACGCCGGCCGCCGCGAGCTCACCGAGCAGCCGGGGCAGCACCCGCGGCGCGGCGTCCGCGTGCACGAGGACCGTCTCGGCGGCGTTGCAGACGCTGGGCCGGTGCGTCTTGGCGTTCACCGCGATGGCGACGGCCTGGTCGACGTCCGCCGACGCGTCGACGTAGACGTGGCAGTTGCCGACGCCGGTCTCGATCACCGGCACCGTCGAGTTCTCGACGACGCTGCTGATCAGCCCCGCTCCGCCGCGGGGCACGAGGACGTCGACGAGCCCGCGGGCGCGCATCAGGTGCTGCACGCCCTCGCGGCCGTGCTCGTCGATCGTCTGGACGACGTCCGCCGGCAGGCCCGCCGTCGTCATCGCCTCGCGCAGGACGTCGACGAGCACCCGGTTGGTCTCCAGGGCCGCCGAGCCGCCGCGCAGCACGGCGGCGTTGCCCGACTTCAGGGCGAGGGCCGCGGCGTCCACGGTGACGTTCGGGCGGGCCTCGTAGACCATCCCGACGACACCCATGGGCACCCGGACCTGCCGAAGCCGCAACCCGTTCGGCAGGGTCTGGCCCCGCACGACCTCGCCGACCGGGTCGGGCAGCGCCGCGACCTCCCGCACGGCCTCGGCGATGCCGGCGATGCGCCCGGCGTCCAGCCGCAGCCGGTCGAGCAGGCCAGGGTTCAGCCCGTCGCGCTCACCGCGCTCGAGGTCGTGCGCGTTGGCCTTCTCGATGGTCTCGGTCGCCGCGACGAGGGCGTCGGCGGCGGCGAGCAGCGCGGCGTCCTTGGTGGCTCGGGTGGCGGTCGCCAGGGCCCGCGACGCCTCACGAGCGCGGCGGCAGGTGGCGAGCACGGCCTGCGCGGTCGCGTCGTTCTCGCTGAGCATGCGCCCAGCGTAGGTGGTGGACTGGAGTGGATGACCCGAGCGGCTCTCGACGACGCGTTCGCCGCGGCGCCCCGGGAGGGGTTCCTCCCCGAGGACCAGCGGTGCGACGCCGCCCTCGACCGCCCGCTGCCCATCGGCTTCGGCCAGACCAGCTCGCAGCCCTCCGCGGTGCGCCGCATGCTCGAGCTGCTCGACGTCCGGATCGGCCAGCGGGTGCTGGACGTGGGCGCCGGCTCGGGCTGGACCACCACCCTGCTCGCGCACCTCGTCGGCCCGACCGGCCGGGTCGTCGGCGTCGAGCTGGTGCCCGAGCTCGCCGCGTGGGGCGCCGGCAACCTGGCGCGGTCCGGTGTGCCGTGGGCGACGCTGGAGCGGGCCTCCCCCGGCGTCCTCGGCCGCCCGGACCTCGCGCCGTTCGACCGCATCCTGGTCTCCGCGGCGGCGCGCTCGCTGCCCGACGACCTGGTCGAGCAGCTCGCACCCGAGGGGAGGATGGTGGTGCCGGTCGGCGGGCTCATGCACGTCGTCGTCCGGCATCCGGACGGCAGCACCCGCGTCACGCACCACGGGTCGTACTCGTTCGTCCCGCTGCGCTGACCGCTCCGTGATCTCTCGGGCGTCAGAGGGGACGGACCTCGCCGAGGACCAACGCCGGGGAGATGGCACCGCGGTCGCCGCGCTCCCGCAGGGTCGCGCGGTCGAGCACCTCGAGGCCGACGACGTGCCAGTCGGGCAGGCCGGCGCTGACGCGGTGCTCGTGCCAGAGCCGCAGGGCCATCGCTGCGGCGTCGTCGATGTTCTCCGCCTCGTCCCAGTACCGCACCTCGACGCGGTCGCCCGCGTAGCGCGCGGAGGCCAGGAACGGGCTCTCCTCGGTCAGCCGCTCGAGGCCGGCACGCAGGGCAGGCGCATCGGCCGGCTCACCGGCCAGGGTGACGGTGACGTGCCACAGCGGGAGGTTCACCCCGGTCCTCCTCACGCCCGGCCGCGGTCAGGGGTGCAGGAGCACCAGGTCGTCCCGGTGCACCAGCTCCCGGTCGTAGCCCGGCCCCAGGCTGCGACCCAGCTCGCGGGTGGAGCGGCCGAGCAGGCCCGGCAGCTCCCCCGAGGAGTAGTTGACCAGCCCGCGGGCGTGGACGCGCCCGTTTTCGTCGCACAGGTCGACGGCGTCACCCGCCTCGAACGAGCCGTGGACGGCGAGCACCCCCGCGGGCAGCAGCGAGGCCCGCCGGCGGACGACCGCGGTCACCGCTCCCTCGTCGAGCACCAGGCGCCCCGAGGGGCTCGCGGCGTGCGCCAGCCACAGCAGGCGCGTGGACGCCCGCGGGGCGGTCGGCGCGAACCACGTGCCGACGTCCTCCCCGGCCAGGCCGGACGCCGCCCGGTCCGCCGAGGTCAGCAGCACCGCGATGCCCGAGCCGGTCGCGATCCGCGCCGCCTCCAGCTTGGTCATCATGCCGCCGGTCCCCACACCGGCGGCGCCCGCGCGGCCGATCGTCACGCCGTCCAGGTCGGCCGGCCCCGCGACGTCCGGGATGCGGCGGGTGCCGGGCCTGGACGGCGGGCCGTCGTACAGCGCGTCGACGTCCGACAGCAGCACGAGCGCGTCCGCGTGCACGAGGTGGGCGACGAGCGCCGCGAGCCGGTCGTTGTCGCCGAACCGGATCTCGTCGGTGGCGACCGTGTCGTTCTCGTTGACGACGGGCAGGACGCCGAGCCGCAGCAGCCGGTAGAGCGTCCGCTGGGCGTTGCGGTAGTGGCTGCGCCGGACGACGTCGTCGGACGTCAGGAGCACCTGCCCCACCGTGGTCGCGTGGCGCGCGAACGCCGACGTGTACCGGGCGAGCAGCGCACCCTGGCCGACGCTGGCGGCGGCCTGCTGCGTCGCGAGGTCACGCGGCCGGGCCGTCAGGCCCAGCGGCGCCAGGCCGGCCGCGATCGCGCCGGAGGACACGAGCACGACCTCCTGCCCGGCCGCGCGGCGGGCCGCGATGACGTCGGCGAGCGCCGCGATGCGGCCGTCGTCGATGCCGCCCGTCACGGTGGTGAGGGACGACGACCCGACCTTGAGCACGACACGACCGGCGCGGGGCAGCTCGTCCCGGGACCGCAGGCCGTGGCGCGCCATCAGGCGTCCGTCTCCGACGCCGCCTGCTCGCCGGTGTCGTCCGCCGTCCAGTGGCCGGCGCGCCGCTCGGTCTCCAGGTCGGAGCGCGCCGCGGTCTTCGCGGCCCGGCGCTCGGCGTACGCCTCGCGCTTGGCGTCGCGGGTCGGGCGCTCCGAGCCCTCCAGCCGCAGGTCGGTGCCGCGCGGGCCGCCGAGCAGCTCGGCCCCCGCGGTGAGCGTGGGCTCCCAGTCGAAGACGACGCCGTCCTCGCCTCCGATGACGACGGTGTCGCCGGGCTTGGCGCCGACCGCGAAGAGCTCCTCCTCGACGCCGAGACGGGCGAGCCGGTCGGCGAGGTAGCCGACGGCCTCGTCGTTGGTGAAGTCGGTCTGCTTCACCCACCGCTCGGGCTTGGCGCCGCGCACGCGGTAGAGCTCGCCGTCCGGACCCTCCTCCCGGGTGACGGTGAAGCCGGCCTCGTCGACCGGGGTGGGGCGCAGCACGATGCGGCGGGTGACCGTGGCCGGCGCCGCGTCGCGGGCCTGCTGCACGAGGCGGGCCATGGCGAACGACAGCGGCCGCAGCCCCTCGTGGCTGACCGCCGACACCTCGAACACCTCGAGCCCGCGGGCCTCCAGCTCGGGGCGCACGAGCTCGGCGAGGTCGCGGGCCTCGGGCACGTCGATCTTGTTGAGGACGACGAGACGCGGCCGGCGGGTCAGCGGCACGGCCTCGACGTCGTCGGACGAGGTCACCGGGTACGCCTCGAGCTCGGCCTCGATGACGTCGAGGTCGCTGATCGGGTCGCGCCCCGGCTCGAGCGTGGCGCAGTCGAGCACGTGCACCAGCGCGGCGCAGCGCTCGACGTGCCGCAGGAACTCCAGGCCGAGGCCCTTGCCCTGGCTGGCGCCCTCGATGAGCCCGGGGACGTCGGCCACGGTGAAGCGGACGTCGCCCGCCTCGACGACGCCCAGGTTCGGGACGAGCGTCGTGAACGGGTAGTCGGCGATCTTGGGCCGGGCCGCGGACAGCGCGGCGACGAGGCTGGACTTGCCGGCGCTCGGGTAGCCGACGAGCGCGACGTCCGCGACGGTCTTCAGCTCCAGGACGACGTCGCCGGCGTCGCCGGGCTCCCCCAGCAGGGCGAAGCCGGGCGCCTTGCGGCGGGGCGAGGCGAGGGCCGCGTTGCCGAGGCCGCCGCGACCGCCGGCCGCGAGCACGAACCGCTCGCCGGGCACGAGGAGGTCGGCGAGCACCTCGCCGTCCGGCCGCCGCACCACGGTGCCCGCCGGGACGCGCAGCACGACGTCCTCGCCCTCGGCGCCGTGGCGGTTGCCGCCTTGCCCGGGGCGGCCGTTTCCGGCCTTGCGGTGCGGGGAGTGGTGGTACTCGAGCAGCGTCGTGGTCGACGGGTCGACCTCGAGGACGACGTCGCCCCCGCGCCCACCGTTGCCGCCGTCGGGGCCGCCGAGCGGCTTGAACTTCTCCCGGTGCACCGACGCACAACCGTGGCCGCCGTCGCCGGCGGCGACGTGCAGGACGACGCGATCGACGAACTGCGCCACGCCGGTCACCTGCCTTTCACGCGTTCACCATGGTTCTTGCGTGTACTCGCCCTCGACGGACGCAAGAACCATGGTGATTGCGTCGAGGGGCGGGACGACGAAGGGGCGAGCCGTGGTCCGGCTCGCCCCTGTCGTGGTCGCGTGCGTCGCGTCAGTCGGCGGTGAGCCTCACTCGCCGACCGGGACGACGTTGACGACGCTGCGCCCGCGCCGGGTGCCGAACTCCACGGCACCGGCGGAGAGCGCGAACAGCGTGTCGTCGCCGCCGCGGCCCACGTTCGCACCGGGGTGGAAGTGGGTGCCGCGCTGACGGACGATGATCTCTCCGGCGCCGACGACCTGGCCGCCGAAGCGCTTCACGCCGAGACGCTTGGAGTTGGAGTCGCGCCCGTTCCGGGTGGAGCTGGCGCCCTTCTTGTGTGCCATTGGTCAGTCCTCGCTCGTGCCGCTGGTGGAGATCAGGCGTTGATGCCGGTGACCTTGACGCGGGTCAGCTTCTGGCGGTGACCCTGGCGCTTGCGGTAGCCGGTCTTGTTCTTGTACTTCAGGATCGTGATCTTCGGGCCCTTGGCGGCGTCGACGATCTCGACGGTGACGGTGGCCTTGGCGAGCTTCGCGGCGTCGCTCGTGACGGTGTCACCGTCGACCAGCAGCACGGGCTCGAGCTCGACCGTGGTGCCGGCGTCGCCGACGACTCGGTCGATGGTCAGCACGTCGCCGACGGCGACCTTCTCCTGCCGGCCGCCGGCGCGGACGATGGCGTACACGTGAGGCTCACTCTCTGACGTCGTTCGCTGGTGCTGGTGTCGGGCGGCCCGCCCGTGAGGTCGGGGCGCACACAGCAGGGCACGCCGAGGGCGTGCCGCGGTCAAGGGTACGGACGCGCGTCTGCCCAGGTCAAACCGGCTGGTCCTCCTGGTCGGCGGGGGCCGGCTCGCGCGCGGCCGGCGTCACGTCGTCGGAGGCCGGAGCGGCCTCGGACGGCGCGGGCTCGGACGGCGCGGGTGCCGGCTCGGCGGTGCCCGCCTCGCCGTCCTGGGCGGGCTTGTCCGGCGTCCCGCCGTGCTCGCCGCCGGACCCGTGGGCCGACTTCTGGCGCGCGGTGGCGGCCGCGACGTCCTTGGCGCCACCCCGGCGTCGCTGCTGCTGGGAGTCAGCACCGTTGCCGCCGGACTTCTTCTCGACCGGCTCGTCGTGCAGGATCACGCCGCGCCCGCCGCAGCACTCGCAGGGCTCGCTGAACGCCTCCAGCAGCCCCTGGCCGACCCGCTTGCGGGTCATCTGTACGAGGCCGAGCGAGGTCACCTCGGCCACCTGGTGCTTGGTGCGGTCCCGCCCCAGGCACTCCAGCAGCCGCCTCAGCACGAGGTCGCGGTTGCTCTCGAGCACCATGTCGATGAAGTCGACGACGATGATGCCGCCGATGTCACGCAGCCTGAGCTGACGGACGATCTCCTCGGCGGCCTCGAGGTTGTTCTTCGTCACCGTCTCCTCGAGGCTGCCGCCGGAGCCGGTGAACTTGCCGGTGTTGACGTCGACGACCGTCATCGCCTCCGTGCGGTCGATGACGAGAGATCCGCCCGAGGGCAGCCACACCTTGCGCTCGAGGCCCTTGGCGATCTGCTCGTCGACGCGGTGGGCAGCGAAGACGTCCTGGTCGCCGTCCCAGCGCTCCAGCCGCTCCGCGAGGTCGGGGGCCACCCACTGCACATACTCCTGCACGGTGTCCCAGGCGGAGTCGCCCGCGACGACGAGCTTGGCGAAGTCCTCGTTGAAGACGTCGCGCACGACCTTGATCATCAGGTCGGGCTCGCCGTACAGCATCGTCGGCGGGTTGACGGCCTTGGCCTTCTTCTCGATGTCCTCCCACTGGGCCTGGAGGCGCGTGACGTCGCGCGCCAGCTCCTCCTCGCTGGCCCCCTCGGCCGCGGTGCGCACGATGACGCCGGCGTCCTCGGGCAGCACGGCCTTGAGGATCTTCTTCAGCCGGTTGCGCTCGGTGTCCGGCAGCTTGCGCGAGATGCCGGTCATCGAGCTGCGCGGCACGTAGACGAGGTAGCGGCCGGGCAGGGAGATCTGGCTGGTCAACCGAGCGCCCTTGTGGCCGACCGGGTCCTTGGTGACCTGCACGAGCACCGGGTCGCCGGACTTCAGCGCCACCTCGATGCGCTTCGGCTGGCCCTCCAGCCCCGCGGCGTCCCAGTTCACCTCGCCGGCGTACAGGACGGCGTTGCGCCCCTTGCCGATGTCGACGAACGCGGCCTCCATGCTGGGCAGCACGTTCTGCACCCGGCCGAGGTAGACGTTGCCGATCATCGACGCCTGCGCCTTGCGCGCGACGTAGTGCTCGACGAGCACACCGTCCTCGAGGACGGCGATCTGCGTGCGGCCCTCCCGCTCGCGGACGACCATGACCCTCTCGACGCTCTCGCGCCGCGCCAGGAACTCCGCCTCGGTGATGACCTGGCGACGGCGGCCGGTCTCGCGGCCCTCACGGCGACGCTGCCGCTTGGCCTCCAGGCGCGTCGAGCCCTTGACCGCGGTGACGTCGTCGACCGCCCGGCGCGACTCGCGCGACCGGGCGCTGCTGTCGGACTCGTCACCGTCCTCGCCGCCCCGCCGACGACGGCGGCGCCGGCGCCGGCTGGTGCCGCCCTCCTCGTCCGGCTCCTCCGCCTCACCCTCGGACGCCGCGGCCTCCGCCGTCCCGGACGTCCCCGCCGCCCTGGCCGGCTCGGCGGACTCGTCCGGCTCCTCGCCGTCCTGGGCCCCGCCGTCCTGGGTCCCGCCGTCCTGGGCCCCGCCGTCCTGGGCCTCGCCGTCCGGCGCCTCGGTACCGTCGTCGCCGCCCTTGCGGCGTCGGCCGCGACCACCGCGGCGACGACGACGCCGACGGCTCTCCCCCTCGTCCTCGCCGGGCGACACGTCCGTATCGGTACCGGACTCGGTCGGCGTCGCCTCGGTGGCGTCCACGGCGGCAGGCGGCTGCGGCGCCTCGGCCTCCGGCTCCTCGGCGACCTGCGGTGGGCCGGCTGGCCGGCTGGCCGCACGCCGCCGGCGGGGTGGCGCAGTCGTCGGCTCGGGGGCCTGGAAGAGGACGGCGGTGGCCGTCGCGGCGGCCAGCGCCGTGGTGGCTTCGTCGGGCTCGGCGTCGGCGGTCCCGTCGGCGATCTCGGCGTCGACGGTCTCGGCGTCGGCCGGGGGCTCCGGTGAGACAGCGGGCTGCTCGGGCGCGGCCTCCGCGACCGGAGCGGCGGCCCGCTTGCGGCTGGCGCGCTTCCTGGGGGCGGGCGGCTCGGCCTCGGCGGCTGCCCCGGCCTGCGGCTCCTCGGCCGGCGCGGCGGTCTTCTTCGCGGCCCGCTTGCGCGGGGCCCGCTTCGTCGGCTCGGCCTCGGCGGCGGGCGCCTCGGTGGCGGGCGCCTCGGTGGCGGGCGCCTCGGTGGCCGGCGGCCGGACCTCGTCAGCCGGGGCCGCGGCGTCGGCCTGCGGCGGCCCGGCCGGCCGACTGGCGGCGCGGCGTCGGCGCGGCCTGCTCACGGTCTCGGCTGCCCCCGAGGGCTGCTCGGAGGCGGAGTCGGTGGTGCTGGTGGTGGGCTCGTCGTCGAGCGTCACGGGCAGTGCTCCCGTCCATCCCGGTACACCGGCCACAACCTCGGTGCTTCCGGGCGGTCAGCCGCCGTCGGTGACGGCAGAAGTCGTCGTGGACCGCCCTCGGCTCGCGCCGTCCGCGTGTCGCGCGGCGCGGCGCCTCAGGCGCCGGCGGCGTCCCGGTCCGGTGCCAGTGGGTCTGCCACCGTCCCGGCCTCCTCGTTCAGCGGCCCCTGCGCCAGCCGGGTCACCTGGGGCGGTGACGGCGGCGCCAGGTCGGCCACTACGCGCAAGGCGGCGAGGACGTCGTCGGGTCGGACGGCAGGTGTGGCGTGCCGCACGACCAGGTGGAGTATCGCACACGACCGTCCGGACGCCGCCGCGGCGCGCCCCAGCTCGGACACCGCGTCGGCTCCGTCACGCAGCGCGAGCCGTACGACCGCGGCGCGGGCGTCCAGGGTGCGTCGTCCGCTCTTGGTGAGGCGCTCGACATCCACCCGCTCGGCCGCCAGGAAGGACCGGACGGCGCCGGACACCTCGGCGGGGTCCGCGTCCGGCAGGACGATCTCCCACTCCCCCGCCTCGAGCCGGTCGACCAGCGACCCGGGGCCCGCCTCGACCACCTCGACGACGTCCAGCCCGGGGGGCAGCGCCTCGTCGAGCGCCGCCCGCAGCGCCTCCGGGTCGCAGCGCTGGGCGACCTGGAGCTCGACGTACTCCGCCTCGCTGGCCGCGCCCGTCGAGGCGGCGTTGGCGTAGGACACCTTGGGGTGCGGCGTGAAGCCCGCGGAGTACGCCATGGGGACGTCGGCGCGCCGCAGCGCCCGCTCGAGGGCCCGCTGGAAGTCGCGGTGGCTGGTGAAGCGCAGCCGGCCCCGCTTGGCGTAGCGCAGCCGCAGCTTCTGCACCGAGGGCGGCGGAGGGGGACCGTCGGGCTTCGGGGCCAGGGATCTCACTCTCCTCGGTGGTGCATGGCCGGCGGGCACCACCGTACGGCGGCAGGGCGATCAGGTGGCTGACAGGGCGCCCCGGCGACCCCCACCCCCGGATCACTGCGAGAAGACGATCAGGTGGCCCCCGGTCACAGGAAGCGGACCGGGTCGAAGACGTCGAGCGGGATGATCCGGACGCGCGGGAGGGGCGCGGTGAAGCAGCCGACCTCGTCCTCGAGGTCGAAGGTCTGCAGCCCCGCGGCCGACAGGTCACCGAACGACGAGCTGACGAACTCGCGGAAGCCGAGCACGCCGACCCGGCGGCCAGGGGTGAGCAGCGCCGAGACCTGTTGCACGAAGTCCCCGTCGTGGCTGGCGAGCAGGACGTCGGCGTCGCGCTCGCGGATGGCGTCCAGGGTGCGCTGGATGCCGATGTCGACGACCTTCTCGGTGGCCGCACCGGACAGCGGGATCGGCCGGTAGCCGAGGGCGAGCAGGGCCTGGACGAACGTCATCGGCATCTGGCCGGAGCTGGCGTTGAGGAAGAACAGGGCGGTGACCGGCTGGCCCCAGACGGTGCCCGCGAACTCGCGGACGCGGTCCCACCGCGGTCGCTCCTCCGGCTGCGGTCGCCGGCC
>JBKHXE010000152.1:0-7302 GCA_046566185.1 Actinomycetes bacterium | reverse complement strand
CATCACCAGCGCCCACGACCGGTTGATCGCCGGCGTACCTCGGAGCGGAAGCGCACCGGGGTGCACGCACAGCGCCTCGGGCTCGTCCACCCACAGCGCCCGCATCGCGTCGACGTCGCCCTGCTCGAAGGCCGTGTAGAACGCCTGGTTCACGGCCTCGACCTCGTGCACGTCCACGGGGTCGGGCCGCGGGCCAGGCTCGGGCGAGCGGTCGGGGTCGATCGGCTCCGGGGGCTCCACCGGCTCCGGGGGCTCCAGCGGGTCCGTCATCGCGCCTCCCTCCCCCAGAGGGCGGCGACCAGCACGGCGTCGCGGTTGGCCGGCACCTCGTGCACGCGCACGCACCAGGCGCCGGCGGCCGCGGCCAGCGCGGTCGTCGCGGCCGTGGCGTCGTCGCGCTGCTCGGGCGGCCGGGGCGCACCGTCGGGGCCGGCCAGCACCGTGCCGAGGAACCGCTTGCGGCTCGTCCCGACCAGCAGCGGGCGGCCCAGCGCGTGCAGCCGCTGGAGGCCGCCGAGGACCTCCCAGTTCTGCTCGCCGGTCTTGGCGAACCCGATGCCGGGGTCGAGCGCGACGAGATCGGGGTCCACGCCGGCGTCGGTGGCGACCATCAGCCGCTCGGACAGCTCCTTCATCACGTCGCCGACCACGTCGTCGTACTGCGTGTGGCTCTCCATCTCGGTCGAGTGCGCGCGCCAGTGCATGAGGACGTACGGCGTCCGCAGCCGCGCCACGGTCGCGAACATGTCCTCGTCGGCCCGGCCGCCGGAGACGTCGTTGACCAGGACCGCACCGGCCTCCACCGCCGCCTGCGCGACCGGCGCGCGCATCGTGTCGACGGAGACCTGGACGCCCTCGGCCGCGAGCCGCCGGACCACGGGGACGACCCGATCCCGCTCCTCGTCGGCCGACACCCGGTGGGCGCCGGGACGGGTCGACTCCCCGCCGACGTCGACGAGGTCGGCCCCCTGGGCGACGAGCTCCAGGCCGTGCGCGACCGCGGCGTCCGGGTCGAGGAAGAGGCCGCCGTCGGAGAACGAGTCGGGGGTGACGTTGACGACCCCCATCACCAGGCACCGCCCCGGCGTGGGCAGCCCCGGGACGTGGTGGGCGGGTCCGGCGTGCACCCGGCCACCCTACGGCGCCGATCGTGGAGCCTCCCGGCCGTGCGGGTGGAGCCTCCCGGCCGTGCGGGTACGGTCGCTCTCCATGGGCTACCGCGACCGCGCCTCGAGGGCAGCACTACGTCTGCTCGGCCAGGAGACCATCCCGCTCGGCAAGGTCGGCCGGCTGGTGCGTCCCCGGTCGGCGTCGGGCCAGCGGGTGCGGACCGCCCGGCTCGACCGGCAGGGCGGTGCGCACCTGGTGTACCGGCCGCGGCTCATGCGTACGCGCATCCACGAGGTGCAGAAGCGCACCGCGAAGTTCCTCGCGCTCGAGCAACTCCTGTGGATTCTGCGCGAGCACGACGTCCAGGTCGTGCTCGACGTCGGCGCCAACACCGGCCAGTTCGCGACCCGGCTGCGCCGCGCCGGCTACCGGGGCCGCATCGAGTCGTTCGAGCCGGTGCCGGAGACCGCAGCGGCGCTGCGAGAGGCGGCGCGCGACGACCCGCGCTGGCGCGTCCACGAGCTGGCCCTCGGCGAGGAGGACGGGACGGCCGTCATCAACGTGACGCCGGGGACCCTCAGCTCGTTGCTGGCGCCCAGCGACTACGGCCGGCAGTGGTCGCGCAAGATGCGCCAGGTGCGGGAGCAGGAGATCCAGGTGCGGCGCCTCGACCGGCTGTGGGACGAGCTGGTGGGCGCCGACTCCGGCGCGGTGTTCCTGAAGATGGACACGCAGGGGTTCGACCTGCAGGCCTTCCGCGGCGCCGGGGAGCGCGTCGCGGACCTGGCCGGGCTGCAGTCGGAGGCCGCCCTGCTCACCCTCTACGAGGGGATGCCCCGGCTGCCGGAGGTGCTCGCCGAGTACGAGGCGGCCGGTTTCGACACGTCCGGCATCTATACGATCTCGGTCGAGCGGCCCACCCTCAGGGTGATCGAGGTGGACCTGCTGATGGTGCGGCGCCGATCGGGTACCTGAGCCCGACGGAACAACAACCTCTGGGGAGGGGGTCTGAGGCATGCTCGGCAGCAGTAGCGGCGACGACCTGGTCTGCGTCGTCACGACCGTCAAGGACACACCGGAGAACCTCGACCGGTTCGTCGAGCGCAACCTGGCCGGGGGGGCCGACCACCTTTTCGTGTACGTCGACGACGCGGACGAGTCGACGTACCAGCGACTGGGCAAGAAGGCGCACGTCACCGCCGTCCGGACGGGCGCGGGCTACTGGCACGGGCAGCGGCCGCGCAGCCTCAACAAGCGTCAGTGGGTCAACGCCAACCTCACCAACGTGCTGCTCACGGCGTTCCCGGAGGTCCGGTGGCTGTTCCACCTCGACGGTGACGAGGAGCTGGACCTCGACCGGGACGCGCTGCTGGCCCTGCCTCCGGAGATCCGCGCAGTCCGGCTGGGCACGCTCGAGTCGGTCGCGTCGGCCTCGTCCGGCCGGTCCCCCGCCTTGTTCAAGCGCGAGCTCCTGCCGGGTGAGCTGGCGCTGCTCACGACGCTTGGTGTGATCTCCCGGCCGTCGAACAAGGTGTACTTCCATGGCCACACATCCGGGAAGTCGGGGATCCGGCCCGCACTGGACCTCCGGCTGGGGGTGCACAACGTCGAGACCACCGACCGCGTCGAGGTCGAGCCATTCCGCGCGGACTGGCTCCACGTGCTGCACCACGACTCGTGGTCGCCGGAGGAGTTCCTCCGCAAGTGGACCGAGCACCTCAACCCCGACAACACCGCGAGCTTCCGCAACCGCAAGGAGCGGCTGCGCGCGGGACTTGGCACGCTGGCGGGCCTCGACATCGACGAGTCTCTTCGCACGGAGCTGTTGCGCGAGATCTACCGGCGGAACGTCGCCGACGAAGTCGAGCTGCTGGGCAAGCTCGGTTTCCTGGTGCAGCCGGAGCGGACCCGGCACCAGCACCGGCCGCGCGGGTTCTCACGCGCCACGAGGAAGAACCTCGACCACCGGCTGCAGCGGTTGCGTCAGCTGGACAAGCACGCGTTCTTCGACCGGAACGCCTACGCACCTCGGCAGGTCGTCGCGACGCTGCTCGCCGAGGCAACGTCCGGCTCGGTGCAGGAGCGTCTCCTGGCGTGCTCGACGCAGCGCGACGCCGCCGAGGGCCGTCCCACCTGAGTTCTGGGGCGCCGGGCCCGGATGTCAGGATGACGCGGAGCCAGGAGGTGCGGATGAGCCCACAGCACGTGTTCGTCTACGGGATGTCGAGGTCCGGGACCACGCTGGTCACCGCCGTCCTCGACGCACACCCGCAGATCTCGATGGGCTACGAGCTCCTGCCCAAGGGCCTGGGCGACCCGGCCGTCGCCGCCCGGCGCATCCGCGACACCGCCACCGACGACCCCGAGGCCTGCGCCGAGGCGCTCCGTGGGCTCGGCGAGGAGCAACTCGCGGTCTACGTCCTGCGTTCCGCACGCTGCCTCGTGTGGCCAGCCGAGGCCGCCGACGTCCTCGACTCGGTGGCCGCGGACGGCGTCGCCGAGATCACCTCGCTGGCCGACCGGACGGCGGTGTCGCGCCGGGTCACCGACGTGAAGTCGGCGAAGGAGGGCACGTCCATCTCCGGCTGGAAGCTGAACAACCCGACGATCGGCCGGTTCGACAAGCTGGTCGACGACGCGGCCTACGTCTGCATCCTCCGCGACCCGCGCGACGTGTGGCGCTCGCACGTGGAGAACGACTTCGAGCGCACCGTCGACCAGGTCGCCACGACGTGGAATCGCTACCTCGAGACGTTCGAGAGGTTCGCCGCGAAGCACCCCGAGCGGTGCCACCTGGTGCGCTACGAGGACCTGGTGAGCAACCCCGGGCCCGAGCTCGACCGGCTCTGCGAGCACCTGGGCATCCCCCGCGACCCGGCCATGGACAGCTTCTTCGACTCCAAGGCGAGCGTCCTGCGCGGCGGCCACGCGAACTCCGAGCTGCTCAGCCAGGACTTCTTCACCACCAGCGTCGACCGTTGGCGCGACAGCCTGGCGCCCGCGGCCGTGCTGGCCCTGGAGGCGGGCTGCTACGACGGGATGGACCGGCACGGCTACCGGCGCGAGACGGCGGCCGGGTTCCGGTTCGACGAGGACACGTGGTCCAAGAAGCTCAAGCGGCTGGCGCGCAAGCGGGCGTACTTCGTCGACGAGTACGAGCGGCTCATGCTCCCCGCGGTCGAGTCGCTGCCGACGCGGACCTGGCACGAGGCGTGCACCCAGCCGCCGGAGACCCCGCAGAACGAGCTGCTCCTGGTCCGCCACGACATCGACCAGGACATCGAGAACGCGGTGGCGATGGCCCGGTGGGAGTCCGAGCACGGCATCTCGTCGACGTACTGCGTGCTGCACTCGGCGTGGTACTACGGCCGCTTCGACGAGCAGCGCAACCTGCTCGCCCGGAGCGAGGAGATGGTCGAGCGCTGCCTCGAGATCCAGGAGATGGGTCACGAGATCAACCTGCACAACAACCTGATCGTGACCGCGCTCAGGACGGGCCGCGACCCCTACGAGCTGCTGGCCGAGGAGCTGGAGTACCTGCGGTCGCGCGGGCTGCGCATCACCGGTACGTCGACCCACGGCGACCCGCTCTGCGGCGAGGTCGGCTTCTACAACATGGAGCTGTTCTCCGAGACGGTCTACCCCTCGCGGGGCGGCCGGCGGTTCGTCGAGCACGAGGGGCGCCGCGTCGAGATCGGTGCGCGCTCCATGGCCGAGTTCGACCTGGAGTACGAGGGCTACGACCTGCCCCGCGACGTCTACATCAGCGACTCGGGCGGGAAGCTGAAGCTGGTGACGGACACCGTCGGCCGGGCCGGGCTGAGCCGCGACGAGCTCGGGAGCGCCGTTCCGTACAAGCGGATCGTCGGGATGCTCACCCACCCGGTCTGGTGGGACTTCGGTCGGCCGGCGAGCCCGCCGCGCCCGCAGATCGACTTCCGCCGGCTGCTCGAGCAGGCCGAGCAGATGCCGGCCGGCTCCGACGTGCTCGTCGACAGCTCCTACCCGGGTGAGGACGACCCCGCTCCCGAGACCTCGCCGGGCAGCAAGATCAAGCGAGCGGTGCGACGGCTCACCAGCCGCGGCTGATGCAGACGCCCGGGACGACCGCTGCGTCGCTGGTGTGCGTCGTCTCCACCGTCAAGGACACCGCGGCGAACCTCGACCGGTTCGTGCGGCGCAACCTCGCGGCCGGCGCCGACCACCTCTTCGTGTTCCTCGACGACGCGGAGCCGGGCACGCACGCCCACCTCGACGAGCACCCGCACGTCACGGCGGTGCGCACCGACGCGGCGTACTGGGGGGACGAGCGACCCGGCAGCCTCAACGAGCGGCAGGTGGTCAACGCCAACGTCGCCAACGTGCTGGTGTCGGTGGTCGGCGAGGTGGCGTGGCTGTTCCACATCGACGGCGACGAGTGCCTCGACCTCGACCGCGAGGGGCTGCTCGCCCTCGACGCCGACGTGACCGCCGTACGCCTGCGCACGCTGGAGTCGGTGGCGGTCGGCGCGGACGAGGAGCCGCGCGAGCGGTTCAAGCGGCCGCTGGCCCCCGACGAGCTCGCGCTGCTCGCCACGCTCGGCGAGATCCCGGAGCCGAGCATGCTGGAGTACTTCAACGGCCAC
This sequence comes from Actinomycetes bacterium, assembly GCA_046566185.1. Classification (GTDB taxonomy): domain Bacteria; phylum Actinomycetota; class Actinomycetes; order Actinomycetales; family SCSIO-59966; genus SCSIO-59966. The sequence continues at coordinate 1,567 of JBKHXE010000152.1, read as the reverse complement.
CTCGGCGGGAAGTCGGGCATGCGACCGTCGCCGGACCGGCGGCTGCAGGTGCACGCGGTGGCCACGCTGGACCGGCAGCCCGTCGAGCCGGTCCGCGGCGACTGGCTCAACCTCCTGCACTACGAGTCGTTCTCGGTGGAGGAGTTCACCCGCAAGTGGACCAACCACCTCGAAGCCGTGACGGTGGCGCGGTTCCGCGACCGTCGCGAACGGCTGCGCGCGTCGCTGGGGAGGCTGATGGCCCTCGAGCTGCCCGAGGAGCGCCGGCGCGAGCTGCTCGCCGAGATCCACCGGCGACACATCGAGGACGACGTGGACCTGCTCGACGAGCTCGGGTTCCTGGTGCGGCCGCGGCCGGAGTGGCACGCGCACGACCCGGCGCCGTTCCCGGAGGAGACCGCGCGGGAGCTCGACGAGCTGCTGGGGCTGCTCCGGGGGGCCGACAAGGACTACTTCCGGCTCCGGGGCGGGCGGCCGCCGCGCGAGCTGCTCGCGTCGTTGGCCGACCGGGTCGAGGCCGGGTCGCTGCGGGACCGGTTGCGTGCGGCGGGCGCCGTACCGGAGAGCGAGCCGGACCCTGAGGCCGCTGAGGCCGAGGCGCCAGAGGCCGCCGAGACCGGCGAGGTCACCCAGGAGGAATAGCGCTCAGCGCGTCCCGTGCATGATCAGGCTCATCGCCTCGTTGCGGGTCGCGGCGTTGTGCATCGCGCCGCGGATCGCCGAGGTGATCGTCTTCGAGCCCGGCTTCTTGACGCCGCGCATCGTCATGCACAGGTGCTCGGCCTCGATGACGACGATCGCGCCGCGAGCCTCGAGGATCTCCATCAGCGAGTCGGCGATCTGCGTGGTCAGCCGCTCCTGGACCTGCGGGCGCTTGGCGAACACGTCGACGAGCCGGGCGAGCTTCGACAGCCCGGTGATCCGGCCGTCCTCGTTGGGGATGTAGCCGATGTGCGCGACGCCGGTGAACGGCACGAGGTGGTGCTCGCACATCGACCACAGCTCGATGTCGCGGACCAGGATCATCTCGTCGTGGCCGAGGTCGAAGGTCGTGGTGAGCACGTCCTCGGCGCGCAGCCGCATCCCGCCGAGCAGCTCCTGGTAGGCCCGGGCCACCCGCGCCGGGGTCTCGCGCAGGCCCTCGCGGTCCGGGTCCTCGCCGACGGCCGCGAGCAGCTCGCGGACGGCCGCCTCGGCGCGCTCCTGGTCGAACTCGGGGACCTGCTCGGGCGGGGTCCAGCTGATCGGGTCGACCGCCATCAGCTGTTCACACCCGGGTCGCCGTGGACGTCACCACCGCTGCCGGGCGGCGTGAGGATCGCACCGGGGTCGGACTGCTCGCCGCCACCGTTGGCCGCGGCCTTCTCGCGCACGGCCTCGGGTACGTCGACCGGCGGGATCGTGGAGGGCGAGCGGGTCGGCGAGCCGGTCCACGCCGGGCGGATCGGGCGGCGCCGCAGCGGCTCGAACACCTCGGCGACCTCGGCCTTGTCCAGCGTCTCCTTCTCCAGGAGCTGGAGCACGAGGCTGTCGAGGACGTCGCGGTTCTCCTCGAGGATGTCGAAGG
>JBKHXE010000151.1:0-12001 GCA_046566185.1 Actinomycetes bacterium | reverse complement strand
GTCGCGGACGGCGAACGGGACGCCGTCGAGGTTGCCGACCCACTGCGGGTGCCGGGCCAGCACCTCGGCGCGCTCGGCCTCGGTCAGCGACGCCCACCAGCCGGCGTTGTCAGCGGGCCGGGCGCCGCGCCCCGGCGGCGGCGGCACGGCGAGGTCCCCGGCGGCCGCTCCGGCGGCGACGGCGTCCGAGAGGGAGTCGCCGCACCCGTCGTCGAGGGCGTCCTGAGCGGCCCGGCGCAGGACCGCGGCCAGGTCGGCGTCCACCTGAGCGGCCCGGTGCAGCGCCTGCTCCAGACGGTCCACGACCTCGTCGACGACCGTCTGCTGCGCCCGGACGGCCTCGTCGGCGCCCTCGGGGGTCGTCACGAGCGGTGGCGCCGTGACCCGGCCGTCCGGGTGCACGGTCAGGCCGTTGGCGCGCGCCAGGTCCTCGGCCACGGCGATCGCGGACTGCACGGCCACCAGGGCGGCGGCGGCCTCGGCGCATGCGGTGCGGACCGCCTCCACCTGCGCTACCAGGCGGTGCACCTGTTCCACCGCCTGGCCGTAACCGCGGGCGGCGCCCTCGGCGGCGCCGCCGGTCCAGGTGGACGGCGGCCGCGCGCTCGTCAGCTCGTCGTCGCAGTCCAGCAGCCGGTTCCGGGCGCGCGTCAGGACGTCGACCGGGGCGTCGACGTCGGCGGGCCGCCAGGCCCGGACGTCCGCGAGCGTCACCACGGGCCGACCCCGATCCGCTGGGCGGCCGCCTGGTCCGCGGCCGTGTAGGTGTCGGCGCTGGCCCGCAGGTCGGCGGCGTACGCCGCGAGCTCCTGCGCCGCCGCGCGCTCCCGCCGTTCCCACGCGGCGCCCAGGGCCGTGGCCTCCGCCGCGGAGGCGGACCCCGGCAGGGCGGCGGCCACGGCCGGGCCCGCCGGGGACGCCGCCACCTGCCTGAGCAGTCGGGCTGCGGCGTCCGCCCGGTCGGCCGCGGCGTGCAGCTCCCGCGCCGTCACCTGCACGTCTGCCATGTCTCCCCCTGAACCGGACGGCAGCTCACTGCACGTGGAGTCTGGCACACGCACAGCGACAGGTCGGTGCCGACGAGGCCGCGCAGTATGGTCTGCCTCGTTCCGATCTGTTCCGGTGGCGGGGAGAGGCGCATGAGCGACGCGCTGGTGGACAGCGGGCTCGTCCGGGTCACGCTGGTGGCGGGCGCGCGGCGGGTCGACCTCGCGGTCCCGGGCGTGGTGCCGGTCGCGGAGGTGCTGCCCGAGCTCGTGTCGGCCGTCGGCGTCCTGGACCCCTACACGGTGCACGGCGGCTACCGCCTGGTGCGCCCCGACGGGACCACCCTGCAGGGAGCCGCCGGGCTCGTCGCCCAGGGCGTCGAGGACGGCCACGTGCTCACGGTCGAGGCGGGCGTCGACGACGAGCCGCCCAAGGTCTACGACGACGTCGTCGAGGCGGTCGCGGACGCGATCGAGGCGCAGACCCGACCGTGGACGCCGGAGGCGAGCCGGCGGACGGGACTGGCCGCCTCCGGCGCCCTGCTCGCCGTCGCGGCCGTGACCCTCGCGCTGCAGCGGGCCGCGGGCCTGCCGGTCGCTGTGACCGCGGCGGTGGTGGCGGTGCTGCTCGTGGCGTCCGCCGCGGTGCTGTCTCGCGTGCGCGGCGAGCACGAGACCGGACTGCTGCTCGGCTGGTCGGCCGTGCCGTTCGCTGCGATCGCCGGGTGGGCGCTGCTCCCGGACCGGTCGCCGTTCGAGCTGCCGTCCGTCGCGGCCGGACTGGGGATGACGTCGGCCGGAGCAGCCGCCGCCGGCGCCGTCGCCGGGCGTGCTCTCCGCTTCCTGCCCGCGATGGGCTTCGGCGTCACCGTCGCCGCAGTCGGTGCGGTGTGCGCCGCCACCGACGTCGACCCGGCTCAGGTGGTCACCACGGCGATGGTGCTGCTCGTGCTCGTCGGTGGCCTCGTGCCGTGGCTGTCGGTGTCGACGACCCGGCTGGCGGTGCCGCAACCGCGCACCGACGCCGACATCACCGCGGAGCCGCCGCCGCTGGACGCGGCGTCGATCGCCGGGGAGGTGCGTCTCGGGCGGAACGTGCTGCTGGGCCTGAGCGTGCTGGTCAGCGCCGCCGTGGTGACCGCGGCGCCGTTCGCGGTCTCCCTCGGCCTCTTCGGTGCGCTGGTGGTGGTGTGCGCCGGGATCGCGATGCTGCTGCGGACGCGGCAGTACCGCGACGCGGTGGAGGTCCGCACCGGGGTCGCGGGGGCGGCTCTCGCCCTGGTCGCCGCCGCGGTGTCGGCGGCGCTGCTGCAGCCGTCGTGGCGCACGGGCCTCGTCGTGATCCTGCTCGTCACGGGGACGGCACTGGTGCTCGCCGCGGTGCTGCCGAGAACGCCCAGCGTGCGACTCGGCCGGATGGGTGACGTCCTGGACGGCGTGACCCTCGTCGCCATGCTTCCGTTGCTGGTGGTCGCCCTCGGGCTGGTCTGACGGCGTTCGTCACGGCCACCCCGGTTGGTGCCGTTTCGGGACGTGAGCCACTAGTCTTCGCTCGCAACTGTCGGTCACCGCTCGGTGCGGTGCTGCGCAGAGGGGGAAACGTCCACGTGAGCACCACGTCCGCTCGTCTCGCCGGGTCCGCGGTCCTGGCTGTCGGTCTCTCGCTGGCTCTCGTCGCTCCGGCGGGTGCGCTGGAGGAGGGCGCCCAGGTCGGGGAAGCGGTCGATCCGACCGCGTCGACCGAGCAGTCGACGGCACCGCAGGACTCCGAGCCGGGCGCTGCAGAATCGGTCGGCACGCCCGCCGCGGCGCCCCCCGACTCCCTGGTCGACAGTGCGCCGGTCGCCGCCGCCGACGCCCACGACCAGGAGCCGATCGTCGACCAGCCGGTGGAGCCGATCTCCGACGAGGCTGCCGCGGCCCTGGGCACCACCGATGGTGGCAACGCCGGGCGCGCCGACGGCGGGACCGCCGGCGCGGGCGATGGCGCCCTGGACGGTGACGCCGACGGGTTCGCGGACGGCTATGACGACGGCTCCGCGGACGGCTCCTTCACCCCCCAGACGGCGTCCGCCACCGCCCCACCGGCGGCGTCGGCGTGCTCCGGATCGAACCCGGACAGCCTCCCGGCCGGGATCGAGGAGGGCTCGTCCGCTGCGACGGCCTACCGCGAGGCCTACCGCGACGCCTACGACGTCACGTGCGAGTCCGCGTACGCGGAGTCCTACGAGGGCGCCTACCCCGGAGCCTACGCAGCCGCCTACCTGGAGGGCGGAGCCGAGGGCGTGCTGGCCTGGCAGGAGCAGAACCCGACTCCCGACCCCGCCCCCCCGCCCACCCCGACGCCGACCCCCGACCCGGGCACCGGCGGCGGCGACGACCTCGGCCGGCCGAGCAACCCCAGCGCGGACGCCGGTCTCGGCCAGGTCGCGCAGCGGTCCGCCCAGTCCGGCCTCGGCCGCCAGCGCACCCCGGCCGTTCGCGCCGAGTCGACGCCGGCCGCAGAGCGGGTCGGGTGCAGCGCACGAGCGTGGCCGCCAGCGCACCGGCGCAGCTGCCGCGCACCGGCAGCGACGCCGGCGAGATCGCGTTCCTCGGCACCGTCCTGGTGGGCGGCGGCGTCGTCCTGCTGACGGCGAGCCGTCCGCGGCGGCGCGCCGCGCACCGCGCCTGATCGGCGCGAGCCTCACCGAGCAGCAAGGAGGACGGCCGGGCGTGGCGACCAAGCGCGACCTCGTCGAGGCGCACGCGTTCAACCGTCGTCGCCTCGTCACGGCGTTCACCAGCGGCGCGCCGGGCGGTCGGGAGCTCGAACCTGCCCGCCCGGGGCGCGCCGTCGTCGGCGGCCTGGTGCTCGCTGCCCTCGTCGTGGCTGGCGCGGCCGTCGCCGGGCTGCTTCGCCCCGGCCTGCCGGCCGGCTGGGACCAGAACACCCTCGTGATCGCCGAGGACAGCGGCTCCCGCTTCGTCGCCACCGGGGACGGCGTGCTGCGTCCCGTGCTCAACATCGCCTCGGCGCGTTTGGCCCTGCCCGAGAACGGGTTCCGCATCGTCTCCGTTCCCGACTCCGAGCTCGCCGGTCAGCGACGAGGAGAGACCATCGGGATCCCGGGCGCACCCGACGACCTCCCGCCCGCGGACGCGCTCGTCCAGACGGGCTGGACGTCGTGCATCGACCAGCGCGGCCGCGCACAGCTGCGCCTGCAGGGCGACCCGGTCGCCGAACCGGTCGGCACGGACGAGGCCCTCACCGTCACGGTCGACGGCGCGCTGTGGGTGCTGTGGGGTGGCGCGCGGTACCCCGTCGACGCCGAGCGTGCCGGTGACGTCCTGCTCGCCCTGCGCCTGGACCGCACGCCGCCGCGCCAGGTCCCGGGCACGTGGCTCGACCTGTTTGCCGAGGGACCCGCCCTGCGGCCACTCACCCTCGCCGGCAGCGGAGCACCGGCACCCGGCGGTGCGCCGTCCGGTGCCGCGACCGGCTCTGTGCTCGAGGTGGCCGCCGCCGACGGGTCCTCGACCCGGTACCTGCTGCGCGAGGACGGGCTCGTGCCGCTCACCGACGTGGCGTTCGCGCTCTATGCGGTCGGGTCCGGCTCGCCGCAGGTGATCGAGGTCGGCCAGGGGGACGTCGCCGGCCTGGGCACCGTCACCGCCTCTCCCTACCCCGAGCAGTGGCCGGCCGACCTGCCCAGCGCGTGGCCGGACGACGTCGCCTGCGCCCTGCTCACCACCGAGCCGGACGAGGTGCCCGTGGTGGCACTGTCGCGGCTCACCGACGAGGACGCCGCCCCCGCCGGCACCGAAGCGTTCGTGGAGCCCGGGCGCGGCGCCGTCGTCCGCGCCGTCAACGGCACGATCGTCAACCGCGGCACGGTGTTCGTCGTCGACGGCACCGGCCGCCGGTACGCCGTCGGCGGCGACACGGCGTCCGCGCTCGACAAGCTCGGGTACCCCGACGTGACCGCCGTGCCGGTGCCGCTGGCGTGGGTCGAGCCCCTCGCGGACGGGCCCGAGCTCACCGAGACCGCCGCCCGGCAGGTCGTCGGAGGCGGCTGATGCGGGCCGTGCGCGCCACCGTCTGCGCCCTGCTGCTCGTGGCCGCCGGCGCGGCGCCCGTGAACGCGGACCCGGTGTCCGCGGACGCCGTCGAGTGCGGCCGGGGGGAGTCCGCCTGGGCGCCCGAGGCGCCCTATGCGCACACGCGCCTCGGCCTCCGCGACGCCTGGGACGTCGCCCGCGGGCAGGGTGTGACCGTCGCCGTCGTCGACTCCGGGGTGGAGAAGGACAACGCGCACCTCGTGGACGTCGTCGGGCCGGGCACCACCTTCGTCGGCGACGACCCGGAGCCGGGCGGGACGTCGGCGGTCAACAACCACGGGACGGCGATCGCCTCGCTCGTCGCTGCCCAGCGCGTCGAGGGGTCCGGCCTGGTCGGCGTCGCCCCGCGCGCGACGATCATGCCGGTGCGGGTGTTCGCCTCCACCGACGAGCAGGACGTCGCGCAGGGCAACGGCCTGCGCCTGGACCGGATCGCCGCCGGCATCCGCTACGCCGCCGAGAACGGTGCGCGGGTCATCAACGTCTCGCTGAGCTCCCCGACACCCGAGCCCGAGCTGGAGCGGGCGGTCCGGTTCGCGCAGGAGCGCGGTGCCCTCGTCGTGGCCAGCGCCGGCAACCGCGACCCCGACGCGGCCGAGGCGGGTGGCGACCGGTACCCCGCCGCCTACCCGGGGGTGCTCGGCGTCACCGCGGTCGACACCGCGGACCGCGTGACCGACGCCTCCGTGCACGGACCGGCGGTGGACGTCGCGGCGCCGGGGCAGGAGGTCATCTCGGCCTGGTTCGACGAGAAGGACTGCGTGAACTCCCCGGGCACCGCGGCGCCGCAGACCAGCTGGGCCACCGGCTACGTCTCGGGCGTCGCGGCCCTCGTCGCGTCGGCGCACCCGGACGCCTCGGCCGAGGAGATCGCGTACCGGATCATGGCCAGCGCCGACCGGCCGGTGCGCGCCGAGCGCGACGACCGCCGCGGCTGGGGCATCGTGCAGCCGTACCTCGCGATGGTGATGACGCTGGACCCTGCTCGCGCCGGGCCGCCGCTGCCGGGGGCCGCGGACGCCCAGCCGCCGCCGCCGCGCACCGAGCTGGTCGCCGTCCCGGAGGTGCCGGACGAGCTGGCCGCCGCCCGCGAGCAGGTCCTGTGGTGGGCACTGCTCGGGGTCGCCGGCGTGGGGCTCGTGACGCTCCTCGGCATCTGGCGGCGCGCGCCGCGCCGGGTCAGTACCTGAGGCCGAGCAGCGTCCTGCCGAGGTACGTCGCCAGCGGCGAGGACCGGACGTCCCCGCCGGCGCGCACGTGCGCCGCCTGCGCGCGCAGCCGGCGGGCGACGTCGTGGCCGCCGCGCGTCCCGGACGAGCTGACAGCCGCGGCGAGCGCCTCGAGCTCCTGCGGCTCCCGGCTGCGCTGCACGTACTCGGTGGCGGCCAGCACGTCGACCGACACCCCGAAGCGCCGGCCGTCGGCGCGCGCGTGCAGGGACACCGTCGAGCCGGCACCGCGGAGCTGGACGGCGGTGCGGGAGTCCAGCGGGGTGGTGCTGCGCCAGAACGCCAGCGGGCTGCGCCACGTCAAGGCGGGCGGATCGGACCTGAGCTCCACGCGCATCGTCATCCCGACGAGCGCCAGGTAACCGAACGGGACCAGCAGGGCGGTCCACGGGCGGTTGCCCGGGTCGGTGAGCCAGACCCACGCCGCGATCGCCGGCAGGGCGAGGACGACGAACCAGATCGCGGCCCACAGGCTGCGGGAGCGCATCGGCCGCATCGTCAGCGCGGCCTGCGTCACGTCGGCTCCCCGGCCAGGGCGACCCGCACGTGGTCGCGGACGTCGTCCGGGGTGGCGGGCCGGATCACCACCGGCGCGGCGGACCGGAACCGGCTGTGCGACGTCCACGTGCCGGCCGGGCCGCTGAACACGCCGAGCAGCTCGGGTTCGTCCTCCCCGACGCGACGGACCACGAGGTCCGCCCGTACCAGGGCCGAACCCAGCAGCTCGAGCAGCTCGTCCGGCGGCGTGGGGTCGGGGTCGCCCTGCGGCGCCGGGAGCTGCACGATCTCCTCCCCGGTGCCCGGCGTCGCCTCCGGGTGCAGCACCCAGGCCTCCACGACCGGCGGCAGGTCGGCGACGTCCACGAGCGAGAACCGGTGCAGGCCGGTGCCGGTCACCTCCTCGACGAGCGCGACGTCGTCCACGACGTGGGCGTAGCGGTACTCGGCGCCGAGTGCGGTGGCGACCGAGACGCACACGACGGTCGAGGCGCCGGCCCGCAGGCGCAGGAGGTGCGCGAGCGTCTCCGGCATCTGCACGGGGTAGGCGACACGCTCCTCGCCGCGCGCGGTCGACGTCCGCGCGGCCTCGCGCGCCTCCTGCGGCGTGGGCGCGGTGAGCAGCCCGCGGGCCACCAGCGAGCGGTAGGCGGTGGTCGTCGCGGTGGCGACCTGCTCGTCGTCCAGGGTGCCGAGGTACGGCAGGACGACGGGGCCGTCGGCGGTGGCGAGGACCGCGACCTCCTCGTCGGTGAGGTCGACGAGCTCGACCCGACGTGGCTCGGCGGTGGTCGTCATCGTGGCTCCTAGAAGATCGACACGTCGGGCAGCATGTCGAGCCCGGACTCGATGACGCCGCCGACGGTGTCGGCGGCGTCGCCGAGCGCGTCGCCGGCGTCGGACAGCCGGTCGCCGGCCCAGTCCCGGGCTGCCGACAGGCCCTCTCCGACGTCGGCGATCCGGTCGCCGGTCCAGTCGGCCGCCTTCCCGGCGAACTCGGTGATGTCGTCCCAGTTGTCGTAGACGAAGTTGCCCAGGGACCACGCGCCGTAGGCGAGGACGGCGCCGCCGGCGACGGCCCAGCCGACCGGGTTGCTGGCCAGTCCGAGCATGATCGCACCGGAGCCGGCGAGCCCCGCAGCACCGAACGCCCGGGTGGCCCAGCCGCGGGCGCCGTCGTAGCCGCCGCCGGTGACCAGGTCCATCCCGCCGGAGAGCGCGGTGAGCGGGAGGAAGACCTTGCCGGCGGCGGTCCGCAGCCCGCCGAGCATCCCGGTCGCCGGGCGGCCGAGCTGGAAGACCCGCGCCGCGTCGTCCATCTGGCCCATGAGCGCCCGCATCCGCAGGAACGCGGCGGCGTCGGCCGCGCTGCCCGACCCGAGCAGGAAGCGCATGGACGGGCCGTACAGCTGGGCCGCCCCGACGGCGTTGCGCAGGAACTGGGTGAAGGCGCGGCCCTTGCTGAACAGCTTCCAGGCGTCCTTGAGCGCCTTGCCGCCCGCCACCAGCCCGCCTGCGGTGCCGAGCGCGGCGTAGAGGTCGCGGGACGACGCCAGCTCGCGCACGAACGACTCGACGCGCTCGCGCAGACCCTGCGGCACCTGGACGGCGTCCAGGCCGTCGGCGGTGCGCCGGTCGGCCTTCGCGGCCTCGTCGAGCGCGTCCCCCACCGCCCGGGCGATCCGCTCGGCTTCGGCCTGCAGGCGCTGCACCTCGCGGTCGATCTGGGCCCGCGCCTCTGCGGCGCCTTCCGGGGTGGTCATCACCGGCGGCACCGGCGGGGCGACGACGGACCCGTCGCCGCGGACCGTGAACCCTTGCGCCGCTGCGTCGTTGACGAGCGTGACGACGGCGGTGCGCGCGGCGCCCATGTCGGAGCCGCCCGACCGCAGGGCGTCCCGGGCTGCGCGCACCGCGTCGGCGAGCTCGCTCGCGGTGCGCACCTCGCGGCCGATCCGCTGCTGGGCGGATGTGGCGGCCGGGCCCTCCCAGGACGACGACAGCGAGTCGGCGGCCGTCTCCAGCCGTCGGCGGGCCGCGTCGACGTCCCCGGCGACGTCGTCCAGGCCGGACGCCGCGGTGCCGAGCGCGGCGGGGTTCCAGGCGATGACCCGCTCGACGGTCAGGACGGCGACCGTCATGGCGTCGGCCCCGTGCCCAGCAGCAGGCCGGCGGCCGACCCGTCGGTGTCGCCGTACGCCGCATCACTGGCGCGGGCCGCTCCGGCGAGCTCGGCGACCGCGTCGGCGAGCGCCTGGCAGGACACGGTCATCCTGATCGCCAGGTCGGCCGCGGCGGCCGCGGTCGCCGTCCCGGGGACCGCTGAGGACACGCCGGCGAGCGGCGTGGACGGATCCAGTGCGGTGACCTGGCCGGCGGCGGACTCGGCCGCGCCGGCGAACTCCTCCAGCGCGCCGGGCTGGACACGAAATCCGGACACGTCCCCCTCCGATACCGCTCGGTGTGCGCTACGTGACCGAATGCTAGGGCAGAGCGTGACCGATGTCCTCGATGACCGATCCGTCCCGGCCGACGTACGGAGCCAGCGGGGAGAACGAGAGGTAGGGCACGTCCCCGCGCAGGAACGCCGCCTGCTGACGGAGTGCGCCCGCGACCGGTGCGGCGACGGCGTCCAGGGCGTCGGCGAGCGCGTCGAGCTCCTCGGGTGTCCGGCTCCACCCGTCGGTGACGGTCAGCCGGAGCAGGTCGACCTCGACCGCGGAGGCTCCCGACGAGACCCGCAGGGCGAGGCGCCGCGGCCGGCGTGGCTGCACCGTGACGCCTGCCGTCGCCAGCTCGACCCGGTGTGAGCGGAACCAGCGCCGCTGGCGCAGCACGCCGCCGGCGAGCACCGGCCGGCCGCGCACCGGCCAGGCGAGCGCCGCGAACGGCCGCCGCCACCGGGCCCGCAGCCGCGGCAGCTCCATCCGGCTCACGTCCCTCCGTCCCCAGGTCGTCCTCTGGAGGGTTTTGGGGGTCTCGTGCCCGGACGAGACCCCCGAAACCCTCCAGAGATCGTCAGGTCAGGCGTCCTTGATCTCGCAGAGCACCGCGCCGGACGTCACCGTCGCGCCGACTTCGGCGGACAGCCCGCTGACCACACCGTCCTTGTGCGCGGTGATCGGCTGCTCCATCTTCATGGCCTCGAGGACGACGATCGTGTCGCCGGAGGAGACGGTCGCGCCGTCCTCGACGGCGATCTTGACGATCGTGCCCTGCATGGGCGAGGTGAGCGCGTCACCGCCCACCGCCGCACCGCCGCCGCCGGCGCGCTTTCGCTTGGGCGCCTTCTGGCGGCCGGCCGGGGCGCCGGCGCCGAGGACCGCCAGCCCGGCCGGCAGCACGACCTCGAGCCGCTTGCCGCCGACCTCCACGACGACGCGCTCTCGCTGCTCCGGCTCGGCCTCGTCGTCGGCGCCGTGACCGGTCCACGGCTCGATGGTGTTGTCGAACTCGGTCTCGATCCAGCGCGTGTGCACGGTGAAGTGGTCGTCGCCGTCCGGGGCGAACGCCGGGTCGGAGACCACCGCGCGGTGGAACGGCAGCACCGTCGGCATGCCCTCGATCTCGAACTCGGCCAGCGCGCGACGCGAGCGCTCCAGCGCCTGCTGCCGGGTCGCGCCGGTGACGACGAGCTTGGCGAGCATCGAGTCGAAGGCCCCCGCCACGACGTCCCCGGCGACGACGCCGGAGTCGAGGCGGACGCCGGGACCGCTCGGGGGACGGAAGACCGTCACCTTGCCGGGGGCCGGCAGGAAGTTACGGCCCGCGTCCTCACCGTTGATCCGGAACTCGATCGAGTGCCCGCGGATCTCCGGGTCGTCGTACCCGAGCTCCTCGCCGGAGGCGATGCGCAGCTGCTCACGGACGAGGTCGATCCCGGTGACCTCCTCGGACACCGGGTGCTCGACCTGCAGGCGCGTGTTGACCTCGAGGAAGGAGATCGTGCCGTCCTGCCCGACGAGGAACTCGCACGTGCCGGCGCCGACGTAACCGGCCTCGCCGAGGATCGCCTTGGACGCCCGGTACAGCTCGGCGACCTGCTCGTCGGAGAGGAACGGCGCCGGCGCCTCCTCGACCAGCTTCTGGTGCCGCCGCTGCAGGGAGCAGTCGCGGGTGGACACGACGACGACGTTGCCGTGCTCGTCGGCCAGGCACTGGGTCTCGACGTGCCGCGGCTTGTCGAGGTACTTCTCGACGAAGCACTCGCCGCGTCCGAAGGCGGTGACCGCCTCCCGCACCGCGGACTCGTACAGGTCGGCGACCTCGCCGCGCTCGCGGGCGACCTTGAGGCCACGGCCGCCGCCGCCGTACGCCGCCTTGATCGCGATCGGCAGGCCGTGCTCGTCGGCGAACGCGAGGACCTCGTCGGCGCCGGAGACCGGGTCCTTCGTGCCGGCGACGAGCGGCGCGCCGGCGCGCTCGGCGATGTGCCGGGCCTTCACCTTGTCGCCGAGGGCGTCGATCGCCGTCGGCGGGGGGCCGATCCACACCAGCCCGGCGTCCATGACGGCCTGCGCGAACCCGGCGTTCTCGGCGAGGAATCCGTAGCCGGGGTGGACGGCGTCCGCGCCCGAGCGGCGGGCGACGTCCAGCAGCTTGTCGATCACCAGGTAGGAGTCACCCGGGGTGGTGCCGCCGAGCGCGTACGCCTCGTCGGCGACCGTGACGTGCAGCGCGTCACGGTCGGGGTCGGCGTAGACGGCGACGGACCCGATCCCGGAGTCCTTGCAGGCGCGCGCGATCCGCACGGCGATCTCGCCGCGGTTCGCGATGAGCACCTTCGTGATGACGCGGTTGCCGTGCCGTCCCACGTGGTCCGTCCCCTCGGTCATGGAGTCGTGCCTCCCGGCGGGTCGTCGCGACGCCGTCGTCGCAGCCGACGCCGGAGCCTAGCGCGCGACGGACGGCGGGGCGGCGCCCGCGGACCTGCGCCGGCCGCCGTCCCCTCCCTCCGTGATCTTGCACGTCATGACGTGCAAGATCGAGCCGGTTGCTTGGAGTTCTGCGGGGGATTTCCACGGTGGGCCGAGGGTGTTGTCTCGCGCGGGTGGGTCCTGGGCGGGAGGGGGGACGCTCGCGGGCGTCGGAGCCGCCGACTGGGGCTGGTGTGCGGGGCCGCAGGGCCCGGGTGGGGCAAGGGTCGTGCGGTCTTCAGGCGGTGAGCGTGGCGGCGTTCCAGGTGAT
>JBKHXE010000150.1:0-13417 GCA_046566185.1 Actinomycetes bacterium | reverse complement strand
CCCCCCTCCCCGATCCCCCTCCCCGTGATCACGCCCACGTTCCTTGATCACGAGGGGTGGGGTCACGGGGTGGGGGTGTCGCGGGTGGCGCCGGGGGAGGGGGTGGCCACGAGGAACGCGGGGGCGGAGAAGCCCGCGGCGGAGAAGGCGGCGGCGACGTGCGCGGCGACCGCCTCGAGGGACGAGGCAGGCACCAGCGCGACGGCGGAGCCGCCGAACCCGCCGCCGGTCATCCGGGCCCCGAGCGCCCCGGCGTCGCGGGCCGCCTCGACGGCGACGTCGAGCTCGGCGCACGAGACCTCGTAGTCGTCCCGCAGCGAGGCGTGGGACGCGTCGAGCAGCGGGCCGACGTCCTCCACCCGCCCGGCGTCGAGCAGCGCCACCACCTCGTGCACCCGGGCGACCTCGCTCAGCACGTGCCGCACCCGGCGCCGCGTCAGGTCGTCCAGCGGGGAGAGGTCGGCGTCCGGTGGCAGCTCGGCCAGCCGGGTCACGCCGAGCGCCGCGGCAGCGCGCTCGCAGGCGGCCCGCCGCTCCGCGTACTGGCCGTCCACGAGCCGGTGCGGCGCTCGGGTGTCGACGACGAGGAGACGCAGGCCGTGCCCGGGCAGGTCCAGGGGGACGTGCCGCACGCTGTGGTCGGCCGTGTCGAGCAGCAGCGCGTGCCCGTCGCGGGCCCGCAGCGACACCGCCTGGTCCATGCCGCCGGTGGGGGCGCCCGCCACGACGTTCTCGGCCCGCACGCACACGGCGGCGAGGTCGCGTCGGCCGTCGTCGTCCAGGGGCAGGCCGATCAGGTCGGCGACCGCGACGGCGACGGCGCACTCGAGAGCGGCCGAGCTCGACAGCCCGGCGCCCAGCGGCACCGCACCGTCCACCGCCACGTCGAGGCCGGGCACGTCGATGCCGCTGCGCCGCAACGACCACAGCACTCCCGCTGCGTACGCCGGCCAGCCCGGCGGCGAGCCCGGCCCGACGTCGTCCAGGCGGCCCGCCCACCCGTCGGGCTCCTGCGCCGAGACGACGCGGACGACGTCGTCGTCGCGGCGCGCGACGGCCACGCGGGTGCGGTGCGACAGCGCGACCGGCAGGCACGGGCCGCCGTTGTAGTCGACGTGCTCGCCGATGAGGTTGACGCGGCCCGGCGCCGACCACACGCCCTCGGAGCCGGTGCCGAACGCCCGAGCGAAGAGCGCCTGCAGCGACGGAACGACGTCGTCGGTGGGCGGCGCGTCGAGCCACTGCGTCACGGGGCGACCTCGCGCAGCCGGTCCGCGATCATCTCCGGCGTCGTGTCGTTGATCCACGCGGCCATCCCGGACTCCGAGCCGGCCAGGAACTTCAGCTTGCCGGGCGCGCGCAGCAGCGAGAACGCCTGCAGGTGAAGGCGTCCCAGCTCGCGTCGGTCACGCACCGGCGCCTGGTGCCAGCCCGCGATGTAGGGCAGGCGGTCGACGCCGGGGAAGAACCGGTCCAGCCGCCGCAGCAGGTCCAGGTAGACCTCGGCGAGCTCGTCGCGCTCCGCGGTGTCGAGGGCCGCCAGGTCCGGGACGTCGCGGTGCGGGGCCAGGTGCACCTCGACCGGCCAGCGCGCGGCCGCCGGCACGTACGCCGTCCAGTGCTCTCCGGAGGCCACGACGCGTCGTCCCGCGCGCCGCTCGGCGTCCAGGACGTCACGCAGCAGGTGGCCGCCCGTGCGGCGGTGGTGCGCCTCGGCCTCGGCGAGCAGCAACGACGTCCGGGGCGTGACGAACGGGTAGGCGTAGATCTGGCCGTGCGGGTGGTGCAGCGTGACGCCGATCTCCTCGCCGCGGTTCTCGAACGGGTACACCTGCTCGACGCCCGGCAGCGCCGACAGCTCCGCCGTCCGGTCGCACCAGGCCTCGACGACCGTGCGGACGCGCTGAACGGGCAGCTCCGAGAACGTCGACGTGTGGTCGGCGGTGAAGCACACCACCTCGCAGCGTCCACCGGCAGGTCCCGCCTGCCAGAGTGGCTCGCCGTCCAGCGCGTGCACGTCCCCCGGTGTCCCGGCGAAGGACGGGAACCGGTTCTCGAAGACGACGACGTCGTAGTCGTCGGCCGGCACCTCTCCGGGCTCGCGGCCTGTGCCCGCCGGGCACAGCGGGCAGAGGTCGGCGGGGGGCAGGTGCGTGCGCGTCATCCGGTGGGACGCCATCGAGACCCACTCCCCGGTCAGCGGGTCACGCCGCATCTGCGTCGCGTGCGTCACCGGCTCGAGGTCGCGGGAGTCGACCAGCTCGCGGGTGGCCCCGCCCGACGCGTACGGCTCGGTGTCGTCGAAGTAGAACAGCTCGCGACCGTCGGCCAGGTGCGCCGTCGTCCGCCGGACCGGGTGCGTGGTGCTCGAGCCGCTGCCCGCGGGTGTCGTCATGCGCTGAGGTCCTTCCCGGCGAGGAGCAGTCGGTCGACGCGCTGACCGAGCACGCGTCGGGCATCCGGGCCGAGCCCGGTGTCGGTGACGAGGACGTCGACCTCGGTGAGCGGCGCGATGGTGCTCAGCCCGACGACCCCCCACTTCGAGCTGTCCGCGACGACGACGACCTGGCGCGCGCTCGCGATCAGCGCCTGGTCGGTGGCCGCCTCCAGCAGGTTGGGCGTCGTCAGGCCGGCGCGCTCGTCGAGCCCGTGGACGCCGAGGAACAGCCAGTCGACGTGCAGGTCGCGCAGGGCGTTGACGGCGGTCGGGCCGACGAGGGCGTCCGACGGGGTGCGGACGCCGCCGGTGAGGACGACGTCGGGGTCTCGGCCGGCGGAGTGCATCAGCTCGGCCACCGGCAGCGAGTTCGTCACGACGGTCAGCGGCTGGACGGCGAGCAGCTCGCGGGCCACCGCCAGGGTCGTCGTGCCTGCCGACACGGCGACCGAGTCGCCGGGTGAGACCAGGCTGGCCGCGGCCTCGGCGATCAGCGCCTTCTCCTGCTGCTGCAGCACGGACTTGGCGAGGAAGCCCGGCTCGTCGGTGCTGCGGCCGCGCAGCGAGGCGGCCCCGCCGTGCACGCGCTCGACCAGGCCCTTCTCGGCGAGGGCGGCGATGTCGCGCCGCACCGTCATGTCCGAGACGCCGAGGATGTCGACGAGGTCGGAGATGCGGGCCCCGCCGTTGCGGCGCACCTGCTCGAGGATGAGCTCCTGTCGTTGCTGGGCGAGCATCAGACCCCCTCGGCGATCACGGCACATCCCCCGGCGGGCACCTCGACGGTGCCGTTCACGTCCCGCTGCCCCACCACGTCCCGGCCGCGGGCCGCGACCTCCACGTCGTGCCGGCCGTGGTTGAGGACGAACAGCCACGTCCGGCCGTCGCCGCGGCGGCGCACCACCTGCACGGACCCGTCGCCGCCCCGCACCTCGGCGGTGGCCGCGGCGCCGGCCTCGGCCACCGCGCGCCGCAGCAGGCGGCGCCAGCCCTCGTCGTCCAGCCGCGTCGCGACGTACCAGGCGGCGCCGCGACCGACCGGACGGCGGGTCACCGCCGGCGCGCCCGGCAGGGGCCCGCCGACGTACCGCGCCAGCACCTCGGCGTCCGGGACGTCGAGGTCCTCGGCCCACACGCTCGCCGTGCCGCCGTCGTCGAGCGCCACGCGCTGCGCCGGCCCGAGCGGGAAGAACTCCTGCGAGCGGACGCCGAGCAGGTCGGTGAACGCGCCCGGGTAGCCGCCCAGACGCACCTGCCCGCGCCGGTCGGCGACGCCGGAGAAGTACGTGACCACGACGTGCGCACCGTTCTCGGCGGCCGCTCGCAGGCGCGGCTCGAGGTCGTCGTCCACGAGGTGCAGCGTCGGCACGACCACCAGGCGGTAGCGCGAGAGGTCGGCCGACGGGTGGACGACGTCGGCGACGACGCCGTCGGCGGCGAGGGCCCGGTGGACGTCGTGGGGCACGTCGAGGTAGCGCACCAGCTCGCTGGGCACCGAGTGGGTGTCCACGGCCCACCACGACTCGTAGTCGAACAGCACCGCGGCGTCGGCGTCGACGCTGCTGCCGAGCACGTCCGACAGGTCCCGCAGCACGCGGCCCAGCTCGGTGACCTCACGCCACCGGCGCGAGTCGGTGCCGGCGTGCGGCACCAGGCCGGAGTGGAACCGCTCCGCGCCGGCACGAGAGGCACGCCACTGGAAGAACAGTGCCCCGTCGGAGCCGTGCGCCACGTGGGTGAGGGAGGTGCGCAGCAGCTCGCCGGGCACCTTGGCGTAGTTGACCGGCTGCCAGTTCACCGCGCTCGTCGAGTGCTCCATGAGGAGCCAGGGACGCCGGCCGGCCACGCCGCGCGTCAGCGAGGCGCTGAAGGCGAGCTCGTCGAGCGGGTGGTCGAGGCGGCCGTCGACGTAGTGGTCGGTCGAGACGATGTCCTGCTCGGGGGCCCACCGGAAGTAGTCCATGTCGCGGATGTGGCTCGTCACCATGAAGTTCGTGGTGACGGGAACGCCCGGGGCCAGGCGGTGCAGGACGTCGCGCTCGGCGACGTGCTGCTCCAGCAGGACGTCGGAGGAGAACCGCGCGAAGTCCAGCAGCTGCCCGGGGTTGCTCTGGGCGGTGCTCAGCGAGGGGACGCGGACCTCCCCCCAGTCGCCGTAGCGCTGGCTCCAGAAGGCGGTGCCCCAGCTGTCGTTCAGCGCCTCGAGGTCGTCGCCGTACCGGTCTCGCAGCCACCGGCGGAAGTGCGCCGCGGTGGCGTCGCAGTAGCAGCGCGAGTTGTGGCAGCCCAGCTCGTTCGACACGTGCCAGAGGGCGAGGGCCGGGTGCGCCCGGTAGCGGGTCGCCAGCGCCTCGACCAGGGCGAGGGACCGCTCGCGGTACACCGGCGAGCTCGGGCACCACGTCTGGCGGCTGCCGATGGCGTAGCGCGTACCGCGCTCGTCCACCGGCAGGACGTCGGGATAGCGGTGCGTGAGCCAGGGCGGCGGCGACGCGGTGGCGGTGGCCAGGTCCACGGCCACGCCGTGGTCGTGCAGGAGCTCGAGCACGCGGTCGAGCCAGTCGAAGGAGTACTCGCCGGGGCGCGGCTCGAGCCGAGCCCAGGCGAAGACGCCGACGGTGACGAGGTTGACGCCGGCCTCGCGCATCAGCGCCGCGTCGGCGGCCCAGACCTCCTCGGGCCACTGCTCGGGGTTGTAGTCACCGCCGAAGGCGAGCCCGTCGACGCCGCGGAGCCACCCAGACATGGCGCACACCCTCCCGCTCCGATGATGTTGAAGTCAACAGTTTCTTACAACGTGGGACATGGCCACGACCGGGACCCCTGGCCCCCGGCAGCCCGGTCACGTCGGGACAGGACCGGACAGGTCGGTCATGGGACCACCTCTCGTACGGGCGAACCCGCGACATCTCGATGTCGAGCATGTTGCCGGATCGTGACGTCGGGGGGCCCGTGACCCCTTGACAGCGCCCCCACCCCACAAGTTTGATTCGCGACATCCTCTGTTGGATTCCGTTCGATTCCGATCGGCTCAAGCAATCGGTCACCGTGAGGAGAAGCATCCATGACGAGTCGTCCCCGGTTCTCCCGGTCCCCCTCCCCGTCTGTCGTCGGCATGCCCGTGCCGGGACGGCGGAGCGTTCTCAAGGGCATGTTCGCGGCAGGCGCGTTCGCCGCGGTGCCGTCGCTGGCTGCCTGCGGTGGCGGCGGCGAGTCCGGGGGCGGCGGCGGCGAGTCCGGCGGGGGCACCGTGTCGTTCGGCTCCAACGAGAACGGCACGACCTTCGCGGAGCAGCGTCAGGCGATGGCCGACGACTTCACCGAGCGCACCGGCATCGCCGTGGCGATCAACGCCGTCGACCACAACACGTTCCAGGAGAACATCAACACCTATCTCCAGGGCAACGCCGACGACGTCTTCTCATGGTTCGCCGGGTACCGCATGCGGTTCTTCGCCGACCAGGGCCTGGTCGGCGACATCAGCGACGTGTGGCCCATCGAGGGCATCGCGGACTCCTTCAAGGAGGCGTCGACCGGCAACGACGGCAAGCAGTACTTCGTGCCACAGTCGTACTACCCGTGGGCGGTCTTCTACCGGAAGTCGATGTTCGAGGAGGCGGGCTACACCGTCCCGACCACCTACGACGAGCTCGTGGCCCTGTGCCAGGGCATGCAGTCGGACGGGCTGGTGCCGATCGCCTTCGGCGACAAGGACGGTTGGCCGGCGATGGGCACGTTCGACATGCTCAACATGCGCATCAACGGCTTCGACTTCCACATCAACCTGATGGCCGGCGAGGAGGCGTGGAACAGCCCCCAGGTGACGTCGGTCTTCGAGACGTGGCGCGAGCTGCTGCCATACCACCAGCCGGACGCCCTGGGCCGTACCTGGCAGGAGGCGGCGCAGACCCTCCAGCGTCGCGAGGCGGGCATGTACATCCTCGGCACCTTCGTCAACGAGCAGTTCCCGGACGACGAGGACGACCTGGACTTCTTCACGTTCCCCGAGATCGACCCGGCCATCGGCGCCGGCGCGATCGACGCCCCCATCGACGGGTTCTGCATGTCCGCCGACCCGGACAACCCCGAGGGCGCGAAGGAGTTCCTGGCCTACCTCGCCTCCGCGGAGGCGGCGGCCGCCGCGGCGACGACCGGCCTGCCGTTCATCGCCGCCAACGAGAACGCCGACACCAGCCAGTACTCCGAGCTGCAGAAGAAGTCGGCCGAGCTCGTCAGCCAGGCGGAGAACATCGCGCAGTTCCTCGACCGGGACACCCGGCCGGACTTCGCCTCGACGGTGATGATCCCCTCGCTGCAGCAGTTCCTCGGTGACCCCGGGGACATCGACGGGCTCCTGGAGAGCATCGAGAGCCAGAAGCAGTCCATCTTCGTCGACTGACGCCGGCACCGCGAGAACCTCCCGCCGCCGCGGCTGCGACGCCGCGGCGGCGGGAGCCCGACGAGGGAGGCACTCCATGTCCCAGGCGACGCCGGTCGCAGAGCAGACGGCACGCCGCCGCCGCAACGCGACGCCGCGCGAGCGCCGGCTCCACGGTCAGGACAGGGTCGTGGTCGCCCTGTTCGTCGTCGTGCCGACGCTGTTCGTCGTCGGCCTGGTGTGGCTGCCGGCGCTCATGTCGGTCGCGCTCTCCTTCGCACGCTGGGCGGGCATCGGGGGCTTCGACACCATCGAGTGGGTGGGGCTGGAGAACTACCGGAACCTGTTCACGAACTACCCGCCCTTCTGGCCGGCGATACAGAACAACGTCATCTGGCTGGTCTTCCTCTTCCTCGTCCCCACGGTGCTCGGGATCTTCCTGGCCGTGCTGCTCGACAAGGAGCTGCGGGGCAGTCGGGTCTACCAGACGGCGTTCTACCTGCCGGTGGTGCTGTCGCTGGCGCTCATCGGCTTCATCTGGCAGCTGTTCTACTCGCGCGACCAGGGCCTGCTCAATGCCGTGCTCGGCACCCAGATCGACTGGTACGGCGACCCGAACGTCAACCTCTGGGCGGTGCTCGCCGCGACCGCCTGGCGGCACACCGGCTACATCATGCTGCTCTACCTGGCCGGCCTGAAGGGGGTCGACCACTCGCTGCGCGAGGCGGCCGCCGTCGACGGGTCCGGCGAGGTGTCCACCTTCTTCCGGATCGTCTTTCCGGTGATGCGCCCGATCAACATCATCGTGCTCGTCATCGTCGTCATCGAGTCGCTGCGCGCCTTCGACATCGTCTGGGTGGTCAACAAGGGCCGCAACGGGCTCGAGCTCATCGCGGCGCTGCTCACCCAGAACGTCATCGGCGAGGCGAGCCGCATCGGCTTCGGCTCCGCGATGGCGGTGATCATGCTGCTCATCTCGTCGGTCTTCATCGTCGTCTACCTGCGCATCGTCATGAGGGAGGACCGATGAGCGCCGCGACCCAGGTGGCCCGGTCGCCGCGAGCCGGTGAGGCCGCCAGGCGCACGAGCCCGCGCGTGCGCCCGGCACGCCTCGTGCTGCACCTGTTCCTCGCCGTGATGGCCCTCGGTTGGCTGTTCCCGGTGTTCTGGGCGGTGCTGAACTCCTTCCGCGACTACGCGTACACGGCGGAGAACGGCTACGTCTCCCTCGGCGGCTGGACGTTCGACAACTACGTCGAGGCGTGGGAGCGCGGCCAGCTCGGGCAGAGCTTCCTCAACTCGCTCATCATCACGCTGCCCGCCGTCGTGCTGGTGCTCGCGCTGTCGTCGTGCACCGCGTTCGTCCTGGCCCGCTTCAGCTACCGCTTCAACCTCACCCTGCTGGGCGTGTTCGTCGCGGCGAACCTGCTGCCGCCGCAGGCCCTGCTCATCCCCGTGTTCCGCATCTTCCGCGAGATCCCGCTGCCCGAGGTGCTGAGCAGCAGCGGCAGCCTGCTGGGCAGCTACTGGGGGCTCATCCTCGTCAACGTGGCCTTCCAGATGGGCTTCTGCACGTTCGTGCTGAGCAACTACATGAAGACCATCCCTCACGAGATCTACGAGTCCGGCTCGCTGGACGGCGCCAGCGTCTTCCGCCAGTTCTGGCAGCTCACCCTGCCCCTGTGCCGGCCGGCGCTCGCGGCGCTCGCGGTGCTGCAGACGACCTGGATCTACAACGAGTTCTTCTGGGCCACCGTGCTCATCCAGGACTTCGCGAAGCTGCCGGTCACCAGCTCGCTCAACAACCTCCGCGGCCAGTTCTTCACCGACTACAACCTGCTCTCCGCCGGGTCGGTGCTGGTGGCGCTGCCGGTGCTGCTCGTGTTCTTCGTCCTCCAGCGGCACTTCGTCGCCGGGCTCACGCTGGGCTCGACGAAGGGCTGACCCACCGCATGCCGTCGATCCACCTGCGCGCCGCCGGCGTGAGCGTCGTCCTGCACGTCCCCGAGGCCGGGCCGCCGGCCGTCGTCCACTGGGGCGCCGACCTGGGCCCGCTCGACGACGGCGCGCTGGCCGCGCTCGTCGCGGCGGCCGGCCAGCCGGTGCCGCACAGCGCGCTGGACGAGCCGTGGTGGCTGAGCCTGCTGCCCGGCGAGCCCGACGGCTGGTCCGGCCGGCCGGCGCTACGAGCCCACCTCGACGGGCGTGCAGTGGTCCCGCGGTGGACGACGGCGGCCGTCGACGCCAGTGAGGACACCGCGCGGGTCGTCGTCGGCGACGACGTCCTCGGGCTCGAGGTGGCCAGCGAGCTGCGTCTCGAGCCGGCCGGCGTGCTGCGGGTGCGGCACCGCCTCGTCCGCGCGGCGGACGGCCCGGGCGGCGTCCTCGACCTCGCCGGGCTGGACGTCGTCCTGCCGGTGCCGCCGGACGCCACCGAGCTGCTCGACCTCACCGGCCGCTGGTGCCGCGAGCGGTCACCGCAGCGCGGCCCGTGGCACCGGGGCACGCACCTGCGCGAGTCACGGCGCGGCCGCACCGGCCACGACGCGCCGCTGCTGCTGGCGGTGGGCACCGAAGGCTTCGGCTTCGGCCACGGCGAGGTCTGGGGCGTGCACGTCGCCTGGAGCGGCGACCACGTGCACGCCGCCGAGCGCCTGCCGGAGGGTGCGGGCCAGGCGGCCGGCGTGCTCGTGGGGGGCGAGTCGCTGCGCCCGGGGGAGGTGCGGCTCGCGCCGGGCCAGTCGTACACCACGCCGTGGGTGGTGGCGACGTGGTCCGATTCCGGTCTGGACGGCGCGGCACGGCGCGTCCACCGCTGGCTGCGGTCGCGGCCGGGGCACCCGACCTCGCCGCGTCCGCTCGTGCTCAACACCTGGGAGGCCGTCTACTTCGACCACGACCTCGACCGCCTGACCGCCCTGGCGGGCGTCGCCGCGCGCGTCGGCGTCGAGCGCTTCGTGCTGGACGACGGGTGGTTCCGCGGCCGGCGTCACGACCGCGCCGGCCTCGGCGACTGGGACGTCGACCCGGACGTCTGGCCGGACGGGCTGCACCCGCTCGTCGACCACGTGCGCGGCCTGGGGATGCAGGTCGGGCTGTGGGTGGAGCCCGAGATGGTCAACCTCGACTCCGACCTGGCGCGCGAGCACCCCCACTGGCTGCTGGCCGCCCCCGATCGCCTGCCGCGCACGTGGCGGCACCAGCACGTGCTCGACCTCGGCCGGCCCGAGGTGCGTGCGCACCTGGTCGAGCGACTGGACGCGCTCGTCACCGAGTACGGCATCGACTTCCTCAAGTGGGACCACAACCGCGACCTGCACGAGGCCGTCCACGCGCCGTCCGGGGCCGCCGGGGTGAGAGCCCAGACCCTCGGGCTGTACGCCGTCCTCGACGAGCTGCGGGCCCGCCACCCGGGCCTCGAGATCGAGTCCTGCGCGTCCGGCGGGGCCCGGGTCGACCTCGGGGTGCTCGAGCGCACCGACCGGGTGTGGGCGTCGGACACCAACGACGCCGTCGAGCGGCAGCGCATCCAGCGCTGGACCGGCCAGCTGCTGCCGCCCGAGCTCGTCGGCAGCCACGTCGGCGGGCCCGTCGCGCACACCACCGGACGCACCGGGCACCTCGCGTTCCGCTGCCTCACCTCGCTGTTCGGTCACGCGGGCATCGAGTGGGACATCACCGCCGCCACCGACGAGGAGCTCGCCGTCCTCACCCGCTGGTCGGCGCTGTACCGCGAGGTGCGCGGCCTGCTGCACGGCGGCGACGTCGTCCGCGCCGACTCGCCCGACCCGGCGACCTGGCTGCACGGCGTCGTCTCGCCCGACCGGGACCGCGCGGTCTTCTGCTGGGTGCGGCTCGACACGTCAGTGGACGCCGTCCCGGGCCGGGTCAGGCTGCCCGGGCTCGACCCGGCGCGTCGCTACCGCGTGCGGGTCCGGGACGACCTCGGCGTGCCGGACGGCGGGATCGCGCCGCCGCGGTGGTGGCCCGAGGTCGAGCTGCCCGGCGCCGTGCTGGGGCGTGCGGGGCTGGCCATGCCCGTGACCCACCCGGGCACCGCGACGCTCCTCCAGGTCGACGCCGCGGTCACCTGACCGGACGCCGCTCGGCCCGTCGGGGCGGCTCCTGACAGAATGACGCGCATGCCCGACCAGACCCCCGGACGCCCGCGGCTGTTCTCCGGGATGCAGCCGACGGCCGACTCGCTGCACCTCGGCAACTACCTCGGGGCACTGGTCCAGTGGGTCGCGATGCAGGAGACCCATGACGCCACGTACTGCGTCGTCGACCTGCACGCCATCACGGTCGAGCACGACCCCGCCGTCCTGCGGGACCGCACCCGCCGCACCGCCGCGCAGTTCCTCGCCGCGGGCATCGACCCGGACCGCTCGACGATGTTCGTGCAGAGCCATGTGCCCGAGCACGCCGAGCTGGCCTGGGTGCTGGGCTGCATCACCGGTTTCGGCGAGGCGGGCCGGATGACGCAGTTCAAGGACAAGACGGCGCGGCAGGGCGCCGACCGCGCGACGGTGGGGCTGTTCACCTACCCCGTGCTGCAGGCCGCGGACATCCTGCTGTACGACGCCCACCACGTGCCGGTCGGAGAGGACCAGCGCCAGCACCTCGAGCTGACGCGTGACCTCGCTCAGCGCTTCAACTCCCGCTTCGGCGCAACGTTCGTCGTCCCCGAGCCGTTCATCGTCAAGGAGACGGCGAAGATCGCCGACTTGCAGGACCCGACGTCGAAGATGAGCAAGTCCGCCTCGTCGCCGAACGGCGTCCTCGACCTGCTCGACGAGCCGAAGCGCAACGCCAAGCGCATCCGGTCCGCGGTCACGGACACCGAGACCGACGTCCGGTACGACCCCGAGCGCAAGCCCGGAGTGTCGAACCTGCTGACCATCTACGCGGCGCTGTCCGGCCGGCCGGTGCCCGAGCTCGAGGCCCAGTACGTCGGCCGCGGCTACGGTGACCTCAAGAAGGACCTCGCCGAGGTGGTCACCGAGACCCTCGGCCCGGTGCGCGAGCGGGCACTGGCGTACCTGGAGAACCCCGAGATGCTGGACGACGTGCTCGCCGAGGGTGCCCGGCGGGCGCGCCAGCGGGCCGGCGCCACGCTGGAGCGGGTGTACGACGCGGTCGGCTTCCTCCCGGGGAAGCGGTGAGCGTCGTCGTCGACGGCTCCTCGGCCGGGACCGCCGACGTCCCGGCCGTGACGATCGGCGTCGCCATCCCGGTGCCGCCGCCGTACGGCGACGAGCTGCAGCGCTGGCGGGCCGAGTTCGGCGACCCGATGGCGGAGTCGATCCCGGCGCACGTGACGCTGCTGCCGCCGAGCGTGGTCCCGCTGGCGGCGCTGGACGACGTCCGGGCCCACCTGCACGACGTCGCCCGGACGCACGACCCGTTCGACCTGCGCCTGCGGGGCACCGGGACGTTCCGCCCGGTCTCGCCGGTGGTCTTCGTGCAGGTGGCCGAGGGCGTGGCGCAGTGCGAGCAGCTGGAGCGCAGCGTCCGCTCCGGGGTGCTGGCGCGTGACCTGTCGTTCTACTACCACCCGCACGTGACCGTGGCGCACCACCTGGACGAGACGGCCCTCGACCATGCCTTCGACACGCTGTCGACGTACGAGGCGGTGTTCTCGGTGACGGCGTTCAGCATGTACGAGCACGGCACCGACGGGGTGTGGCGCCCGGTCGACGTGTTCGCCTTCGACCCGGTGCCCAGCGGGGACGGGCGCGCCCGGTGAGCGCCGTCGACCGCGGCAAGCAGATCGCCGGCCAGGTGGTCGAGTCGCACCCGGTGCGGGCCTGGAAGGCCTTCGGCGCCGCCCGGGGCACGATGCTCGCCGGAGGCATCGCCTACGCGGGCCTCTTCTCGGTGTTCTCGGCCCTGCTCGTCGGCTTCACCGTCCTGGGGCTGGTCGCGAGCGGCAACCGCGAGCTGCGCGACGCGGTGCTCCAGGCCGTGGACGCGCAGCTGCCGGGCCTGCTCGCACTCG
This sequence comes from Actinomycetes bacterium, assembly GCA_046566185.1. Taxonomy (GTDB): domain Bacteria; phylum Actinomycetota; class Actinomycetes; order Actinomycetales; family SCSIO-59966; genus SCSIO-59966. Next base: position 601 of record JBKHXE010000150.1, on the reverse strand, counting down.
ACGGCTCCGGCTCGGGCCTGGTCGAGCCGGACGCCCTGTTCGCCGCCGACGCCCTCTCGGTCACCGGTGCGGTCGCCCTCGCGGTGGCCCTGTTCTCCGGACTCGGGTGGCTGGACGCCGCGCGCGAGGGCATCCGCGCCGTCTTCTCGCTGCCCACCGACGACCGGGCGCTGCCCCGCAAGAAGGCGCAGGACGTCGCGATCCTGGCGACCTTGGGGCTGGCCATCCTCGCCTCGGCGGTGCTGTCCGTGGTGGTCAACGCGGCGGCCGGCGCGCTGCTCGAGGCGGTGGGGCTGCGGGACAGCGCCGTGGGCGCGGCCGCCCTGCGCGTCGTCGGCGTCCTGCTCGTGCTGCTCATCGACACCGGCATCTTCGTCATCCTGCTGCGCCTGCTGTCGCGGGTGCCGCTGACGTGGGCCCAGGTGCGGGACGGCGCCCTGATCGGCGCCGCCGGCCTGGGCCTGCTGAAGCTCTTCGGAGGCCTGCTGCTGGGCCAGGCCGGCGGCGGCAACCCGCTGCTGGCGGCGAGCGCCACCCTGGTCGGCCTGCTCGTGTGGATGAACCTGGTGTCGCGCGTCGTCCTGCTCGCGGCGGCGTGGGT
>JBKHXE010000149.1:0-12510 GCA_046566185.1 Actinomycetes bacterium | reverse complement strand
CTGCCGGCGTGGGCCGACCCGGCCGGGGCGCAGGCGCGGCGCGGCATCCCGGCGCGCGGCGGCGCGCAGGTCGACGCGCGGCTGCCGCGGGTCACCGTGCTCGCCCACGGCAGCGTGGCGCCGGACGACGTCAGCGCCGGCCTGCCGCCGGCCGCCGGGTACGCGCGGCTGGCGCGTCTGGTGTCGGCCACCCACCTGCGCGGCGAGCGGGGGACGCCGGTCGCCACCACCGCGCTGGTCGGCGAGCACGCGGTAGACCCGGGCAGCGGCGCCGCCGCCCTCACCGTGCTGCTCGGACCGGCCTCCGAGCTCGGCCGCGCCGTCCTCGCGCGGCGCACCGACCTGGCCCGCGCCGTCCTCGCCCACTGGTACGCGGCGCTGCCGCTCGGCGCGCTCGCGGTCGAGGTCGTCTGCCACCTCGGGCCGGAGGGCGCCCCGGGCAGCCTCGGGCACGCCGCTCGGATGCTCGCGCTCGCCGCGGAGGCCGGCGTCCCCGCGGTCCTGACGAACGCCGTCCGCTACGCCACCGGTGACGGCGCGGCCACCGTCGACGTCCTGGACGCCGCCCGGCGCCTCGTGCCGATGGACGCCCGCCACCTCGACCGCACCACCGCCCAGGGCTACCTCAAGGCGCCCGCCGAGATGGCCGCGCTCGCCGAGCAGGTCGCCCTCCGGGCCGGCACCGCAGCGCGCGACCTGCTCGCCGCCACCGAGGCCGTCGCCGACCGCTGCCGGCTGGACGTCGTCCGCGACCTCGGCATCGGGTCGGTGCACCTGCCGGAGCCGGGCGTCTTGGGCCTGGCCCCGGACGACGACGCGGACGCCGTCCTGCGGGCCCGGTGCGAGGCGGGGCTCGGACGGCGCTACCCGGGCGTGGGGGAGCGGCGGCTCGCGGAGATCCGGGCCCGGCTGGACGACGAGCTCGCCACGATCGCCGCGCTGCGCTACCCCACGTACTTCCTCACCGTCGCGCAGGTGTGCGACCTGGTGCGGGAGATGGGGGTGCGGGTGGCGGCGCGCGGGTCGGGCGCGGGCAGCCTCGTCAACCACCTGCTGGGGATCTCCGGGGTCGACCCGATGGCGCACGGGCTGCTGATGGAGCGGTTCTGCACCACGCTGCGCGCCGAGCTGCCGGACATCGACGTCGACGTCGAGTCCGCCCGCCGCACCGAGGTGTACGAGCGGGTGCTCGAGCGGTTCGGCGGCGACCGGGTCGCGTGCGTCTCGATGATGGACACCTACCGGGTGCGGCACGCCGTCCGCGACGTCGGCGCCGCACTCGGCATGCCGCCCGGCGAGGTCGACGTCATCGCGACGTCGTTCCCGCACATCCGGGCCCGCGACGCCCGCGCCGCGCTGGCCGAGCTGCCCGAGCTCGCCGCGTCCGGCATCGCGTCGTCCCGGCTCGACCTGCTCTTCGAGATGGTCGAGCGGCTCGACGGCCTGCCCCGGCACATCGCGCTGCACCCGTGCGGGGTGCTGCTGAGCGACGCGACGCTGCTCGACCGCACCCCGGTCGAGGCGAGCTGGCTGGGCTTCCCGATGAGCCAGTACGACAAGGACGACGTCGAGGTGCTCGGCCTGCTCAAGCTCGACGTCCTCGGCGTCCGGATGCAGTCGGCGATGGCCTACGCGCTGAAGGAGATCGAGCGGGTCGACGGGGAGCGGGTCGACCTGGACGCCGTCCCGCTGGACGACGAGCCGACGTTCCGGCTGATCCGCTCCACCCGCACGCTCGGCTGCTTCCAGATCGAGTCGCCCGGCCAGCGCGAGCTGGTCGGCAAGTTCGCGCCGCAGGACTTCGCCGACCTGGTCATCGACATCTCGCTGTTCCGGCCCGGCCCGGTGAAGTCGGACATGGTGACGCCCTTCCTGTCCGCGCGGCAGGGCTGGCGGGCGCCGGACCACCTGCACGAGACGCTGCGCGAGCCGCTCGCCGAGACCTACGGCGTCGTCGTCTTCCACGAGCAGGTGCTGCACGTCGTCGCCCGCACCGCCGGGGTCAGCCTCACCGAGGCCGACGAGGTGCGCCGCGCCCTCGGCTCCCACCAGGGGCAGGCCGAGGTCGAGGCGTGGTGGCGGCCGCTGGCGGCGGCCAACGGCTACGCGCCGGCGGACGTCGACCGCATCTGGGAGGTGCTCGAGGCGTTCGCGTCGTTCGGGTTCTGCAAGGCGCACGCGGCGGCGTTCGCGCTGCCGACCTACCAGTCGGCGTGGCTCAAGACCCACCACCCGGCGGCGTTCCTGGCCGGCGTCCTCACCCACGACCCGGGGATGTACCCCAAGCGGCTGATCCTCGACGACGCCCGCAACCTCGGCATCGCCGTCCTGCCGCTGGACGTCAACCGCTCCGACGACTGCTACCGCGTCGAGCGGGTCGCGCCCTGGGACGAGCCGCCGCCCGCCGTCCTCGACCAGCTGCACCCCGACCCCGCCGACCCGGCGACGTGGCCGCGGCAGCCGGTCCCGGTCGAGCCCCCGGACGGCGCGCAGGCGCTCCGGCTCGACGCCGCGGTCCCGGACGCGCGGGGGTACGGCATCCGCCTCAGCCTCGCCGACGTCAAGGGCATCTCCGAGGAGGAGGTGGCGCGGGTGGTGGCCGGGCAGCCGTACCACTCGCTCGCCGACTTCTGGCACCGCGCGCGGGTCAGCCGCCCGGTCGTCGAGCGGCTCGTGCTCACCGGCGCGTTCGACGCCCTCTACGGGCTGGGGTCGCGGCTGCCGGTGCGCCGCCGCGGCACGGTGACGCGGCGCGACCTGCTGCTCCAGGTCGCCGAGCTGGACCGCTGGACCCGGCTCACCGAGCGCGCCGCCCGCAGGGCCGCCCCCCGGGGCCGGCAACCGGTGACGCAGCCACAGGAGCAAGGCGGCGACGTGCGGGTGGCGGCGGCGCGGCAGTCGCGGGCGTCGGCGGCCACGACGGCGCGGCTGCGCGGCGGGGCGGGCGCCGGCGCCGGCACCGGCGTCCAGCTCGCGCTCGACCTCGGCGACGCCCCGGACGACGCCACGCCCAGCGGCCTGCCGGAGATGACCGGCGCCGAGCGGGTGCGCGCCGAGCTCGAGGTGCTCGGGCTGGACGCCAGCCGGCACGTCGTCGACTTCTACACGCCGCTGCTCGACGCGCTCGGCACCACGCGCAGCACCGAGCTCGCGCGCCGCCGCAGCCGCAGCGAGCTGCTCGTCGCCGGGGTGAAGGTCGCGACCCAGACGCCGCCGATCCGGTCCGGGCGCCGCGTCGTGTTCCTCACCCTCGACGACTCGACCGGCCCGGTGGACGCGACGTTCTTCGAGGACGTCCAGGGCCCTTACGCCGCAACGGTCTTCGGCTCGTGGCTTCTCGTCGTCCGCGGCGAGCTGCGGCGCACCGGGCCGCGCGGGGTGTCGCTGCGGGCCACCGGCGCCTGGGAGCTGCCGCTGCTGTGGGACGTGTGGCAGGCCGAGGGGATGGCCGGCGTGCGCGCGGTGCTGGAGAGCACCGCCGGGTACGACCAGCGCGCGGTCACCGGGGCGGCGGCCAGCCGGTCGACCCGCCCGGTGATGGCCCGCCCGCCGGTGTGGCAGTACGACGCGTACGCGGTGGCCGGGCGTCCCGCCGACCGGGATGCCGCAGCCTCCCGGCGGGCGGCCGCCGCGGCCGCGCACGGGACGCCGCCGGACGCCGCGCAGCCCGAGGAGCAGGGCAGCAGCGCCGGCGGGACGGGCGGCTCGCGCAGCCGGCGCGTGCTGGTGCACGCCAGCGGGTTCCGGCAGTCCCCCTACGCCGACATCAAGCCGGCCGGGGACGACGTGCGGGACACCCGCCGGACGGCGGCGCGCGGCGCCCGCGCGCAGGACGCGCCGCGCAAGCTGTGGCACTCCAGCCCGGGGAGCTCGGGCCGGTGAGCGCGGCGAGAGCGGTGGGGGCGCGCACCGGGCAACTAGGCTGGCCGCCGTGCCGGAGACCCGAACCGCCGACCCCCGGTCCAGCGTGCGCACCGCCGTGGTGTGGGACGCCCTGGATGCGCTCGTCGACGACGTCCGCGGCCGCAGCGGCCGCGACGTCCTCGACGTCCTGGACGTCGGCGGCGGCACCGGCGGGTTCGCCGTCCCGCTCGCGGCGGCCGGCCACCGCGTCACCGTCGTCGACGCCAGCCCCGACGCCCTCGCCAGCCTGCGGCGCCGCGCGCAGGAGGCCGGCGTCACCGACCGGGTCACCGCGCTGCAGGCCGACGCGGCGGCGCTCGCGGACTCCGTGGGGGCCGCCTCGGTCGACCTGGTCCTGTGCCACGGGGTGCTCGAGCACGTCGACGACCCGGGCGCCGTCGTGGACGCCGTCGCCGAGGCGCTGCGCCCGGCCGGCGCCGTCAGCGTGCTCGTCGCGCAGCCGGTCGCCGCGGTGCTGCACCGGGTCGTCGCCGGCCGCGTCGTCGACGCGCTGCGGATGCTCGAGGCGCCCCCGGCGCGGCTCGACGACTCCGACGAGCTGCCCCGCCGGCTGGACGCCGACCAGGTGGCCGACCTGCTCGGCCGCGCCGGCCTCGCCGTCACCGGCGCCCACGGCGTCCGGGTCTTCGCCGACCTCGTGCCCGCCGCGGCCGTGGACGGCGACGTCGAGGCCACCCGCGTGCTGCTCGCCCTCGAGCGGCTGGCCTCGGAGCAGCCCCGGTTCGCCGGGCTGGCCAGCTCCGTCCACGTCGTGGCCCGCCCGCAGGCCTGACCTGACCACCGGCGGTGGGTCATGAGCCGCCGCCAGCTCGACCGCCCCGGGCTGGACCCGGCCGTCGCGGCCTCGCGCCGCGGCCTGTCGGCCGACGACACCGGCTGCACCGTGCTGCACGTCGACATGGACGCGTTCTACGCGTCGGTGTCGCTCATCGACCGGCCCGACCTGCACGGGCGGCCGGTGATCGTCGGGGGCGGCGGCAACCGGGGCGTGGTGCTGTCGGCGACGTACGAGGCGCGGCGGTACGGCGTCCACTCGGCGATGCCGATGAGCCGGGCGCGCCGCCTGTGCCCCGCCGGGGTCGTCGTCGAGCCCGACCACCGGCGGTACGCGGAGGTCTCCCGGAACGTCATGGAGATCTTCCGGTCTGTCACCCCCGTGGTGGAGCCGCTGAGCATGGACGAGGCGTTCCTCGACGTCTCCGGCGCGCTGCGGCGGCTCGGCACCCCGACGGCCGTCGCCCAGCACCTGCGCGACCGGGTCGCCGACGAGCAGCTCGTCACCTGCTCCGTCGGGGTCGCCGCCACGAAGTTCGTCGCCAAGCTCGCCTCGGGGCGCTGCAAGCCCGACGGGCTGCTCGTCGTCCCCGCCGACGAGACCATCGCCTTCCTGCACCCGCTGCCGGTCGGGGCGCTGTGGGGGGTGGGGGAGCGCACCGAGGAGCAGCTGACCCGGCTCGGGCTGCGCACCGTCGGCGACATCGCCCACACCCCCGAGCCCACGCTGCGACGCGTGCTCGGCGACGCCGCCGGCGCCCACCTGCACGCCCTGGCGTGGGGCCGTGACCCGCGGGTCGTCGTCCCGGAGTCGGGGGAGAAGAGCATCGGCAACGAGGAGACGTTCGCGCGCGACGTCGACGACCCCGAGGTCGTGCTGCGCGAGGTGCTGCGGCTCTCCGAGCGGGTCGCGGCCCGCCTGCGGGCGGCGGGGCTGGCGGGGCGCACCGTCGTCCTCAAGGTGCGCTTCGCCGACTTCACCACCATCACCCGGTCGCGGACCCTGCGCGAGGCGACCGACCTCGGCCGCGACGTCTACGGCACGGCCCGCGAGCTGTGGACGGCGCTGCGCCTGGACCGGGCCCGGATCCGGCTCGTCGGGGTGCGCGTGGAGAACCTCGTCGAGGCCGACCGGCAGCACCACCAGCTCACCCTCGACGAGCGGCCCGAGGGCTGGCGGCAGGCCGAGCAGGCCGTGGACCGTGCCTCGGCCCGGTTCGGGGCCGGGTCGGTGCGGCCCGCGACCCTGCTCGGCGACGACTCCCGCCCGTCCCACCCGGGCGGGGCGGGACCAAAGCCCCCATCCGCGGTCCGCTTGCCGGGTCCGGGTTTCGCACCGCCGAGCGGCGACCTATCCTGAGGAGACCTAGTACCCCGGGCTGGACCGCAGGAGGTCGCAGTGCCTCTCTCCGAGCACGAGCAGCGCCTGCTCGCGCAGATGGAGCAGCAGCTCCTCGCCGAGGACCCGAAGTTCGCCTCGGCCATGAACGGACGCCGATCCGTCATGCGGCGTCGTCTCGCCGTCGGGGTCCTGGGTGTCCTCGCCGGCCTCGTGCTGCTGGTGTTCGCGGTGGCCCAGCAGATCATCCTGCTCGGCGTCCTCGCCTTCCTCGTCATGCTCGGCGGCGCCGTCTACGCCTTCTCCGCTCCCGGCAGTCGCTCGCGCGGCCCGCTCGGCGTCGTCGACGGCTCCGGCGTCCGCGCCCCCCGCTCGGCCGGTGGTCACCGCAGCGGCACGTTCATGCAGCGTCTCGAGGAGCGCTGGGACCGGCGCCGCGACGAACGCTGGCGCTGACCCGCCCCAGCCCCCTCCGTAGCCGCGCGGCCAGCGCGCGCTCACCGGAGTCCACGGCCAGCCCGGTCTCGACGAGCGCCGACCGCAGGTGCCGGGCCCCGGACGCCGGCATCAGCCGGGCCCGCCAGCGGGCCCCCCGGGGCACGCCGTCCGCCAGCAGGTGCGCCACGGTCGCGGCGTCGTGCCGCAGGCCGCTCACCGACCCCTCGCCCGCGGCGCGGGCGTAGCGCGCCTGCTCGACCCCACGCGCCAGCCGGTGCAGCGGGGCACGGCCGTCGTCCGGCAGCACGGCCGCCAGCCCCGACTCGGCCTGCCGCGGTGTCGCGGACGCCGGCACCGGGACGCCGAGGTCCAGCGCCCTCTCGTGCAGCGTCGCCCAGGCCGCCTCCGCGGTCGCGCCGCCCGGGTCCGGCGAGCCGGCGGCGAGCCGGTACCGGCGCCGACGGACCAGTGCCGCGGCGCCCGCCGGCGAGGACAGCAGCGTCAGCACGAGCGCGACGGCGGCGACGGCCCGCCACGGCACGGCGGCGAGCACCTGCCCGACCGACAGACCGCCGTCGGCGGTGCCGACCGAGGCGTCGGAGGTGCTGCCGGGTGCCCGGCCCGGCAGGGGCGCGGCGGCGCTGGGGGTGTCGCCCGGGACGTCCGGGGCCACCACGGACGGCGGGGGCGCGGCCCAGCTCGGCAGCCCGCCGGTCCGCGTCGACGGCGTCGGCTCGAAGCGGACCCAGCCGATGCCCGCGAAGAACAGCTCGGGCCACGCGTGGGCGTCGCGCAGGGACACCTCGAAGCGGCCGTCCGGCTGCCGGCCGCCGGGCAGGAAGCCGACCGCGACGCGCGCCGGGATGCCCAGGGTGCGCGACATCACCGCCATCGCGGAGGCGAAGTGCACGCAGTACCCCGAGCGGCGGGCGAGGAAGTCGGCGATCGCGTTGGGGCTGTTGGCGTCCGGCGCCGCGACCGAGTACTGGAAGCCGCCGTCGCCGCGGAAGAACTGCTGCAGCCGCACCGCCTGCTCGTAGGCGGTCCCGTCGCCGGCCACCTCCTGCGCCGTCCGCGTCACGACCTCGGGCAGGTCCTCGGGCAGGACCGTCCAGCGCGAGACGACGTCCGCCGGGGGCGGCAGGGCCCGCTGCAGCTGCTCGGGCGTCGGCGTCACCTCGAGGTAGCGGACGTCGTAGCTCAGTCCCTCCTCGGTGCTCACCCCGTCGCCGATGACGTTGAGCGCGTCGTCGTACAGCCACGGGCCGAGGATGTCGACCCGGGTGGGCGGGTACGGCACGGGGAGCCAGGTCTGCCGCAGGCCGCGGATGGTGATGCGGTACCGCTGCTCGGTGGTCGCCACGTCGTCGCCGAGCCCCGGCGGCGTGGGCATCCCGCTCGCGGCGGTGTTGCTGCGAGGAAGCGTGCCGAGGGTCGGCTCCCACGTGGTGCCGTCGAAGCTGTCGACGGTGACGATGCGCAGCGGCTGGGGGGCGCCGGTCGTCTCGTACTCCAGAACCGTGGTGTCGCTGCGGGCCCCGAGGTTGTCGCGCAGGCTGTAGATCGGGTTGACGACCTCGATGCGCCCGCCGTCGCCGGGGCCGTCGCCGATGCCGGTGCCGAAGAACAGCGCCTCGTCCAGGCCCGGCACGACGGTGGGCACGATGACCGCACCGGCGAGGGCCACCGCGCCGACGCGGCGCCCGGTGGCCGCCAGCGGCGCCGCCTCGCCCCCGCGGCCGTGCAGCACCCGGCCCCAGCGGGCCACCCGCTCGCCGGCGTCCGAGGCGACGAGCACGAGGTAGCCGGTGCCCGCGAGCACGAACCAGTACCAGTCCAGGCCGCCGGGGGCGAGCGCGGCCGGCACCGCGTAGACGGCGAGCAGCGGCAGGCCCGCGGCCGCCGGCTGCCGCAGCCCCACCGCGACGAGGTCGACGACCAGGGCGACAGCCCCCACGCCGGCCGCCGCGAGCAGCCGGATGCCGTCCTCGGCCGGCGCGGGGGCGGCGGAGGTCCGGATGATCTCCATCCCGGCCGCCCCGACCTCGAGCAGCCGGGTCGTCGACGCCAGCCCGGGCAGCAGCCCGGCGATGGTCTCCTCACGGGAGTACAGCCACGTCAGCACGGTGAGCAGGGCCACGAGCTGGGCCGCGAGGGCCACCCACGGCGTGCGGACGAGACGTCGCGCGCCCGCGCCGGCGGCCACGACGGCCACGGCGACGAGCGACGCCTCGACGAACCACCACACGCCGTCGACGAGCGTGAACAGGGTCAGGCAGACCAGCAGTGACGCGGCCAGCGCCGTCAGCGTCGCCCGGGGGGCCGCCGCGCTCATCCGGTGGCTCCCGGCAGGGCCGCGCCCGCTCGGGCACCGGCACCGCCGCCGGCCCGGGTGGCCTGACGCTCGACGAGCAGCCGCCAGCCGTCCGGGATCGTCGTGGTGGCGTTCGGGGTGACCACACCCCAGCCGGCCCGGTCCAGCGTGAGGGCCGACCGTCGGCGCGCCTCGTCGATCTCGGCACGGCGACGCGGCGGGAGCGAGGAGACCCAGCTGGTCGTGTGCAGCAGGAAGGCGAGTCCGGCGGCCCCCCGCCGGGGCAGCGCCGCAACCGGCTGGACGTCCGCGGTGTCGACCTCCCCGAGGATGCCGACGACCAGGCCGTCGCCGCCGGTGCGGGTCAGGGCCCGGTGCGCCTCCCGCAGGTCGTGCGGGCCGCCCGGCTGGAGGGTGGCGAGCCGGTCCATCAGGGCGCCGACCCCGTGCTGGGCGTCCCGTCCCGTCCACGGCGCCTCGACGTCGTCGGTGAGCACCCGGACGCCGTAGCCGGACTCGGCCAGCAGCGTGGCCACCGACGCGGCCGCGCTGACCGCCCACTCGAAGGACGAGGCGGGCCCGTCGCCGCGGTGCCCGACCGCGCGGCGGTCCAGGACGATCGTCGCCCGCAGCAGGTGCGGCTGCTCGTCACGCCGCACCATGAGCTCCCCGCGGCGCGCCGTCGAGCGCCAGTGCACCCGGCGCAGGTCGTCGCCGTCGCGGTACTCGCGGGTCGCCACGTCGTGGTCGCCCGCCGCAGCGGCCGTCGTGGTGCTCGACTCCCCGCTGCCCGACCACGAGCCGGTGCCGCGCAGCGGGAGCAGCGGGTGCACCCGGGGGACGACGACCAGGGGGTCGGTGGCCGAGAACGACCGGGCGACCTCGCACATGCCGAAGGGGTCGGTGACCCTCAGCCGCAGGGGGCCGACATCCCACCGGCCGCGGACGTCGCTGCTCAGCGAGTACGTGACGGCCACGCTGGCGCCGGCGTCGAGCCGGTCCACGACGAACCTCGGCCTCGACCCCAGCACGTAGGGCACGTGGTCCTCGGCCAGCAGCACGCCCGTCGGCAGCCGCGCCAGGTTGGCCAGCTCGAGGCGCACCGACGCGGTGCGCCCGGCGGGCACGCGGGCGGGGCTCACCGTGCGGGAGAGCTGGATGCGGTGCCGTGCCCGCGCGACGAGCAGCACGCTCGCCAGCGGCAGGGCCACCAGCAGCACCGCCACCCGCAGCAGGTCACGCTGCCCCAGCAGCACCGCGCACGCCGCCGCCGCGCCGCCGGCGGCCAGGAAGGACCGCCCGCGGGTGGTGAGTCCGGTCAGTGCGGCGGGCAGCGCGGACGACGCCACGGCCCTCAGCGCCCCCGGCCGGCCGGGACGGGCACCCGGGCGACGACGTCGTCGACGACGTCGGTCACCGTCCGGCGGGCCAGCTGGGCGTCCGCGCTCAGCAGCAGACGGTGCGCGAGCACCGGCACCGCGAGCTCCTGGACGTCGTCCGGCAGCACGTGGTCCCGGCCGGAGAGCGCGGCGGCCGCGCGGGACGCCCGCAGCAGGTGCAGGCTGGACCGGGGCGAGGCGCCGAGCCGCAGGTCCGGGTGCGAGCGCGTGGCGGTCACGAGGTCGACCAGGTACTGCCGCACCGCCGGTGCGGCGTACACGGTGCTCGCCGCCGAGATCATCCGCCGGACCTCGGCGGCGTCCGCCACCGGCTGCAGCGCCGACAGCGGGTCGGCGGCGCCGTGCCGGTCCAGCATGTCGAGCTCGGCGGTGGTCGACGGGTAGCCCATCGACACGCGCGCCATGAAGCGGTCGCGCTGGGCTTCCGGCAGCGGGTAGGTGCCCTCCATCTCGATCGGGTTCTGCGTGGCGACGACGATGAACGGCGGCTCGAGGACGTACGTGACGCCGTCCACCGTCACCTGCCGCTCGGCCATGCACTCCAGCAGCGCGGACTGCGTCTTGGGGGACGCGCGGTTGATCTCGTCGCCGACGACGACGTTGGCGAAGACCGCGCCGGGCTTGAACTCGAAGTCGCGCTCCTCGGCGTTGTAGACGTTCACGCCGGTGACGTCACTGGGCAGCAGGTCCGGGGTGAACTGGATGCGGCGCACCGAGCAGTCGATGGCGCGGGCCAGGGCCTTGGCCAGCATCGTCTTGCCGACCCCCGGCACGTCCTCGACCAGCAGGTGCCCCTCCGCGAGGAGCACCGTCAGGGCGGTCCGGACGACGTCGGGCTTGCCCTCGATGACGGACTCCACGGCGCCGCGCACGAGCTCGGCGGTGCGGGCGAGGTCGTCCAGCGCCTGGGGTTCCAGGTCGGCTGCGGTCACGGGTCGGTCTCCTCGTCTGGCGCGGCGGTAAGGCGACGGTACGACAGCACGGGCCGCCGCGGGAGGTTCCCTTCGTTCCGCCCCGGCCCTCCACGGCGCTCCACCACCGGCCCGGTGCCGCGGCGGGCCCGGGTCCGCGCCCGGTCCCCTGCTCCGACGTCCCCGGCCCGGAGGCCGTTCCCGGGACGTCTCGCGAAACCTTCCTCCACTCTCCACCACCCGGGCTGACCTGCGCTTTTGCTGACACGCCGACACCCGTTCGGGGCATTGCGCTGCAAAGGTGGGGGAGAGTGGAGTACTTTGGAGCGACGCGGAGCCGGAAGGAGGGTCCGCGGACCTGCGTGGAGGGGGTGCGGCCGTGTTCCTCGGTACTCACTCGCCGCGCCTGGACGACAAGGGGCGGCTGATCCTTCCCGCGAAGTTCCGCGACAAGCTGGCCGGCGGGCTGGTCGTCACGCGCGGGCAGGAGCGCAGCCTCTCGATCTACCCGATGGCGGCCTTCGAGCAGCGCGTCGCCGACCTCAGCGCGGGCGCCGGCGCCAGCAAGGCCTCGCGCGACTTCCTGCGGGTCCTGCTCGCCGGGGCCTCCGACGAGGTGCCCGACAAGCAGGGCCGCATCACGATCCCGCCGGCCCTGCGGGGCTACGCGGGACTCGACCGCGACCTGGCCGTGATCGGTGCGGGCGACCACCTCGAGGTCTGGGACGCCTCGACGTGGGAGCAGTACCTGGCGAGCCAGGAGGACGTCTTCTCCGAGACGTCGGAGGGGGTGGTGCTGGGCACCTGACGCCCGGCCGCACGACGAGGTCTCCAGCCGCTTCCCGCGCCCTGACGCACTTCCCCGGCGCCAGGACGCGACAGCGGACTCCTTTCCCGGGAGCGGATGGAGACCTGGTCGGGCGACCACCGAAGTCACGTCAGCACCACCAGCACACTTCCGTCGCACGTCGAAGGGTCGAGATGCCGCACGACGCCGGCTCCGCGGGTGCCCGTCACCTGCCGGTGCTGCTCGAGCGCTGCGTCGCCCTGCTCGCCCCCGCGTTGCAGGAGCCGGGCAGCGTCCTCGTCGACGGCACCCTCGGCATGGGGGGGCACAGCGAGGCCGTGCTGGAGGCGTGCCCGCAGGCGCGCGTGATCGGCATCGACCGCGACCCGCAGGCGCTCCACCTCGCCGGTCGGCGCCTCGAACGGTTCGGTGACCGGGTCACCCTCGTGCACGCCGTCTTCGACCGGCTGCCCGACGTGCTGGGCGACCTCGGGCTGCCGGCCGTGCGGGGCGTGCTCCTCGACCTCGGGGTCTCGTCGCTCCAGCTCGACGAGGTCGACCGCGGCTTCGCCTACGCGCAGGACGCACCGCTGGACATGAGGATGGACCCGACGGGGGGCCCG
>JBKHXE010000148.1:0-7592 GCA_046566185.1 Actinomycetes bacterium | reverse complement strand
CGGCCGGTGACGGCGTTGACGATGCCCGTGGCGCGGTCCGCCGCGGGGACGAGGGCGTTGACGAGCGTCGACTTGCCCACCCCGGAGTGGCCGACGAGCACGCTGTCGTGGCCCCGCAGGTGCTCGCGCACGTCGTCCAGGCCCTCGATGCTGCGGTCGTGCCGGCGGCGGGTGACGACGACGGTGAGGTCGAGGTCGCGGTAGGCGCCGAGGAACTCCGCCGGGTCGGCGAGGTCGGCCTTCGTCAGCACGAGCAGCGGAGCGATGCCCGCGTCGTAGGCGGCGACCAGGCAGCGGTCCACCATCCGGTGCCGCGGCTCCGGGTCGGCGACCGCGGTGACGACGACGAGCTGGTCGGCGTTGGCGACGACGACCCGCTCGACCGGGTCGGTGTCGTCGGCGGTGCGGCGCAGCACGGTGGCCCGGTCCGCGACCCGGACGACGCGGGCGAGGGTGTCGTCGATTCCGCTGACGTCGCCGACGAGGGCGACGCGGTCGCCGACGACGATGCTCGCCCGGCCCAGCTCGCGCGCCTTCATCGCGACGACGACCCGTTCGTCGTCCGTGCCCTCGTCGACCAGCGTCGTGTAGCGCCCGCGGTCGACGGTGAGCACCCGGGCGGGCACGGCGTCCTCGTGGCGCGGCCGCTCCTTGGTGCGCGGTCGCGACCCCTTCGGGTTCGGGCGGACCCGAATGTCGCTCTCGTCGAGGCGACGTCGCGACCGCGGAGTCACGCGCTGGTCTCCCGGACGGCGTCCAGCATGCCCTGCCACAGGCCGGTGAAACCCGGCAGCGTCTTGGCGGTGGTGTCGACGTTCTCCACCTGCACCCCCGGCACGCGCAGCCCGATCACCGCGCCCGCCGTCGCGAGACGGTGGTCGTCGTAGGTGTGGAACACGCCGCCGTGCATCGGGCGCGGCCGGATGACCAACCCGTCGTCCGTCTCGGTGACGTCTCCGCCGAGCGCGTTGATCTCGCGGGCCAGCGCGGCCAGCCGGTCGGTCTCGTGCCCGCGCAGGTGGGCCACTCCCGACAGCCGGGACGGCGACTCGGCCAGCGCCGCCAGCGCCGCCACCGTGGGGGTCAGCTCGCCCGCGTCGTGCAGGTCGGCCTCGATGCCGTACAGCTCACCGGTGCCGCGCACCGTCAGGCCCTCGCGCTCCAGGCTGACGTCGGCGCCCATGGAGTCCAGCAGGTCGCGCATCGCGTCACCGGCCTGCGTCGTCCACTGCGGCCACCCCGGCACGGTGACCCGGCCTCCGGTCACCGCGGCGGCGGCGAGGAACGGCGTCGCGTTGGACAGGTCCGGCTCCACCTGGACGTCGAGCCCGCCGATCTCGCCGGGCTCGCCGCGCCAGAGGTTCGGCTCGGAGTCGTCGACCACGACGCCGACGTCGCGCAGCGCCTCGACGGTCATCGACACGTGCGGCTGGCTCGGGATGGGCGCGCCGACGTGGCGCAGCGTCAGGCCCGCGTCGAACCGGGCGCCGACGAGCAGCAGGCCGGAGACGAACTGGCTCGAGGCTGTGGCGTCGACCGCCAGCTCGCCGCCCACCACGCGTCCGCGCCCGTGCACGGTGAACGGCAGCGAGGCCCGCCCGCCGTCCGTCACGTGGACGCCGAGGTCCCGCAGAGCCTGCACCACCGGGCCCATCGGGCGCTCGCGGGCCCGCGGGTCTCCGTCGAAGCCGACGTCCCCGTCGGCCAGCGCGGCCACCGGCGGCAGGAACCGCATCACGGTGCCGGCCAACCCGCAGTCGACGCTCGTGCCGCCGCGCAGCCGGCCGGGGGTGAGCAGCCAGTCGCCGCCGAACGGGCCGTCGCCGGGCGCGTCGTCGATGCGCACCCCGACCGACCTCAGCGCACCGGCCATCAGCTGGGTGTCGCGCGACCGCAGCGGCGCACGCAGCCGGGACGGCTGGGCGGCCAGCGCCGCGAGCACGAGGTAGCGGTTGGTCAGCGACTTCGACCCGGGCAGGGCGACGGTCGCGTCGACGGGGCGCTCGGCGGTCGGCGCCGGCCACAGCGGCTGGCTCATGGACGCCGAGCCTACGGCCCAGCGCCGGGCGTTCTGGAGGCGCGCCCAGGCAAAGGTCGGCTGCAGGCCTGCTCCGAGGCGGCCGAGTGCGGCGGGCGACTGCGAGCCGGCTCTCCAGGGGCGCCCGCGGCTACTGTCAATGAAGTTGCAGCAGGAACTGGGCGTGGCCGGGTCTATCGCCCCTGTTGCGGAGCCGAGTGGGGGATGTTGGAAGGGATGACCAGGTTCGTGGAAAGTGCTGAGGTGATGTGGCTCGTCTGCGGCGCCTCCCGCCCGCTTTGCTGGCGGGCCTTGTCGACAAGTCCGCTTCTTCTGACCTCTCTTCGGGTGAACGCCGCACTGTGCGGACAGCACCGTGGGTGATCATCTCCATTGCGGTCGTCCCCGGGCTGGCGGTCGGCTCGCGGTGACGTCGATGAGCTCATGGGCACCATGCGGACGCCGGTGTCAGCGCGGCGTCGACGAGCGCGAAGCCTCATGATCAACGCGGTGTCGATGGGCCGCCAACAAGAGCACGCTCGCATCGCAGCCGGAAGTGACGGGTCATGGCCCACGTAAGGGTGCTGCGAAATCGAGGTAACCAGGCGGCGGGCTGGCTGGCGTCCTACGGCCTGCTGATCCTCCTCGTCGCTCAGGACCCACTGGCCTTGTACTCGCGGTGGACCGACGGCGGGAATGGCTTCTCCGTCTTCAATGTCGGTTTCGTCGTCTGGTTCGGCGCGATCAGTCTCGGCATGTTCGCTGTGTTCGCTCGACCGCGTGTCGAGATCGGGGAAGAGTCGGTGGTCCTTCGGAACGTCCTGCGGGACACCACGATCCCCGTGCGCAGGATCGAGGACGTCGATGATGTCGGGGGGAGGTACGCGCGAATTCTCGCCGCAGGACGTTGGCACCGCGCGATGGGGGCCGAGCGGTCGAACCTCGCGATGATGACCGCGCGCCCCGCCATCGGTGGGCGGCTCTCCCTGCAGGACATGGGCTCCGTACGAGGGGACACGGAGGACGCCCGCCCGGTGGTGGAGCAGTGCAGGCGGATCCAGGTCGCCGAGTGGGTCCTGGTTGCCCTCTGGAGTGGCTACGTCGCGGCCTCGGCCGCGGTCGCGGTAGGGGGGTGAGCATTCGTCGCCGCGTCGGGCGCTCGTCTACCTCAAGAGGTCTCGGCTCACGGATGTACGGCAGTGCCGACGCGCTTGGCCGCGTGCTTGGCCTCGCGGCGGGCCTGCCGGGCGGCGAGTTTCGCCTCGGCCTTCGCGCGCTTGGTGGCCCGCTGGGCGTCGCGGGTGGCGTGCCGGGTGCGCCACACGAGGCCCGGGCGGCCCTCGGTGTCGACGGCGGCGAGCAGGACGCCGCCGAGCAGTCCGAGGTTCTTGAGGAAGTGGGCGCGCTGGGAGCGGCGCTCCTCGGCGTCCTTCGCCTGCCAGAAGGGGTGCGCCACGTAGGTGGTCGGGGCGATGGTCGCGGCGAGCACCAGGGACGACAGGCGGGGCAACCGTCCGGTGGCGAAGAGCACGCCGGCCCCCGCCATCGCGGCACCGTTGGCGCGCACCAGCGTCTCCGCGTCGTCCGGTAGGTGCAGCGGCCGGCTGAGCTGGTGCACCAGCGGCCGCGCGGCGTCCGCCTTCGGGGCGGGGTGCCGGAACTGGTCGAAGCCGGTCTGGACGAACACGGCGGCGAGCAGGGGGCGGGCGATGCGCCGGACGACGGTCATGGCGTCCTTGCTACCGCATCGGGCACGTGCGCGCGACCGCGACGCCTCGACGCGGGGTGACTGGCAGGCTGGCCCCATGTGCGGGAGGTACGCGGCGAGCCGGAACCCCGACGACCTCGTCGAGGAGTTCGAGGTCGAGGAGGTCGCCCTCGATCCCGCGGGCGCGGGGGAGGGCGCGGAGAAGGGCGTGGAGCCCGACTGGAACGTCGCCCCGACGCGGCCGCACCCGGTCGTGCTCGAGCGGGCACCGCGCGGCGAGCCGGACGCCGCGCCCCGCCGGCAGCTGCGGCTGCTCACCTGGGGCCTCGTGCCGTCGTGGGCGAAGGACCCCTCGATCGGCAACACAATGATCAATGCCCGAGCCGAGTCGCTGCTCGACAAGCCCGCCTACCGGCGCGCCGCGGCGACGCGCCGCTGCCTCGTGCCGGCCGACGGCTGGTACGAGTGGCAGGCCAGCCCGGTCGCCAAGGACGCCAAGGGCAAGCCCCGCAAGCAGCCGTTCTTCATCCGGCCCGAGGACGGGTCGGTCGTCGCGTTCGCCGGGGTGTACGAGCTGTGGCGCGACCCGACCCGCGACGCCGACGACCCCTTCGCGTGGCTCGCCACCTACGCGATCGTCACCACCGACGCCGAGCCCGGCCTCGACCGCATCCACGACCGGATGCCGCTCGTCCTGCCCCGCGACCGGTGGGCCGACTGGCTCGACCCCGTCGTCACCGAGCCGGACGACGTCCGCGGGCTCCTCGCGCCGGGTCCGCCCGGGCGCTTCGTCGCCGTGCCGGTGTCTCCCCAGGTGAACAACGTGCGCAACAACGGCCCGCAGCTCGTCGAGCCGCTGGCCGTCGACGACCTGGTCGGCGTCGTCGACCCGGTGACCGGCGAGGTGCTCGGTGGCCAGGGCGAGTCGCTCTTCTGACCTCGAGGTGGTGACGGTCGAGGGGCCGGCGCGCGTCCACCTCAGCCGTCCGGCGTCCTCGACCCGGGGTGCGCTCGTGCTCGGGCACGGCGCCGGGGCGGGGGTGGAGACCCCCGACCTCCTCGCCGTCCGCGACGCGGCGGTGGACGCCGGCTGGGCCGTCGCGCTCGTCGTCCAGCCGTGGAAGGTGTCCGGCCGCAAGGTCGCCACGGCCCCGCCGCGGCTCGACGCCGCCTGGCGGGACGTCGTCCGGCACCTCGTGGACGGCGGCGCGCTGCCGGCCGGGCCGCTGGTGCTCGGCGGCCGCAGCGCGGGCGCCCGCGTCGCCTGCCGCACCGCCGGAGAGCTCGGCGCCGCCGGCGTGTGCTGCCTCGCCTTCCCCCTCCACCCGCCCGGGCGGCCCGACCGCAGCCGCGCCGACGAGCTGCCGGCCGACCTGCCCGTGCTCGTCGTCCAGGGGCGCCGCGACGCGTTCGGCGGCCCGGACGACGTCCGGCGTGCCGCCCCCTCCTCGGTGCAGGTCGCCGCCGTCGACGGTGACCACGGGCTGAGGCGCGACCCGGCCGCGGTCGCCGCCGTCGTGGTGGCCTGGCTGGCGCAGCAGGAACAAGTGCACGGGTGACCGGTGTTCGCATCCAGGAACGGGCTGATCGCCGAAGAGCTTGGACCAGTGAGGAGACCTCGTGCTCGTCACGCTCGACCAGGTCGTGGTCGGTGAGGAGAGCCACCAGCGGTTCGCGGGCGGCTCGGACCGGGCACTAGGCTCGCCGGCGATGAGCGAGGACACGACCCGCGCGCCGGAGGAGGAGACCTCCGAGGAGAGGGCTGCCCGCTTCGAGGCCGACGCCCTGCAGTACCTCGACCAGCTGTACTCCGCCGCGCTCCGGATGACGCGCAACCCCGCGGACGCCGAGGACCTCGTGCAGGAGGCCTTCACCAAGGCGTTCGCGTCCTTCCACCAGTACCGCCCGGGCACCAATCTCAAGGCCTGGCTGTACCGCATCCTCACCAACACGTACATCAACTCGTACCGCAAGAAGCAGCGCGAGCCGCAGCAGTCCCAGGCCGAGGAGATCGAGGACTGGCAACTCGCGCGCGCCGAGTCGCACACCTCCACGGGGCTGCGCTCAGCGGAGGCGGAGGCGTTGGACCGGCTGCCGGACTCCGACGTCAAGGAGGCCCTGCAGGAGCTGCCGGAGGACTTCCGGATGGCGGTGTACCTCGCGGACGTCGAGGGCTTCGCCTACAAGGAGATCGCCGAGATCATGGGGACGCCGATCGGCACGGTGATGTCGCGGCTGCACCGCGGACGCCGTCAGCTGCGCGGCATGCTCGAGGACTACGCCCGCGAGCGAGGGCTCGTGCCGGCGACTGGCGCAGAGGAGGGGTCGTGAGCTGCGGAGAGCCCCACGAGACCGACTGTCGCGACGTCCTGGAGCGGGTCTACGAGTACCTGGACGCCGAGCTGACGCACCACGACATCGCGAAGATCAAGCACCATCTCGAGGAGTGCGGTCCCTGCCTCAGGCAGTTCGACCTCGAAGAGGCGCTCAAGGCCCTCGTCCGGCGCTCCTGCCGCGACGCGGCGCCGGCCGACCTGCGGCTCAAGATCATGGCGAGGATCACCCAGGCGCGCGTACGGCTGGAGTAGCCGTCCCGCCCCGGACGCCGAGGGCCCCGACCGTTCGCGGTCGGGGCCCTCGCTGGTTCAGGCGCGGTCAGGCGTTGGGGCGCTTGCCGTGGTTGGCGCCGCCGTTCTTGCGGGCGCGGCGCTTGCGGGCGCGCTTGCTCATGGCTCGGCTCCTCGGGGGACGACGGGTTTCTGCCCGTCATGGTCCCACATCAGCCGGTGAGGGTCCGGTTCAGGGCGTCGAGCACCGAGCGGGCCACGGCGTCGGCCTCGTCGCCGCGAACCGGCGCCGAGCCGGTGAGCACGTGGTCGCCACCCCGGGGGACGCCCAGCGCGACCACGGTGAGGGCGACCTCCCGGCTGCCCGCCGTGACGATCTGGGCGCTCTCCAGCTCGCAGCGCATCCCGAGCAGCTCCTTGAGCGCCGACAGCGTGGCCGCGGCGACCACCCGGGGTCGCTGCGCGGTCGCGAGCGGGCCGAGCGCCGTCCCGCTGAACGCGTGCTCGCCGGCCGCGAGGGTGACGACGACCTCGCACTGCCCGTCGCCCGTGCGGGTGGCGATCGCGGAGATCACCGGCCGCGCCGGCGCCTCGTCCGGAGCCTCGGACGACGACGCGGGCGCCTCGTCGACGGGCTGCGGGTCACCGATCTGGACGACCGACACGATGCGGTGGTCGA
Source organism: Actinomycetes bacterium (assembly GCA_046566185.1). Taxonomy (GTDB): domain Bacteria; phylum Actinomycetota; class Actinomycetes; order Actinomycetales; family SCSIO-59966; genus SCSIO-59966. Next base: position 621 of record JBKHXE010000148.1, on the reverse strand, counting down.
GGTCGATGTCGAACTGCGCCAGCGCCAGCGACTGGACGTCGCGCACCACCTGCTTCGGCGGCTTCCCCGGCGTGGCGAGCACGTGGACCTCCTGGGGGTCAGCGTCGGGGCCGGTCACGACGCTGACCGCGCGGACGCCGGGCAGCAGGCGCAGCGCGTCCTCGAGCTCGGGCAGCAGGCGCAGGGTGGGCACGAGGGGTCTCCGGGGGGTCGAGCCGGTCGGACGGGGGAAGACTAGGGGAGGACGTGACGGAACTCGATCAGTTCCCGGAATAGACACATTGGCCCGTTTCGTCCCTCAGCCCTTCGGTTGGACTACTTTGACGCAGCAGTGCCGTGCTTGACGTAGCGCAGGTTGGTCTCTTCACTATCCGGCGGGACCGGTCTGCCCGAAGAGGTCGGGAACGCCACCCACGCCGCCGAGGCGTCACAACTCCAGAGCGAGCGAGCGGGGGCGACAGCTCAGTCGTCCAGTAGATGGCTTCACCCCTCGAGTGCTTTCCCACCAGCGGAGCGGAGAGCGCACGGACGTCCAGCGGTGTCCGTGACATCACGTGAAGGATGTGATGTCGAGATGAAGATCATCGTGGCTGCGGTGGAGCGCATGCTCTCCGCGGAGGC
>JBKHXE010000147.1:0-20504 GCA_046566185.1 Actinomycetes bacterium | reverse complement strand
ATGGTCCTGGTCTTGATCTCCTCGATCAGTGCGGCCCCGTGGTGCGGGTACACAACCGTCTCGCCGACCTTGAATGCCATCTGCTCTTTTCCCCTTTCGCGGACTCCAGAGTAACACGGTGACGCAGGCCACTGACAGGTCCCGCATGCGTTTGCCCAGGTCAGAGGCTTGCGTTCACCCCAGGGGGTATTGACAGCACCGGCCGTCCCGTGGTTCCCGGGCCCGCCCGCTACGCTCTGCGCCCGTGACGCGCTTCTCCCGCCCGGCCCCTCTGGCCGCGTTCGCCCTGGTGGCCGCGGCGACCGCCGGCTGCTCGGTGACCAACCCGCAGACCACCGCCCAGTACTACGTGCCGAGTGACGGCGCGGAGGCCAGGCTCGGTGCCGACGTCACGGTGACGAGCGTGCTCTTCCTCGCCGCCGACGAGGACAGCCCGGGCACCCTGCTGGCCCGGGTCGTCAACGAGGGCACCGAGCCGGTCGAGGTGACCATCACCGGTCAGGACGTCGACGTCGACGTCACGGTGGACGTCGACCCCAACAGCACCGTGGAGATCGGCCCGGACGGCGACGAGGAGGTGCTCGTCGAGCCGATGGGTGCGGTGCCGGGCACCTCGGTGCCGCTCATGGTGTCCGTCGGCGACGGCTCCACCTCCGAGGTCGTCCGCGCCACGGTGCTCGACGACACGCTCGAGGAGTACGCGGACCTCGTGCCGTCCGGGGACTGACCTCCCGCCGCTAGGCCTCGAGCTTGTACCCGAGCCCGCGGACCGTCACCAGGTGAACCGGGTTGGACGGGTCCGGCTCGATCTTGCTGCGCAGGCGCTTGACGTGGACGTCGAGCGTCTTGGTGTCCCCGACGTAGTCCGAACCCCACACGCGGTCGATGAGCTGCCCGCGGGTGAGGACGCGTCCGACGTTGCGCATCAGCAGCTCGAGCAGCTCGAACTCCTTGAGGGGCAGCTGCACCTGGCGGCCGTCGACGGTGACGACGTGCCGCTCGACGTCCATGCGCACCGGGCCGGCCTCGATCGTCGACGGCAGCAGCTCCTCCGGCTCGGCCCGGCGCCGCAGCACGGCGCGCACGCGGGCCACGAGCTCGCGTGACGAGTACGGCTTCGTGACGTAGTCGTCGGCTCCGAGCTCGAGCCCCACGACCTTGTCGATCTCGCTGTCCTTGGCCGTGAGCATGATGACGGGCACGTTGCTGCGGGCTCGCAGCTGCCGGCAGACCTCGGTGCCGGAGACCCCGGGCAGCATGAGGTCGAGCAGCACGAGGTCGGCCCCGTTGCGCTCGAAGTCGTCGAGGGCGTCGGTGCCGGTCTCGGCCACGGCCACCTCGTACCCCTCCTTGCGCAGCAGGTACGACAGCGGGTCGCTGAACGACTCCTCGTCCTCGACGACCAGGATGCGGGTCACGGTCAGGCTCCTTGCGGTGTTCGGGTCCCGTGGTCCGGGACGGTGGGGACGGCTGGCTGCTGGCGGGGGGTGACGGGGGGACGCCGAGGCCCGCCGGTCTGGGCGTCGGGGAGCCGCAGCGTGAACGTCGACCCGTGGCCCGGCTTGGACCACACGGTGACGTCGCCGCCGTGGTTGGCCGCGACGTGCTTGACGATGCTGAGTCCGAGGCCGGTGCCGCCGGTCGCCCGCGAGCGGGCCGGGTCGATGCGGTAGAACCGCTCGAACACGCGGTCGAGCTCGTTCTCGGGGATGCCGATCCCCTGGTCGGTCACGGCGATCTCCACGAGTCCCCGCTGGAGCCGCACCCCCACCCCGACCCGGGTGCGCGGCTCGGAGTACCGGATGGCGTTGTCCACGAGGTTGCGCACGGCCGTGGTCAGCAGGTCGGGGTCCCCGTAGACGGAGGCACCCGACGGCGGCCCGATCTCGACGACCACGTCGGCGGCCTGCGCCGCCAGCCGCGACCGGTCGACGGCCTCCGCGACGACCGTGTCGACGTCCACGAGCACCGGCTCGGACAGCGACGGCGCCGACTGCAGCCGGGAGAGGTCGATGATGTCCTGCACCAGGTGGGCGAGGCGCTCGGACTCCCGGCCCATCCGCAGCGCGAACCGGCGCACCGCGTCGGCGTCCTCCGCGGAGTCCGCGATGGTCTCGGCCAGCAGGGAGATGGCGCCGACCGGGGTCTTGAGCTCGTGGCTCACGTTCGCCACGAAGTCGCGCCGCACCTCCTCCAGCCGCCTCGCCTCGGTCCGGTCGGCGACGAGGAGCAGCACGTGGCGTGCCCCGAGCGGGGCGACCCGGGCGTGGACGACGAGCAGCTCGCGCCCCAGCGGACCCCGCGGCAGCTCCAGCTCGGCCTCCCGGATCTCGCCGTCCCGCCGCACGTCCTCGACCATCGTCAGCAGCTGCGGGTGGGCGACGGCCTGGCCGCGCACGATGCCGAAGGCGTAGGCCGCGGGTGAGGCCTTGATGACGACGCGGCTCTCGTCGAGCACGATCGCCGCCGACGACAGGACGGCGAGCACCTCCGCCGTGCCCGGCGGCAGCTCCGGCTCGGGGGCCGGCGGGACGGTCGTCAGCTGGCGCTCGCTGTAGGTGAACGCGAGCACCGCGAACGCACCGACGAGCAGCCCGAGGGCGCCCGCCAGCACGGCGGCCACGGTCGTGTCCACGTCATCAGCCTAGGCGGACGCACGAACGGTCCCCGTCCACCGGGCGACGCGCCCGGCGCCGTGTCGCCCGATGTTCACCCCCCGGGTCGCGACCGTTCACCAGAAGATGCCAGCCTGCCCCCATGCGCGACGTCTTCCACCACGAGCTCGACCAGCTCGCCAGCGGCCTCGTCCGGATGACCGATCTCGTCGGTGAGGCGATCGGGGAGGCCACCGCAGCCCTCCTCGAGGGGGACCTGCAGCGGGCCGAGGCGGTCATCGCCGCCGACGCGCAGGTGGACGCCGCGCAGACCGATCTCGACGAGCGGGCGGTGGACCTGCTCGCCCGCCAGCAGCCGGTCGCCACCGACCTGCGCGTCGTCGTCGCCAGCCTGCGGATGAGCGCCAGCATCGAGCGGATGGGCGACCTCGCCCGGCACATCGCCCAGCAGGCACGGCTGCGCTTCCCCCGCCCCGCCGTCCCGGAGGACGTCGCCCCCGTCTTCGCCAAGATGGGCGAGACCTGCGAGCGCCTGGCGCACCAGGCCGGCGAGGTCGTCCGCACCCGGGACCTCGCCGCGGCCGCCCAGCTGGAGACCGAGGACGACCTGCTCGACCGGCTGCACCGCGAGATCTTCGCGCGGCTGATGTCGCCCGAGTGGTCGCACAGCACCGAGACGACCGTCGACATCACGCTGCTGAGCCGCTACTACGAGCGCTTCGGCGACCACGCGGTCTCCGTCGCCCGCCGCGTCGTCTTCCTGGTCACCGGCGACCTCACCGGGTCGCACTCCTGACCGGCCGGTAGCGTCGGCGCCGTGACCCGTCTCGGGCTCGTCGGCGCGCTCGCGGTGCTGGCCCTCGCTGCCTGCACCGGGGGCTCGGACGACCCCGTGCCGACGGCGCCCACCGGAGAGGGGGCTTCGTCGTCCCCCAGCGAGACGTCGGCGGCGAGCCCGACGTCCCCCGACCCCTCCGGGACGGCCGGCAGCGGCGTGGACTGCGACGCCGTCGACGCGGCCCGCGCGGGGCTCACCGACGCGACCAACGCCGAGCTCGAGCGGCTGCAGATCGACCGCAGCGACCCGCGGGCCTTCAGCGTCCAGGTCATCGTCGCCAGCCAGCAGGCCTTCGAGTACTGGAGCGCCGTCGAGCAGGCCGTCGCGAGCGCCGGGCCGGAGCTGCGGGCCGACGCCGCCACCGTCGTCGGCTACTGGGAGCCGCTGGACGCCGAGCTCGACGCGATCGAGCTGCCCGACGGCAGCGAGGCCGCCGTGGCCGCCGCGACGCAACGGTACGTCGAGCTCAGCGAGCAGTACCCGGACGAGGAGGTGGTGCCGGCGCAGGAGCGCCTCACCGCCGACGTCGACGCCGCCTGCGGGCAGGCCGCGACCCCCTGACGGGAGCCGCCGTCAGCGGCCCTGGTTGGCGACGGCGGCGATGGCCTCCTTCGCGGCGTCCGGGTCCAGGTAGCGGCCGTGACGCTCGAGCGGGCGCAGGTCGTCGTCCAGCTCGTAGACCAGCGGGATGCCGGTGGGGATGTTGAGGCCCACGATCTCCTCGTCACCGATGCCGTCGAGGTGCTTCACCAGCGCCCGCAGCGAGTTGCCGTGCGCGGCGAGCAGCACCGTCCGGCCCTCGCGCAGGTCGGGGACGACCGCCTCGTGCCAGTACGGCAGCATCCGCTCGACGACGTCCTTGAGGCACTCGGTGCGCGGCATCAGGTCGCCGAGGTCGGCGTAGCGCGGGTCACCCTCCTGCGACCACTCGTCACCGGGCTCGATCTCCGGCGGCGGGGTGTCGTACGAACGACGCCACGTCATGAACTGCTCCTCGCCGAACTGCTCGAGGGTCTGCTTCTTGTTCTTGCCCTGCAGCGCGCCGTAGTGCCGCTCGTTGAGCCGCCAGCTGCGCCGCACGTCGATCCAGTGCCGGTCGCAGGCGTCCAGCGCCAGGTTCGCCGTGGAGATGGCGCGGCGCAGCAGCGAGGTGTGGACGACGTCCGGCAGCAGCCCCTCGGCGGCCATCAGCTCGCCGCCGCGGCGCGCCTCGGCCTCGCCCTTCTCCGACAGCGGCACGTCGACCCAGCCGGTGAACAGGTTCTTCGCGTTCCAGTCGCTTTCCCCGTGACGGAGCAGCACCAGCGTGTACGTCATGGCGCGACCCTACTGGCCGCGGAGACGCCTCAGTCCTGCAGCAGGTGGCGGAACGCCTCGAGGTTGCGCACCGACTCGCCGCGCGAGACGCGCCACGCCCACTCGCGGCGCATCGCGGACAGGAACCCCATCGCGAGCAGCTCGTCGAACGAGCCGTCCGCGGCCGACAGCACCGCCCCCAGCACCGTGTCCACCGACTCGGACGTGACACCGGCCAGCGGCAGGCGGCCGACGAGGTACACGTCGCCGAGGGAGTCCAGCGCGAACGCGATGCCCTGCAACCGGGCATTGCGCTCCAGCAGCCAGCGATGCACCTCGGCGTGGTTCTCGTCGGGCCGGCGGATGACGAACGCCGACACCGACAGGGAGTGGTCACCCACGAGCAGGGACGTCGTGGTCCGCAGCTTGTGCTCGCCGGGAAGCTGGACGACGAGCTCGCCCGGCCGGGCGCCCGCCTCCCAGTCGAGGCCGGAGTCCGCCAGCCAGGCCCGGACGACGTCCAGCGCCCGCTGCCGCTCGCTCACGGCAGCGCACTCAGCGGTGCACCCAGACGCGCGGTGCGCTCGGTGCGGGCCGCGGTGTACACGTCGAGGGTCGTGGCGACGGTCGCGTCCCACCCGAACCGGCGGGCCTGCGCCACGGCGCCGGCGGCCAGCTGCTCGCGGCGTCCCCGGTCGCGGACCAGGTCGAGCATCGCCGCCGCCCACCGGTCCGGGTCGTGACCGTCCACGAGCACGCCGGAGACGCCGTCCGCGACCGCGGTGCGCAGCCCGCCCACGGCGGCGGCGACGACGGGCGTGCCGCACGCCTGCGCCTCGACGGCGACGAGCCCGAACGACTCGTTGTAGGACGGCACGGCGACGACGTCCGCCGCCCGCAGCCACTGGGCGAGCGTCTCGCGGTCGACCGGCGGCTGGAACCTCACGACGTCCTCGACGCCGGGGACGCCCAGCAGGCCGAGGGAGCGGGCGAGGTCGTGCAGCTCCTCCGGGTGCTCCAGGCCGGAGCCGCTCGGCCCGCCGAGCACCGCGACGACCAGCCGGCCGCGCAGCGTGGGGTCCAGGCGCAGCATCCGGGCGGCGGCACGGACCAGGACGTCCGGGGCCTTGAGCGGCTGCAGGCGGCCGGCGAACAGCAGCAGGCTCCCGTCGACCGGCAGCCCCAGCGCCCGGCGCGCGGCCGCTCTCCCGGCGCCCGGGGTGAAGACGTCGAGGTCCACGCCCGGCGGCACGACCTCGACGCGGGCGGGGTCGGCGCCGTACAGCTCGACGAGCTCGCGCGCCTCGGCGGGGGTGTTCGCGATGAGCCGGTCGGCCGCAGCGACCACCTGCTCCTCGCCGATCACCCGGCCCTGCGGCTCGGGGCTGTCCCCGTCGGCGAGGAAGGCGTTCTTCACCTTCGCCATCGTGTGCATCGTGTGGACGAGCGGCACGTTCCAGCGGTCCGCGACCAGCCAGCCCACCTGACCGGACAGCCAGTAGTGCGAGTGCACGACGTCGTACCAGCCGGGCTCCTTGCGGGCCTCGGCGCGCATCAGTCCCGCGGTGAACGCGCACAGCTGGCCCGGCAGGTCCTCCTTGGCGAGCCCCTCGAACGGCCCCGCCGGCACGTGCCGCACCAGCACGCCGTCCGTCATCTCCACGACGGGCGGCTGGGCGGACGACGTCGCCCGCGTGAAGATCTCGACCTCGGTACCGCGCGCGGCGAGCCGGCGCGCCAGCTCCACCACGTAGACGTTCATGCCGCCGGCGTCACCGGTGCCCGGCTGCTCCAGCGGAGAGGTGTGCACGGACAGCATCGCCACGCGTCGCGGGGGGAGGCCGTCGCCGCTCACGACGTCCGCGGCACCGGGTGTCAGCGCGACCACGACGTCGGACGCTAGTGCAGGGCCGGGGTGGGTGCAGCGTGGGGTGGGTGCTCAGCCGGCTCCGGGACGTCGACGACGACGACGGTGACGTTGTCGTGCCCGCCGGCGTCGACCGCGGCCTCGACGAGCGCCTCGGCCACCGACTGCGGGGACGCCGCGGCGTCGCCGGCCAGCTCACCCAGCCGGTCGTCGTCCACCTCGTTGGTCAGGCCGTCGGTGCACAGGACCAGACGCTCCCCGGGCGTCACGGGCAGCAGCCACTGGTCGGGCTCCAGGGGAGACGACGCCCCGACGGCGCGCGTGACGACGTTGCGGGCGGGGTGCCGTCGGGCCTCGGCCGGGGTGAGCACGCCGTCGTCCACCATCTCCTGCACCAGCGAGTGGTCGACGGTGAGCTGCGTGAGCCGGCCGCCGGCGAAGCGGTAGACGCGGCTGTCGCCGCAGTTGACGACCAGCCACGACGGCGTGCCGTCGTGGTCGACGAGCGCGGCGGCGGCGACGGTGGACCCGGCGCCGAGCCGCCGGCCGCTCTCGTCGCTGAGGTCGCGGACCCGGCGGTCGGCGGCCTCCAGCGCCGCCGACAGCGCCTGCGCGTCGACGGGCCGACCGACCAGCGCGCGCAGCTCCTCGACCACGACGGCGCTCGCCACGTCTCCGGCCGCGTGGCCGCCCATCCCGTCGGCCACGGCGAAGACCGGGGGCTCGGCCAGCGCACTGTCCTCGTTGACGCGACGCACCCGCCCGACGTGCGTGGCGTGGCCGTGGCGGACCGGGAGCATGCGCTACCTCCCCCCTGCGGTGTCGACGGACCGATCGGCACCATCCTCGCGGCGTGGGCGATCCGGGACAATCGGCGGGTGCCCCCGCCCCCCTCGCGCGCAGCCGGCCGCCGCGCTCCGTCGCGTCCGGTCGGCACGATCACGCGGGGCACGACCAGCCCGAACCGGCTGCGCCGCGTCGACCGCTGGGTGGCGCACCGGCTCGGCCCCGCGCTGCGCGGCGCCGCCGACCCGCTCGTCGTCGACCTCGGCTACGGCTCGACGCCGGTCACCACGCTCGAGCTGCACGACCGGCTGCGCCGCCTGCGGGCGGACGTCGAGGTCGTCGGGCTGGAGATCGACCCGGAGCGGGTGGCCGCCGCGCGACCGGTCGAGCGGGGCGGCCTGCGCTTCGCCCTCGGCGGGTTCGAGCTGGCGCCGGTCGCCGGGCGCCGTCCGGTGCTCGTGCGGGCGGCCAACGTGCTGCGGCAGTACGACGAGTCGCAGGTCGCCGGGGCCTGGGGACGGGTCGCCGGGCTGCTGGCGCCGGGCGGGTTGCTCGTCGACGCGACCTGCGGCGAGATCGGGCGCCGGGCCGCGTGGGTGGCGGTGGACGGCGGCGGACCGCAGTCGCTGACGGTGTCGCTGCGACTGGGTGGCCTCGAGCGCCCGGGCGTGGTGGCCGAGCGGCTGCCGAAGGCGCTCATCCACCGCAACGTGCCCGGCGAGCGCGTGCACGCGTGGCTCTCGGCGCTCGACGAGTCCTGGGAGCGCAGCGCCCCGCTGGCGCCGTTCGGCGCCCGGCAGCGCTGGACGGCGACGTGCCGGGCGGTCGCCGAGGCGGGGTGGCCGGTGCTCGACGGCCCGGCGCGGTGGCGTCTGGGGGAGGTGACGGTCGCCTGGCCGGCCGTCGCCCCTGTCGGCTGAGCTGCCTCACACGGCGTCGTCGGGGGACGCGGCGGCGTCCGCGTCGGCCAGGGCGCGGCGGAACGCCTCCAACGGCCGCTCGCCGAGCAGCACGAAACGGACCAGCTCGACCGACGGCACGGCGCCGCTGTCGGCCGTCTCCCGGACGGTCGCCACCGCGATCCGCGCGACGTCCGCGACGTCCCAGCCGTACACGCCGGCGCTGACCGCCGGCACCGCCACCGTCCGCGCCCCGATCTCCTCGGCGACCTCGAGCGAGCGGCGGAAGCAGGAGGCGAGCAGGGTCGGGTCGGTCTGGCCCGCGTGGCGGTTCGGGCCGACGGTGTGGACGACGAAGCGCGCCGGCAGGTCACCCGCGCCGGTGGCGACGGCGTCACCGACGGCCAGCCCGGCGCGGTGGGTCGTCTCGCGCAGTCGGCGGCACTCCGCCAGCAGCGCCGGCCCGGCGGCGGCGTGGATGGCCCCGTCGACGCCGCCCCCACCGAGCAGCGAGGGGTTGGCGGCGTTGACGATCGCGTCGACGCGCTGCCGGGTGATGTCGCCGGGGACCGCCTCGACCCTCACGTCACCAGCCCCCGTAGGGACCGCTGCTGCGACCGCGACCGCGCCCTCCCATCGACTGCAGGGCGGGGCGGACGTCGGTGAGGTACACGGCGGCGGCGACCACCGCGATGACGAGCAGGAAGAGCAGGCCGCCGTTGCCGAGCGAGATGAAGCCGATCGCCGCGGCGACCCCGAGGATGATGAGCCACTTCTGCTTGGTCAGCTTGCCGGCGGCCTCGTACGCCGACGCGGGGTGCCGCGCGGCGTCCACGAGCGCGAACACCTGCATGGCGAAGGCAGCGAGCGTCAGCAGCAGGAGCACCCAGCTCTGCGCGGCGAAGAGGTTACCCACGCCTCGAGGGTAGTTGCTCACGCCTCCAGCAGGATGGTCACCGGTCCGTCGTTGACGAGCTCGACGGCCATGTCGGCGCCGAACGCCCCGGTGGCGACGGTCAGCCCGCGGGCCCGCAGCGCCGCGACGACCTCCCCGACGAGCGGCTCCGCGACGGGACCGGGCGCCGCGGCGTTCCATGTCGGCCGGCGTCCCTTGCGGGTGTCCGCGTAGAGGGTGAACTGGCTGACCACGAGCACCGGCGCGCCGGCATCCACGGCGCTGAGCTCGTCGCGCAGGATGCGCAGCTCGGCGACCTTGCGGGCGATGAGGTCCACCTGCGCCGGGCCGTCGTCGTGCGTGACGCCCACGAGCACGAGCAGGCCGGGCTGGGTGATCTCGCCGACGACCCGTCCGTCGACGGTGACGGACGCACGGGTGACGCGCTGGACGACGGCTCTCACGCCGTCATCGTGCCCGGCCGGGTCGGCGTCCTCAGAGCCGGGCGGTGACCGACCCGACCGGCTCGCCGTGGCCGAGCACCGGCACCGAGCCGATCTCGTCGAGCACCGGCTCGTCGACCCCGAGCCGTCGCAACGCCGCGGCCATCACGACCGGCCGCGGCCGCTGGGACCCGTCCAGCACCTTGAGCGCGACCGCCGAGCCGTCCGGCAGGCCCGCCGCGTAGACGCCCTCAGCGCCGTCCTTGGCGACCAGGCCCGGCACTCCCTCGACGAGCCGGGTGACGTCGCGCCCGGTGCCGCCCAGGTACCGGGGGTGGGCCCTGATCGCGCGGGCCACGCGCCCCTCCGCCGAGTCGTCGCCGGCCGCACCGGCCCGGGCCAGCGTCGCGAAGGCCCGCGCGAGCCCGCTGACCGTGCACGAGAACAGCGGTGCCCCACAGCCGTCGACCGCCGTGTGCGTGACCTCGTCGCCCGTCAGCTCGGCGATCGTGGCGGCGATCGCGCGCTGCAGCGGGTGGTCGTGGTCGCGGTAGGTCGCCGTGCTCCACCCGGCCGCCACGCAGGTCGCCAGCATGGCGGAGTGCTTGCCGGAGCAGTTCTGCGCCAACGGGGTCCTGCCCTGCCCGGCCGCGCGCCAGGCGAGGGCCGCGGCGTCGTCCAGCGGGTAGTCGGGCGTGTTCTGCAGGGCGTCTACGGTCAGGCCCGCCCCGGCGAGGATCCGGCGGGCACCGTCGAGGTGGATCTCCTCGCCCGAGTGGCTCGAGCTCGCGAGTGCCAGCAGCTCGCCGTCCAGGTCGAGCCCGTGGCGCAGCATGGCGACCGCCTGCACCGGCTTGAGCGACGACCGCGGGAAGATCACGGCGTCCGGGTCGCCGATCGAGGCGGCCACGGTGCCGTCGGGTGCCAGCACGCTCACGTGCCCGTGGTGGACGGACTCCACGACACCGTTGCGGACGACGTCGGCGACGGGCTGCGCCCGGGTGGCGATGGTCACGGGCCGCCACGGTAGCCACGGCGCGAGGAGGCGACCTCGTCGGGCCGTTTCCCGGCCGGGGTGCGAGACTGGCCGGCACAGCGCGGTGGGGACCTTGGGCCATTGTCCGGTGCACCTGCTCCGGGGCCTCATGGGGACCGTGCGATTGAGACCGGTCTGTGAGGAGGGCGCTGTGAGGTCGACGCGCTCACGGCGCTTCGAGCACGACCTGCTGCCGTTCTCCGACCCGGAGCACCTGCTGCACGGGGCGACCCGGCACCTGTCGTCGTCGATCGAGTCGGGCGGCAGCGGTCTGCTGCTGTGCTCCGACGAGGTCCGGGACCACGTCCTGGCGGAGCTCGGCCCGCGGGCCCCCCTGCAGGCGCTCGACCGCGAGCGCGTCCAGCGCAACGCCACGGCCGCCCTGACGTCGCTGCGCACCGCTGCCCGGCACGACCTCGCGACGGGCACGCCCCACGTGACGGTGCTGGGCGAGGTCGGCAGCCTGGAGGACCCCGGCGAGCGCGCCGAGTGGACCCGTTACGAGGCGATGCTCGACGCCGTCCTCGGCGACCTGCCGGTTCACGTCGTCTGCGTCGTCCACGACGAGCTGCCGGTGGCCGTGCGCCGTGCCGGTGAGCAGACCCACCGGCACGTCCGCGCCGGGGACACCAGGCGCCCCAACGCGGCGTACGTCGACCCGCAGGTGACGCTGCACCGCCTCGCCCACACCGAGCCGGACCCGGTGGAGGGCACCGCCCCCGCGCTGGACGTCGCCGGGCGTCCCGCGCTCGGCCCCCTGCGGGACGCCGTCCGGCGGGTCCTGGCGGCTGACCGGGTCGCCCCCTCGGTCGTCGACGACGTGGTCGTCGCCGTCAACGAGCTGGTGTCCAACGTCTACCGGCACGCGACACCACCGGCGCGCATCCAGGTGTGGGTGCCGTCGGACCGCGTGGTCGTCACGGTGACCGACCACGGCCCCGGGCTGGACGACCCCGCCGTCGGCTACGTGCCGCCCGGCGTGGACCGGATGGCGTCCGGCGGGATGGGCCTGTGGCTGGCCCGGCAGCTCAGCGACCGCGTCGACCTGCTGCCCGGGGACGGCACGTTCACCGTCCGCCTCGTCCGGCGACGGTGAGGGTCCGGCCGGCTCCTCAGGCCAGGTCGGCCGCCCAGCGGCCGATGATCGGCTGCCACTGCGTGACGGTGTGGCCGGCGACCACGCCCTCGCTGCGGAAGGGGTCTGCCGTCACCAGCTCCTCGACGTCGGCCGCGCTCGCGGCGCGCACGATGATCAGGACTGACTCGTGCCCCTACAGGAGCAGGGCTTCGCGCCGTTCACGACGGAGAGTCTCGCCGGCGTTAGAGCGTTGCGGCCGAAGCCGCGAAAGACAAGCCAAAACCGTTGCCGTTGATTGCGACCAGTTGCCGCGTGCAGCGCATGGTAAGGAGGGGGTCGACGCGGCGATCGCTAGATCAGGTGCGCGACTTCCGGCAGAGCACCTGAACGGGGTGTGTTCGCTCTTCCTCGATGTTACGGGCGGCGTTGCGGACCTTCTGAGGCGCGGTCTGACCCATTAGCAGGTGCAGCCCGAGCGGTGGCAGTTCGCCACGAGCGGCGAGCGCAAGGACGCCCTGGTAGGCCTCGAGATACTTCGGCCCCGTGTCCTCGATCTCGACATCGACGAAGCCGGCAGCGGTGAGCAGGTCGCGCGTCTGCGCCGGTGTTGCCAGCCATTCGCCTTCCCCGTCCTCGGACCAGGGGACCGGATGATGGGGATTGCCATTGCGCCCGAGGCCGTGTTCCGTGAGAGCAAAGAAGCCGCCGGGCTTCAACACACGCCACACCTCGCCGAAAAACTGCGTTCGGTCGGCGATGTTCATCGTGACGTGCTGGCTGTAGGCGCCGTCGAAGAAGTCGTTTGCGTAGGGGAGGTGGTGTGCATCGCCTTGCTCGAACGAGACCTTGTCCCCCAGATCGAGCAAGGCCGTGAGCTTGTTCGCCGCCTCGACGAATGGTGCGGTGATGTCGATCCCTCTGACCGTGCAGCCGAAGCGCTGCGCGAAGTAGCGCGCCGGCCCGCCGAGGCCGCAGCCGATGTCGAGGATGTGGTCGCCTGCCTTGACAGGCAGGTGGTCTCCGAGCTCGACGGTGGCGGAAAAACCACGAGCGTGGAAGTGGTCGACCGGCGCCAGGTCCTCCACCGTCAACGAATCGAGAGGCTTCGCCGACGCCTCCAGTGCGGAGACGATCAAGGCGTAGACGTCGCCTGTCGCCCAGTGTTCGACGATCGAAGCTCCTTGTGACACGGTTCGCCTCCTCGTGTTTAGGCAGACTATAGGTGCGCGCCAGCGTGCCGCCAGAGCTGCAATCGTTGTTCTGCTGACGTGTGAGCTGCTCGCGCAGCACGAGGAGGAGTCCACGAAGCTGGGCGCGCCATCCTTTCCTGCGCAGTTGGCGAGATGTCCGACTCCCGCGAGGTAGGCGCACGGGGGGCCCGGCGCCGTGGGTTGCGATGGTAGGGAGGGGGTCGACGGTTCGAGTCCCGTCAGAGGCCTTACAAAGTCCCAGCAAATCGGGCGTTTCGCACAGGCCCTCTACCGAGCTAACGAAGTCCTACTACTAGGCTTTCCGCATGAAGATCTTCAATCTCGTCAGGGCGCCGTCGGGGCCGCCCGGCGCGTAGGGCCCGGGGGCCAGCACGACCCCCTCGTCGGCCAGCCGCGACAGGTAGGCGCGGTGCTCGTCGCGAGCCGCGGTGTCGTCGGTGTACGCGTAGTGCAGGGCGAAGACGGGCATGGGCGCACGATCTCACGCCCGCGCCGTCCCCGCGTGTTCGCGTGATCGTCCCCGACGCGACACCCGGACGTCGGTCGGTGCGACCTGAGGCCTGGTTGTCTCGGCAAGCGTGAGGGTCGCGGTCGTCACGGAGTCCTTCCTGCCCCACGTCAACGGGGTCACCAACTCGGTGGTCCGCGTGCTGGGCCACCTGCGGCGCGAGGGGCACGCCGCCCTCGTGCTGGCGCCCGGCACGCCACCGTCGGCGTGCGAGGGCGCGCGGGTCACGGCGCTGCCGTCCATGCCGATGCCCGGCTACCCGCAGGTGCGGGTCCCGGTCGCGACCGCCCGGCAGATCGCCCGGGAGCTGCAGGCCTTCGCGCCGGACGTCGTCCACCTCGCCTCGCCGTTCGCCGTCGGCGGACCGGCGGTGCGCGCCGCGGCGCGCCTCGGCGTGCCGGTCGTCGCGGTGTACCAGACGGACGTCGCGGGCTTCGCGACCCGCTACGGGCTCGGGGCGACCGGCGAGGTCGTCTGGCGCCGGATCCGCTCGGTGCACAACCGGGCGGCCCTCACCCTCGCGCCGTCCCGGACCTCCGCCGACGACCTGCGGCGTCACGGCGTCGAGGACGTGCACCTGTGGCCCCGCGGCGTCGACACGACGGCGTTCTCTCCCCGCCACCGTGACCCGGCGCTGCGCGAGCGGATCGGCGGCGGACGCCGGCTCGTGGGGTACGTCGGCCGGCTCGCCGCAGAGAAGCAGGTGGAGGACCTGGCCGCGCTGAGCGACCTGCCCGACGTCCAGCTCGTCGTCGTCGGCGAGGGGCCGGCGGAACCTGCTCTCCGGCAAGCACTCCCGAGTGCGCACTTCACCGGTCTGCTGCGCGGCGAGGAGCTCTCCCGCGCCGTCGCGAGCCTCGACGTCGCCGTCGCGACCGGACCGCACGAGACGTTCTGCCAGTCCGCGCAGGAGGCGATGGCCAGCGGTGTGCCGGTCGTGGCGGTCGGCGCGGGCGCGACCGCCGAGCTCGTGGACAGCAGCCGGACCGGCTGGGTCTACCCGCCCGGGGAGCTCGCGACGCTGCGGGCCGCGGTGGCCGACCTCGTCGGGGACGACGCGAAGCGATGCGCCATGGGAGACGCGGCGCACCGGTCGGTCCGCTCCCGCACGTGGCCGGTGGTCTGCGAGCAGCTGCTCGGCTTCTACGACAGCGCCCGCGTGACGAGTCGCCGGCCGGTGGGGTGAGCGTGCGCGTCGTCCACGTCACCAACGCCTACGCGCCGCACAGTGGCGGCATCCGCACGACGGTGCACGCGCTCGGTCGCGGCTACGCAGAGCGCGGGCACGAGATGGTGCTGCTCGTCCCAGGGCCCGCCTCGCGCGACGAGCAGCACGACTGGGGGCGCCTGGTACAGCTGCCCGGCCCGCGAGTGCCGGGCACGGGCGGCTACCGGGTGCTGCTCGACCTGTCGCGGGTGCGCAGGGAGCTCGACGGGCTGGCGCCGGACCGGCTCGAGGTCTCCGACCGCCTGTCCCTGCGCGCCCTGGGGCCGTGGGCGCGCTCGGCGGGAGTGCCGTCCACGGTCATCGCGCACGAGCGCGTCGACGGCCTGCTGCGCGCTCACGCGCACCTGCCCGAGCGCACCGCCCGTTCGCTCGCGGACCGCCACAACACGACGACCGCCGCCGCCTTCGACCGCGTGGTCGCCACGACCCGGTTCGCGGCCGAGGAGTTCCAGCGCATCGAGGTGCCGGTGGCGCACGTGCCGCTGGGGGTGGACCTCGCGGCGTTCCCGCCCGGTCCGGGTGCCGGGGACGACGGTCCCCGTATCGTGCTGTGCAGCCGTATCTCGCGTGAGAAGCGCCCCGACCTCGCCGTCGACGCGCTGCGCGTGCTGCGGGACAACGGGACTGCTGCACGGCTCGTCGTGGCGGGCGACGGACCGGCGATGCGCGGGCTTCAGCGACGGGCCCGCGACCTGCCCGTCACGTTCCTCGGCCACGTGCAAGGACGACGCCAGGTGGCCGAGCTGCTCGGCGGCGCGGACGTCGTCCTCGCGCCGGGGCCGGTGGAGACGTTCGGTCTCGCAGCGCTCGAGGCGCTCGCGAGCGGCACGCCCGTCGTCGCCTCGAGCACCTCCGCGCTCGCCGAGCTCGTGGTCGGCGACGCGGGCCGGTGCGCGCCGCCGCTTCCCGTGGCACTGGCCGGAGCGGTGCAGCACGTACTCGCCCGGCCGGTCGCTCGGCGCCGCGCGGCGGCGCGGGCGCGCGCCGAGGAGTTCACCTGGGACCGCACCGTGGAGACGATGCTCGCGCTGCACGGCGCGGCGTCACCGGCGGAGCGCTCGGCGTGAGCGTGCTGGCGGTCGCGCACCGCGGTGGGGCCGGCCTGGCGCCGGAGAACACCGTGACCGCCTTCCGACGCAGCCTCGCGCTCGGCCTCTCGTACCTCGAGACCGACGTGCGCGTCACGGCTGACGGCGTATGCGTGGCCTTCCACGACCGCACGCTGCGGCGGGTCACCGGCGTCGCCGGCAGCGTCGCCGACCTCACCTGGTCCGAGCTGCGCACCCTGCCGGTGCTGGACGCCGAGCGCGTGCCGCGACTGGACGACCTGCTGACGCGCTGGCCCGGTGTCCGCTGGCTGCTCGACGTCAAGCAGCCGGCCCAAGTCGGCCGCCTCGTGGACGTCGTCCGCGACGTGGGTGCCGCCGGGCGCGTCACGCTCGCCGGCACGTGGGACGCCACGCTGCACGACGCCTGCAGCCGTGTCGGCGACGACGTGTCCCGGACGCTGGGATGGGGGTCCGTCGCCCGGCTGGTGCGCGGGTCGGTGCTGGACCCCCGCGGCGCGCGTGCGGTCTGCCTGCCGCGGCGGCTGGCCGGTCGCCGCGTCGCGACGCCGGCGCTCGTCGAGCGCGCCCACCGGTACGGCCTGCGCGTGCTCGTGTGGGGCGTCGACGAGCCGGCCGAGATGCACCGGCTGCTGGACGACGGCGTCGACGGTGTCATCACCGACCGGCCGGACCTGCTGCGCGAGGTGCTCGTCGCGCGCGACGCCTGGCGGCCCGGCGTCCTCGAACCCCACTGACGGCACCCACCCTCTTGACAGCGCCGCCCTCGTCACCCAGACTCCTTCGCTAAATCGGTTTATCAAGGGAGCCTCGCGGTGGCCCGCATCGGCATCAAGGACGTGGCGCGGCGCGCCGGGGTGTCCCCGGCGACCGTGTCGCTCGTCCTCAACGGCCGGACCGGGACCCGCATCACCGAGGCGACGCGGGACCGGGTGCGGCAGGCGGCGTCCGACCTCGGCTACGCGCCGAACTCGTTGGCCCGCAGCCTGCGGACCAAGCGCACCCGCACCGTCGGACTGCTCACCGACCAGATCGCGACCACGCCGTTCGCCGTCGCGATGGTCAAGGCGGCGCACGAGGCGGCGCGGGAGCGGGGCTACCTGCTGTTCCAGCTCGAGACCGAGGACGACCGCGAGACCGAGCGGCAGGCGCTCGACCTGCTGCTGCAGCAGCAGGTGGCCGGCGTCGTGTACGCCTTCATGCACCACCGCGTGGTCGACCCGCCGGAGAAGCTGCCCCCCGGAACCGTTTTCCTCGACGCCAGGCCGCGGGCCGGCGGCTACGCGGCCGTCGTCCCGGACGACCGCGGCGGCGCCCGGGCCGCGACGCAGGAGCTGATCGACGCGGGTCACCGCCGCATCGCCTTCGTCGACGACGACCTGCAGCCGGTCGCCTCGCACCTGCGCCTCGCGGGGTACCAGGACGCGCTGAGCGGCGCCGGCATCCCGTTCGACGGGACGCTGCACGTCAGGGACGAGGTGTCCGCGGCAGGAGGCAGCTCGGCCGCGGCGGCGCTGCTCGACCGGCCAGACGGCGAACGGCCGACCGCGATCTTCTGCTTCAACGACCGGATGGCGATGGGTGCCTACCGTGCGGTGCGGCACCGCGGGCTGCAGATCGCCAAGGACGTCTCGATCGTCGGGTACGACGACCAGCAGTACATCGCCGCGGACCTGGACCCGCCGCTCACCACCGTGGCGCTGCCGCACTACGAGATGGGCCGCTGGGCCATGGAGACGCTGTTCGCGCACCTCGACGGCCAGGGGAGGGAGGAGCCCGGCGATCCCGTGCTCATGCCCTGTCCCCTGGTGCGTCGCCAGTCAGTGGGACCGCCGCCGGGCTGACGCCGATCAGAGCAGCCTGCCCGGCGGCGGGTGATGCACACGCGGGCGTCGGTCGACCCCCGCGCGACCGGTCCGTCCGACCTTGCCCGTCGGAGGACCAGAAAAGGAGTCACGGTGAACCGCAAGTCCTTGTTGTCGATGGTAGCCCTCGCCACGGCCGGGGCCCTGGTCCTGGCCGCGTGCGGCCGCGCCGGGGAAGGAGGTGGAGGTGACGGGTCCGGGCCGACGGAGCTGACGATGTGGACGCACTCCGCCGGCAACCCGGCCGAGCTCGAGGTCTACGAGCAGATCATCGCCGACTTCAACGCCTCCCAGGACGACTACGAGGTCGTCATGGAGTCGTTCCCCCAGGGTGCCTACAACGACGCCATCGTCGCGGCGGCCGCCGCCGACGACCTGCCCTGCCTGCTCGACATGGACGGGCCGATCGTGCCGAACTGGGCCTGGGCCGGCTACATCCAGCCGCTGGGCCTGCCGACCGAGATCACCGACCAGCTGCTGCCCAGCGCGGTCGGCGTGTACCAGGACGAGATCTACTCCGCCGGCTACTGGGACGCCGCGCTCGGGATCTTCGCCCGCAAGTCCGTGCTCGAGCAGAACGGCATCCGGGTCCCCACGATGGAGCAGCCGTGGACCGCCGAGGAGTTCGACCAGGCGCTGGTGACGCTGCAGGAGGCCGGTTTCGCCACGCCGCTGGACATCGGGGCCGAGGACACCGGCGAGTGGTGGCCCTACGCGTACTCGCCGCTGCTGCAGAGCGCCGGCGGTGACCTCATCGACCGCGACACCATGCTCTCCGCAGACGGCGTCCTCAACGGCCCCGAGGCGGTCGTGTTCTTCACCTGGTTCCAGAGCCTGTTCGAGCGCGGCCTGGCGAGCGACTCCGGGACGGTCGGCAACGAGGAGTTCAACAACGGCGACGTGGCGCTCAGCTACACCGGCGTCTGGAACGCCTCCGACTCCGTGGACGCCGTCGGGGACGACCTGCTGATCCTCCCGCCGCCGGACCTCGGCGAGGGACCGAAGATCGGCGGCGCCTCGTGGCAGTGGGGCATCTCCTCGAGCTGCAGGGACGCCGACGGCGCACGGGCGTACCTGGAGTTCAGCTTCGACACGAAGTACATCACCGCGTTCAGCGACAAGCAGATCGTCATCCCCGCCACGGAGGAGGCGGTCGCCGCGTCGGCCAACTTCGCGGAGGGCTCCCCGCTGCGGCCGTTCGTCGACTTCTCGCAGGAGTACGCCGTCATCCGCCCGCCGACGCCGGCCTACGCAGTCATCTCCAGCACCTTCGAGAAGGCCGCCAAGGACATCATGAACGGCGCGGACGTGCAGGCGACGCTGGACCAGGCGGTCCAGGAGATCGACACCAACATCGAGTCCAACGACGGCTACGGCTCCTGAGCCGTCCGTCCCGGTGGTGGGTCCGGACGCCACGGCGTCCGGACCCACCGAGGAGGACCACATGTCCCTACCCGTCCAGCAGGCGCCGCTCGCCCGCGCCACGTCGATCTCGGCGCGACGCCTTCCGTCGCTGAAGACGTTCCGTCGCAACGGCGGCGGTCACCGAGGCTCCGCCTACGCGCTCGTCGGCCCCGCCGTCGTCCTGCTCGTCCTGTTCCTCGTCGTCCCAGTCGTCCTGGCGTTCGGACTGTCGTTCACCAATGCTCGGCTGATCTCGCCCAATCCGCCGCGGTTCGTGGGCGGCGACAACTTCGTCCGGGCCTTCACCAACGACCCTGTCTTCACGCGGTCGCTGCTCAACACATTCCTGTTCGCGGCGGTCGTGGTGCCGGTGCAGGCCGGCCTCGGCCTGGTGCTCGCCCTGCTGGTCAACCGGCGCCTGCGCGGAGTCACGGCGTTCCGGGTGATGTTCTTCGTGCCGGTCGTCACGTCGATCGTCGTGGTGTCGGTGCTGTGGGAGTTCATGTACCAGGACGACGGCCTGGTGAACTCGGTGCTCGACACCGTGACGTTCGGCGCCGTCCAGGGCACCGCGTGGCTGAACAACCCCTCCACCGCGCTGGCGGCCATCGTCGTGCTGTCCGTCTGGCAGGCCGTCGGCTTCCACATGATCATCTGGCTGTCGGGGCTGCAGACCATCCCCGAGGAGCTGTACGAGGCCGCCGAGATGGACGGTGCGGGCCGCTGGCAGACGTTCGCCAACGTCACGTGGCCGGGGCTTCGCCCCACGATGGTGTTCGTCCTCGTCACCATCACCATCGCCGCACTGGGCCTGTTCACGCAGATCGACGTCATGACGCAGGGCGGCCCCGCCGACTCGACGACGACGATCATCTACCACGCCGTCCGCAAGGGGTACCGCGAGCAGGAGGTCGGGTACGGCGCGGCGATCTCGCTGATCTTCTTCGTGCTCGTGCTCGTCATCGCCCTCGTCCAGCGCCACCTCACCCGAGACAAGGACTGACCATGGCCACCTCGACCCGCAGCAGGGTCCTCACCTACCTGCCGATGGTGCTGCTCGCCGTGCTGTTCCTCTTCCCACTGGTGTTCATGTTCGTCTCGAGCCTCAAGCCGGACCGGCAGATCTTCGCGGACGTCGACTCGTGGCGGGCGTTCGTCCCCGTCGGCGACGTGAGCCTCGAGAACTACGCCGGCGTCTTCGACCGCGTGCCCTTCAACCGCTTCCTGCTCAACTCGGTGCTCATCACGACCGCGATCGTCGTCCTCGGGCTCTTCGTCAACAGCATGGCGGGCTTCGCCCTGTCACGGATGGAGTGGACGGGCCGAAAGGTCGTGCTCGTCGCCATCATCGCGACCCTCATCATCCCGTTCGAGACGATCGCGATCCCGATGGTCTACTGGGTCTCCAAGCTGCCCTGGCTGGTGTTCGAGGGCGGTGTGCCCAAGTACGACATCGGGTGGCTGAACA
>JBKHXE010000146.1:0-9820 GCA_046566185.1 Actinomycetes bacterium | reverse complement strand
CTCGAGGCCGCGCACGCCGGCGTCTTCTCCCGCCTGCGGGACCGCTTCGCCGGCCGCTGACCCCACCCCCCCCGGGATCAAGGAACTGAGGCGTGATCAAGGAAACCGGGTACGACCGTCTCGTACTCGGTTTCCTTGATCACGCCTCAGTTCCTTGATCACGGGGGGGTGGGGTCAGCGGCCGGCGAAGCGGTCCCGCAGGCGGGAGAAGACGCCGGCCTGCGCGGCCTCGAGCCGGCCCTCGGGACGCTCCTCGCCGCGCAGCCGGGCCAGCTCGCGCAGCAGGCGCTCCTGCTCCTCGTCGAGCCGGGTCGGTGTCTGCACCTCGACGTGCACGTGCAGGTCACCCCGGCCCGGGCTGCGCAGGTGGGTGACGCCCAGGCCGCGCAGGGTCAGCACCTCACCGCTGTTCGTACCCGGCCGGACGTCGACCGACTCGGGGCCGTCGAGCGTCTCCAGGCGCAGGGTCGTCCCGAGCGCGGCCGCGGTCATCGGCACGCTCACCGTGCAGTGCAGGTCGTCGCCGCGGCGGGTCAGCGTCTCGTGCGGCCGCACCGACACCTCGACGTAGAGGTCGCCGGGCGGGCCCCCTGCCGGGCCGACCTCCCCCTGGCCGGCCAGCTGGATGCGCGTGCCGGTGTCGACCCCCGCCGGCACCCTGATCGTCAGCGAGCGGCGCGAGCGCACTCGGCCCTCGCCGGAGCACTCGAGGCACGGGTCGGGGATGACCGTGCCGAAGCCCTGGCAGGTCGGGCACGGGGACGTCGTCATCACCTGGCCGAGGAACGAGCGCGCCACCCGCTGCACCTGCCCGCGCCCCCCGCACACGTCGCACGTGCGCGGCGACGTCCCCGGCTGGCAGCACGAACCCTGGCACGTGGGGCAGATCACCGCCGTGTCGATCTGCAGCTCCCGCTCGGAGCCGAAGACGGCGTCGGCGAGGTCGACGTCCAGGCGGATCATGGCGTCCTGCCCCCGGCGGCGCCGGTGCGCCGGCCCGCGCTGGCCGGCGGCGCCGCCGAAGAACGTCTCGAAGATGTCGCTGAAGCCGAAGCCGGGCCCGAAGCCACCACCGGTCCCGTTGGGGTCCACGCCCATGTCGTAGGCGCGCCGCTTGTCGGGGTTGGACAGCACCTCGTACGCCGCGGAGACCTCCTTGAACCGCTCGGCCGACTCGGCGCCCCCGACGTCGGGATGCAGCTGCCGGGCCAGCTTGCGGTAGGCCTTCTTGATCTCCTCGGCGGTGGCGTCACGGCTGACGCCGAGTACCGCGTAGTGGTCGCTCACCGTTGGTGGTCGCTCCCTGTCGGGGGTCGGGTCGGTGCGTCCTGAGGACGCCGGTCAGCTCGCCAGGATGCGCGAGACGTAGCGGGCCACGGCTCGCACGGCGGCCATCGTGGTGGGGTAGTCCATCCGGGTGGGGCCGACGACGCCGAGCCGGGCGATCTCACCGGCCGAGCCGTAGCCACTCGAGACGACGGACGTCGTGACGAGCCCCTCGTGCAGGTTCTCATGGCCGATGCGCACCGACACGCCGCTGGCCGGGTCGTCCGCCATCTCCGAGAGCAGCCGCAGCAGCACCACCTGCTCCTCGATCGCCTCGAGCACCGGCCCGATCGACGCGGAGAAGTCGGTGCCCGCCCGAGCGAGGTTCGCCGTCCCGGCCAGCACCATGCGGTCCTCCCGCTGCTGGGCCAGCGCCGCCTGGAGGGCGACCACGACGCGCCGCGCGGTCTCGCGGTCGTCCGGGTGCACCGACTCCGGCAGCGCCTCCAGCGCCGACAGCGCCGTCTGCAGGGGCCGGCCGGACGTCGCCTCGTTGAGTCGCGCCCGCAGCTCGCCGACGAGCGTGTCGCCGGGGTCGAAACCGATGTCCACCGTGCGCTGCTCGACGCGGCCGGTGTCCGTGATGAGGACGACGAGGGCCCGGCCTCCCCCCACCGGAACCAGCTCGACGTGCCGCACGCGCGACCGGCTCAGCGAGGGGTACTGGACGACGGCCACCTGGTGCGTGAGGTGGGCCAGCAGGCGCACGGTGCGGTCGAGGACGTCGTCGAGGTCGACGGCGTCCTGCAGCAGGGTCTGGATCGCCCGGCGCTCGGCCGGCGACAGCGGCTTGACCTCCGAGAGGCGGTCGACGAACAGCCGGTAGCCTTTGTCCGTGGGCACGCGCCCGGCGCTGGTATGCGGCTGGGCGATGAGGCCCTCCTCCTCCAGCGCTGCCATGTCGTTGCGGATGGTCGCCGGCGACACGCCGAGGTGGTGGCGGTCCACGAGCGCCTTGGAGCCCACGGGCTCACGGGTGGCCACGTAGTCCTCGACGATCGCACGCAGCACGGACAGCCGCCGGTCGTCGGACATCTCGCACCTCCTCGGCGATCGCTGGCACTCACGTCAAGCGAGTGCCAAGTCTACGTCGTCCCGCTCGTGGCTGCCCGGCAGCGGCGGCGCCAGCCGCTACGGTCGCGCGGCGTGAGCGACCGTTACGGCACCGACGTCCTGGCCACCGACTGGCGACGCCCTCCGCGCGGCCGCAGCACCGACGTCCCGGCCGACCCCGGTCTGGTCGTCGAGGACGTCGAGACGGGCTGGTGCGGCGCCGTCGTCCGGGTCGAGAAGGCGGGCGGGGCGCACGTCGTCCACCTCGAGGACGGCCGGGGCCGCACCCGCGCCTTCCCGCTCGGCCCGGGCTTCCTGCTGGACGGCGCCCCGGTGCGGCTCGTCGCGCCCCGCCCGTCCACCGGCGGCCCCACCCGGTCGACCCGCACGGCGAGCGGCTCGGTCGCCGTGCACGGGCAGCGCGCGCGGGTGGCGCGCGGCTCACGGATCTGGGTCGAGGGCCGGCACGACGCCGAGCTGGTCGAGAAGGTGTGGGGAGACGACCTGCGTGTCGAGGGCGTCGTCGTGGAGCCGCTGCACGGCGTCGACGACCTGGCGGCCGCGGTCCGCGAGTTCTCCCCCGGCCCCGGGCGGCGGCTCGGCGTCCTGCTCGACCACCTCGTGGCCGGCAGCAAGGAGGCGGGGATCGCCACCGAGACGCTGCGGCAGAGCCGCTTCGCGGGGCACGTGCACGTCGTCGGCCACCCGTACGTGGACGTCTGGCAGGCCGTGCTGCCGCACCGTCTCGGCATCGAGGCGTGGCCGAGCGTGCCGCGAGGCAGGCCGTGGAAGGAGGGCGTGCTCGCGGCACTCGGCTGGCCGCACACCGGCGCCGCTGACATCGCGGCCGGCTGGCAGCGCATCCTCGGCACCGTGCGGACCTACGCCGACCTCGAGCCGGAGCTGCTCGGACGCGTCGAGGAGCTCATCGACTTCGTCACCGCCGACCCCGGCGACACCTGATCCCCCTCCCCGCGGTGATCGTGCAGTCCCGCCACCTCCGCAGGCGGCACGACTGCCTGATCACCAGCGTGGGGGTGGCCCCACCCCGGATCGGCGGTGAGCCGGGTGTCGGCCGGGCGCGGCGGAACCTACGGTCGAGCCAGATGCCGGCACCGCGCCGGCAGCCGATCGAGAAGGAACCTCCATGTCCCCCGAGTCCGAGCGCAACTGGGCGGTCGCGGCCCACCTGTCCAGCTTCCTCGCCGCCTACCTCGCGCTGGGGTTCCTCGGCCCTCTCGTCGTCCTGCTGGTGTTCGGCGACAGGTCCCCCTACGTCCGCCGCCATGCCGTCGAGGCACTGAACTTCAACCTGACGTGGCTCATCTACATCGTCGTGGCCGCGATCCTCGTCGTCCTGCTCGTCGGGTTCCCGCTGCTCATCGCGCTGGGACTCGCCTACCTCGTGCTCGTCGTCCTGGCCGCGGTCGACGCCGCGAACGGACGCCACTACCGCTACCCGCTGACAATCCGCTTCATCTCCTGACTGCGCCGCTACCGTGATCACATCGGCGGCGCCACGCCGCCCAGAGCCACCCAGGGAGCACCCGTGACCGACCAGCCCGACAAGCGCCCCGAGGACGAGCCGGCAACCGGCGAGCCGGCGCCGCCACCGCAGGAGCCCCCGACCTACGGCACGACCCCACCTGCCTACGGCGCGACCCCGCCCGCGGACGAGCCGCCGGCCTACGCACCGCCGCCCGCCGCCGCGCCGACACCCGCCGCTCAGCAGCCCGCCGACTACCAGGCGTACCCCCAGTCCGCACCCGGCGCCGGTGGCTACAGCAGCGAGCTGAGCCCCTCGGACCAGCGGATGTGGGCGATGCTCGCGCACCTCGGCGCCATCCTCTTCGGCTTCCTCGCGCCCCTGGTGGTCTACCTGGTGCAGAAGGACCGGGGTCAGTACGTGCGCGAGCAGTCGCGAGAGGCGCTGAACTTCAACATCACCCTGCTCATCGCCTACGTGGTCGTCGGCATCCTCACCGTCGTCACGTTCGGCCTCGCGGGGATCCTGTTCTTCGCCCTCATCGTGCTCAACATCCTGTTCCCGATCCTCGGCGGCCTGGCCGCGAACAAGGGCGAGAACTACCGCTACCCGATCAACTGGCGGCTGGTGAGCTGAGTCACCAGCCGAGCAGCGTCCGGACGACGCCGTCCGCCAGCAGCCGCCCGCCCCGCGTCAGCACGACGCGGCCGCGGGCGGCTGCTGCGGCGTCGACCAGACCGCGACGGGTCAGGTCGGCCAGCGCCTCGCGACCCGCGGTCGGCAGGGCCGAGGCGTGCAGCCCGTCGGCGAGCCGGACGCCGAGCATCACCGTCTCGGTCCGGCGGGCCTCGTCGTCCAGCACCTCGCGGCCCTGCGCGGGGCTCTCGCCGGCGGCCAGCCGCGCCGCCCACGCCGAGGGGTGCTTGCGGTTCCACCACCGGACGCCGCCGACGTGGCTGTGGGCACCCGGCCCGGCTCCCCACCAGTCGTCGCCGCGCCAGTAGCCGAGGTTGTGCCGGCATCGGGCCTGCGACGTCCGCGCCCAGTTGCTCACCTCGTACCAGCCGTACCCGGCGGCGGCGAGGGCCTCGTCGGCCGCCTCGTACTTCGCGGCGAGGTCGTCGTCGTCCGGCATCGCCAGCTCGCCGCGGCGCACCTGCACCGACATCCGGGTGCCCGGCTCGACGACGAGCGCGTAGGCCGACACGTGGTCGGGCTCGCAGGCCAGCGCCGCGTCGAGGCTGCGGCCCCAGTCGTCCGCGGACTCTCCCGGCGTGCCGTAGATGAGGTCGAGGCTCACCTGCATCCCCGCGTCGCGGGCCCACCGGACGACGTCGGGCACGCGGGCCGGGTCGTGCGTGCGCTCGAGGGTGGCGAGCACGTGGGGGACGGCGGACTGCATGCCCAACGAGACGCGTGTGAACCCCGCGGCGGCCAGCGCCTCGAGCGAGGACGGCGTGACGGAGTCGGGGTTCGCCTCGGTCGTCACCTCGGCGTCGGGGTCGAGCCCGAAGGCGCCGCGGACGGCGTCCAGCACTGCCGCGAGGTCGCCGGGCGGCAGGAGCGTCGGGGTCCCGCCGCCGACGAACACGGTCGACGCGACCCGGGCCGTCACGCCGGACGCCTCGAGAACAGTTGCGGCCAGCGCGATCTCGTCGCCGACCGCGCCCGCGTAGCCGGTCTGTCCGGCGCCCGGCAGGTCCGGAGGGCCCAGCTCGGAGGCGGTGTAGGTGTTGAAGTCGCAGTAGCCGCACCGCACTCGGCAGAACGGCACGTGCACGTAGACGCCGAGTGCGCGCTCGTCCGCTCCCTGGGCCGCGGTGGGCGGCAGCAGGCCGTCGGGCGGCGCGGGGTCGCCGTCCGGCAGGGTCGAGGGACTCACGCCTCCAGTGTCGCTTGCTAGCGTCCGCACGGTGACCAGCGCCCCCGCCGTACGCCTCGTCGTCGTCGACCCCGCCGACGAGGCCCTGCGCCTGGCCCTCGTGGCGCTCCGGCCGGCCCCCGAGCAGGAGGAGTTCTCGGCTTCGGCTGACCGCACTCTGCCGGAGGCGATCACGAACCCGGCGCGAACGCCCTTCGCCGTCTGCGCCGACGGCGAGCCCGTGGGATTCGGCGTGCTGGACCGCGAGGGCTACCTCGACGAGCTCGTCGACGCGCCCGAGCGGGCCGCGCTGCTGCGCGGGTTCTACGTCGCAGCGCGGCACCAGGGCCGCGGCATCGGGACCGCGGCCGCCGCCCAGGTGCCGGCGCTCGCCGCCGGGCTGTACGACGACGCCGACCTCGTCGTCCTCACCGTCAACGAGCGCAACCCGGCCGCGATCACCGCGTACGAGCGCGCCGGGTTCCGCGACACGGGCGTGCGGTACCTCGGCGGCGACGCCGGCCCGCAGCACGTGCTGGTCGCCGCGGTCACACTCGAGGGGTCGACGGGTCAGCCGCTGTAGAAGCCCTCGAGGACGTCGGCGTACTTGCGCTCCACCGCGCGGCGCTTGAGCTTCATCGACGGGGTGAGGTCGCCCTCCTCGACGGTGAGCTCGCGCGCGAGGACCTCGAACTTCTTGATCGTCTCCCACCGGCCGAGCGTGGCGTTGAGCCGGTTGACGTAGTCCTGCACCATCGCCCGGCACTCGGGCGACGTGACGACGTCGCTGTAGGCCCGTCCGTCCATGCCGTGCTCGCCGGCCCAGACCGCGACCGCGTCGGGGTCCAGAGTGATGAGAGCGGAGACGAAGTTGCGGCCGTCGCCGTGGACGACGACCTGGCTGGCGTACGGGCAGATCGCCTTGAAGCGGGACTCGATCGCGGACGGCGCGACGTACTTGCCGCCCGAGGTCTTGAACAGGTCCTTCTTGCGGTCGGTGATGCGCAGCATGCCCTCGGGGGTGATGTCGCCGATGTCACCGGTGCGGAACCAGCCGTCCTCGGCCATCACCGCCGCGGTCTCGTCGGGGAGGTTGTGGTAGCCGTCCATCACGCCGGCGCCGCGGACGAGCACCTCGTTGTCGGTGGGGTCGAGCCGCACCTCGGCCCAGGCGAGCGGCAGGCCGACCGCACCGAAGCGGTACCGGGACGGGCGGTTCACGAAGGCCGCGGCGGACGTCTCGGTGAGGCCGTAGCCCTCGAGGATGACGATGCCCGCGGCGTGGAACCACTCGCCGATCTCCTTCGACAGCGCGGCGGCGCCGGAGACGAAGAAGCGGATCCGGCCGCCGAACCGGTTGCGGAGCTTGGCGCAGACGAGCCGGTCGGCGACCTTGTGCTTCACCGCCAGCAGTCCCGACGGCTCGCGGCCGGCGAGGCGCAGCGCCGACACCTCCCGACCGACGCCCATGGCCCACGTGAAGATCTTCAGCTTCGCGCCGCCCTCGGCCTCGGTGGTCGCGACGACCTTGCCGTGCACCTTCTCGTAGATGCGGGGGGCCCCGGCCATCACCGTAGGACGCACGACCGCCAGGTTGTCGACGAGGCGGTCGAGGTCGCCGTCCACCGCCGTCGGGAAGCCGATGCGCACCTGACCGGTCAGCAGGACCTTGCCGAAGGAGTGGGACAGCGGCAGCCAGAGGTACTGCAGGTCCTCCGGCGTGAGGATGCCGGTCGCCTCGATGGCCAGCGCGGTGCTGATCCAGCACCGGTGCGGCAGTCGCACGCCCTTGGGCCGGCCGGTCGTGCCGGAGGTGTAGATGAGCGTCGCGAGGTCGGCCTCGCCCACGCCCGCGACCGCCGCGTCGACGGCGTCCGCCGCCACGGCGAGGTGCTCCTGGCCGCGCTGCCTCAGCTGGCCCCACGTGAGCACCCGGTCGTCGCCGTCGTGGCCGTCGACGAGGACGACGTAGGCGAGGTCGGGCAGCGCGTCCCAGTGCTCGCGCACCTTGGCGAGCTGCGCCGCGTCCTCGGCCACGACGACGCGCGAGCCGGAGTCGCGCAGGATGTGCTCGACGTCCTCGGACGTCGAGGTGGGGTAGACCGTCGTCGTCGCCGCCCCGGCGCACATGATGCCGAGGTCGGCCAGGACCCACTCGATGCGCGTGCCGGAGGCGATGGCGACCCGTTCCTGGGCCGACACGCCGAGGCTGAGCAGGCCCGCCGCGACCTCGCGGACGGCGTCCGCGGTCTGCGCCCAGGTCCACGACGTCCAGCCGCCGGCGCCGTCCGGGGACCGGAAGGCCTCGGCCTGCGCCGATGTCGCGACGCGGTCGAGGAACATCGCCCCCACGGACGCGGGCGCCGCGGCCATCGCCGCCTCGTACGCCCGGCGCTCGTCGTCCGGGACCGCGAACGTCACTGGGGTCGTCGTGCTCACGGCAGCCTCCGCCCGATCGAGCGGCCGCCCCGCTGCGACCGCTGATGGCGGCACAGTAAACGGACGGTCAACCCCGCGGGGAGATGCGCGCCGCTACTTCTTGGCCTTGGCCTTGTCGCCGTCGGAGTCGGAGGACAGCGCGGCGATGAAGGCCTCCTGGGGGACCTCGACCCGACCGACCATCTTCATCCGCTTCTTGCCCTCCTTCTGCTTCTCGAGAAGCTTGCGCTTGCGCGAGATGTCGCCGCCGTAGCACTTGGCGAGCACGTCCTTGCGGATGGCGCGGATGTTCTCGCGTGCGATGACACGAGAGCCGATCGCGGCCTGGATCGGCACCTCGAACTGCTGCCGCGGGATGAGGTCCTTGAGCTTGCCGGCCATCATCACGCCGTAGCCGTAGGCCTTGTCCTTGTGCACGATCGCGCTGAACGCGTCGACCTGCTCCCCCTGCAGCAGGATGTCGACCTTCACGAGGTCCGCGGACTGCTCGCCCTCGGCCTCGTAGTCCAGCGAGGCGTAGCCGCGGGTACGCGACTTCAGCTGGTCGAAGAAGTCGAACACGATCTCGGCGAGCGGCAACGTGTACCGCATCTCGACGCGGTCCTCCGACAGGTAGTCCATGCCCCGCAGGGAGCCGCGCCGCTGCTGGCACAGCTCCATGACCGCGCCGATGTA
Source organism: Actinomycetes bacterium (assembly GCA_046566185.1). Lineage (GTDB taxonomy): Bacteria > Actinomycetota > Actinomycetes > Actinomycetales > SCSIO-59966 > SCSIO-59966. Next base: position 980 of record JBKHXE010000146.1, on the reverse strand, counting down.
CTCGCTCGGCCCGAGGATCGTCGCGCGCACGACGGGCTCGCGCACCTCGGCGACCTTGCCGGCCGGGAACTCGCTCGGGTTGGTCACCTCGACCTCGGTGCCGTCCTCCATCGTCACGTGGTAGACGACGTTCGGTGCCGTCGAGATGAGGTCGAGGTCGAACTCGCGCTCGAGGCGCTCGCGCACGATCTCCAGGTGCAGCAGGCCGAGGAAGCCGCAGCGGAAGCCGAAACCCAGTGCCGCGGAGGTCTCCGGCTCGTACACCAGGGCCGCGTCGTTGAGCTTCAGCTTGTCGAGCGCGTCGCGCAGGATCGGGTAGTCCGACCCGTCGATCGGGTAGAGCCCGGAGAACACCATCGGCTTCGGCTCGCGGTACCCGCCGAGGGCGGTGGACGCCGGCTTGGCGGCGTCGGTGACGGTGTCGCCGACCTTGGACTGCCGCACGTCCTTCACCCCGGTGATGAGGTAGCCCACCTCGCCGACGCCGAGCCCCTTCGACGGGGTGGGCTCCGGTGAGATGACCCCGATCTCCAGCAGCTCGTGGGTGGCGCGGGTCGACATCATCGCGATCCGCTCGCGCGGCGTGAGCTGCCCGTCGATGACGCGGACGTACGTCACGACGCCGCGGTAGGTGTCGTAGACCGAGTCGAAGATCATCGCGCGGGCGGGGGCGGCGGGGTCGCCGACGGGGTGCGGCACGCGCTCGACGATGCGGTCGAGCAGCACCTCGACGCCCTCACCGGTCTTGCCCGACACCTTGAGGACGTCGGCCGGGTCGCACCCGATGAGGCCGGCGAGCTCGTCGGCGTACTTCTCCGGCTGCGCGGCCGGCAGGTCGATCTTGTTGAGCACCGGGATGATCTCGAGCTCGTTCTCCATCGCCAGGTAGAGGTTGGCGAGGGTCTGCGCCTCGATGCCCTGCGCGGCGTCCACCAGCAGGACGGCGCCCTCGCAGGCCGCGAGCGACCGGCTGACCTCGT
>JBKHXE010000145.1:0-14701 GCA_046566185.1 Actinomycetes bacterium | reverse complement strand
CCCGGCCAGCGTCCGCTTGCCCAGCTCCTGGAGCCCGGCCAGCAGGAACTCGCCGGCCCGTGCGGTGCGCTGCATCTGCTGTGCCTCCCAGCGCTCCCGTGCACGGTTCGCGGTCTCGAGCCAGTCGGCCAGGAGCCCCGGGTCGTCGCTGTAGCCACGGCTGACCAGTCCCGGGACGTCAGCGGGCACTGACCATCCAGCCCCGTCGGCTGCTTCTGCCACCAGGGCTGCGGCTCGGAGCAGCAGATGCTCGCCGTACACCGCCGTGCTGCCCGGCGGGAAGCGGGGTGGAGCGCCCAGGGGGCGTTGCATGCCGCTGACGACGATCCGCGGTCGGCGAAGCGCCGGTGGGCGAGTCTGCTCCGGACGGTCGTGCCGGTGCATCCGGCCCACGCGTTGCAGCCGGCGGTCGATCGGCGCGAGGTCGGTGACGAGACGGTCGACGTCGACGTCGAACGACTGCTCGGCCAGTTGCGTCGCGACGACGACGAGTCGGGCGGGCCGAGGCGACCGATTGCCCTCGACCGGCCGCCCGAGTTGGACGAGCACTCGCTCCGCGCGGTCCGCGCGTTCCCCGACGGTGAGCCGGGCGTGCAGGAGGACCGCGTCGTCACCGAGCGACCGGCGGATCGCAGCGTACGTCTGCTGTGCCCTGGCGACGGTATTGCGGACGACGAGGACGCAGCCGCCTTCTTGCACCGCATCGGTCACGCACCGTGCCACGGCATCCGGTGACGCCGCCGGCGCCTCCTCCAGCACCTCGACCGAGACCTGGGTCGACGGGCGCCATGGTGTACAGGTGGCCACGGCGAACGAAGGACCGCCAGAAGGGTTGCAGGCCGACGTGGTGCGGGGGTAGCCGTCAGCATCGGGCAGGCCGGTGAGATCCGGGTCCACCCGCCGCGACGCTCCCTGGAGGTAGGCGCGCACCAGGTCTGCCCGCAACGCGGGGGGCAATGTCGCCGACAGCAGCACGACCGGAACGCGTTGGTCAGCAAGCCAACGCAGCGCCTCGAAGAGGAACTGGGCCATGTAGACGTCGTAGGCGTGCACCTCATCGAGCACCACGACGCGGCCAGCGAGGCCGGCGTGCCTCAGCATGACGTGCCGGGTCCTGGTTGCGGCGTGCAGCAACTGGTCGACGGTCCCGACGGTAACGGGGACGAGCAGTCCGCGCTTGCGCCCGAGAAACCACTCCGCCGGTACCTCTCCCGGACGCTCGCTGGTGGCGGGCGGGACCGGCATGCCGTAGACGTCGTCCATGCCGAAGTCGTGGACGCCGCTGAACCGGACCTGGTCCAGCAGCGTCTGCCACTCGGGGTTGAACTGGCGCTTGCCGTGCAAGAGAGCGAGCGGCACGCTCGGGTCCACCGAGCGCAGCCAGGCGCGCACCCGGCCGAACATCGGGTCGCTGGTGGCCTGGGTGGGCATCCCGACGAAGACGCCGCTGGCTCCGAACCGCCGGGCCAGCACCTCCACCGCGGCGAGCGCGGCCTCGGTCTTGCCTTCTCCCATCGGCGCTTCGAGGAGCAGCAGCCCGGGTGCCTCCATCTGCTCGGCGAGCATGACGGCGTCCGTCTGCGCCGGGCGGGCCGCGACCCCGAATCGCCGCTCGACCAGCCGGTCGTCCGGGGCGAGCCGGTCGGGGCGCCAGCCTCCTGCCAGGCCGAGCCGGCTCCAGGCGGCCGCCGCGCGTTGCCGGGCACGGTCCATGGAGACCCCGGTCAGGGCCGGGATGCCCGGGAACTGTCGATCGTCGCTGGCGATCCAGTCGGCCATGATCACGGAGCCGACCAGTGCGAGCTGTATGCCGCGGGAGGGCACCGTCGACGGCTGCGCCGCGCGCAGGTCCAGGTGGAGGGCGTCGAGCACGGCGGCGACGAGGGCGTCCTGAGCGGTCAGCCACGCCCCGAGCCCCTGGACGTGCCCCCGCTCCGGCGGCTCGACCCAGCGGCTGCTGTCCGGGACCACTCCGTGGTGCCCAGCCACCAACGGCAACACCCATGCGATGGCTTCCCGGCCCCATCCCGCGGACTTCAGGACGCGGCGCAGCAGGTGAGCGCCGGCCAGCGTGTGGTGCCAGCGCTGGGCGCCGGCCCGGGTCAGCTCGGGCCAGGTGAGCCCGTTGGCCCGCACCGCCTGCGCGAGGGCGACGTCCTTGCTCTGGAAGGCAGGGGAGGCCTTTCCGACGTCGTGCAGCCCGCACACCAGGGAGAAGAGCTCTCGCCCCTGTCCGTCGCAGCAGGCGTCTATCTGGTCGGCGAACGAGGCAGCCAGATACCGGTCCCACAGCAGCTCGGCGACGGCGGCGGTGTCGAGAAGGTGGGCCAGGAGCAGGTGCGACGACCCCCCGGCGTTCGACTTGCCCCAGAGCACCCCCAGGGGTCGAGCGATGTCAGCGCTGTGCAATCCCCCGATCACGGTCAGCACTCTAGAGACGGGTACCGACAACGCGGGGCGCTTTGGCCAAATCGCGTGCTGTGCGGGGTCCGATACGAGGGAGGACCTACTGGTCGGTGGGGACCCCGAGCCACTCGTGCCAGCCGCCGTGCAGCACGAGCCATGCCATCAGGCCGTAGCCCGACTGCCCGGGGTGCACGCCGTCGCCGCCGGCGAGGTCGGCGTACCACTGGTCGTGGGAGACGAGCGGCGCGTAGCAGTCGACGAAGCGGACGTCGCGGCGGCGGCAGACGTCGCCGAAGGCCTCGGCCAGCTCGCCGATGGGGGGGTTCTGCGACTGCTGGAGCGTCGGCGGGGGGCCGACGACGAACGCGGGCACGTGGCGGGACTCGGCCTCGTCGAGCACGTTGGCCAGGTTGAGGCGGCTCCGCGCGGTCGACAGGCCGGCGGCGAGGTCGGCGTGGCCGAGGCCGATCACGAGGCGGTTGTCGGCCCCGTCGGCGAAGCGCAGGGCCGTCTCCTCACGCCAGCGCGCGAGCAGGCCGGCGGTCGACTCCCCGGGGACGCCGAGGGGGAAGACCGCGACCGGTGGCACCTCGGTCGGGGTGCGGGCGGCGACCCGGCCGACCCAGCCGAGGGCCTTCGGGTCACCCACCCCCGCGACGAGCGCGTCACCGACGACGCACACGCGCCGTCCGGTGGCGGCGTCGGTCACCGTGTTCACTCGTCGACCTCGTCGTCCAGCCGGGCGAGCCAGGTGGCCAGCCGCTCGACGGGCGTCTCGAACTCCGGGTTGAGGTCGACGAACTCGCGCAGGCGCTCGGCGACCCAGGCGAGCGAGACCTCCTCGTCACCCCGGCGCGACTCGAGCTCCTCGATGCCGCGGTCGGTGAAGTACACCTCGGGCGTCCTTCCTTCGCGTCGTGCCATGCGGGCCGCCACCTCGGCGGTGGCACGCCCCATGATCACGCACCGGGTGGGTCAGCGCCGGAAGGCCCGCTCGACGAGCTCGGACTGCTGGGCCTGGTGCTTGCGGGTCGACCCGGTCGCCGGCGAGGCGGACGCCGGGCGGCTGACCCGGCCCAGGCCCCGGCCGCCGAGCAGCTCGGGCATGGCGAGCGCCAGCGTCGGCCACGGCCCCTGGTTCGCCGGCTCCTCCTGCACCCAGACGAGCTCGGCGTCACCGAACGGGCTCAGCGCCTCGGTCAGCGACTCGCGGTCCAGCGGGTACAGCTGCTCGACACGGACGACCGCCGTGCGCCGGTCACCGGACTTCTCGCGGTGCGCCACCAGGTCGTAGTAGACCTTGCCGGAGCACATCAGCACCCGGTCGACCTGGCCGGCGTCCAGGTGCTCGCCGGTGTCGCCGATCACCGGCCGGAAGGCGCCGGTCGTGAAGTCGTCCACCCCCGAGGTCGCGGCCTTGAGGCGCAGCATCGACTTCGGCGTGAAGACCACGAGCGGCTTGCGCGGACGCGCGTACGCCTGGCGCCGCAGCAGGTGGAAGTACGACGCCGGCGTCGAGGGCATCGCGACCGTCATGTTGTCCTCGGCGCACAGCTGCAGGTAGCGCTCGATGCGGGCGGACGAGTGGTCCGGGCCCTGCCCCTCGTAGCCGTGGGGGAGCAGCAGCACGACCGAGGAGCGCTGGCCCCACTTCTGCTCCGAGGAGGAGATGAACTCGTCGAGGATCGTCTGCGCGCCGTTGGCGAAGTCGCCGAACTGCGCCTCCCACAGCACGAGCGCGTCGGGCCGCTCGACGGAGTAGCCGTACTCGAAGCCCATCGCCGCGAACTCGCTCAGCAGCGAGTCGTACACCCAGAACCGCGCCTGGTCGTCCGACAGGTAGAGCAGCGGCGTCCACTCCTCGCCGGTGGTCTTGCAGGTGAGGACGGCGTGGCGCTGCACGAACGTGCCGCGCCGGCTGTCCTGACCCGCCAGCCGCACGGGGACGCCCTCCATCAGCAGCGAGCCGAACGCGAGGATCTCGCCGTAGGCCCAGTCGACGCCGCCCGCGTGGGACATCTGGGAGCGCCTCTCCAGCAACGGCCGCAGCTTCGGGTGCACCGTGAAGCTCGCCGGTGGCGAGACGTGCGCGTCGCCGATGCGCTTGAGCACCTCGAGGCTGACGGAGGTGTCCCGCACCTCGGTGACCGACTCGTCCTGCTGCGACTGCGGCTTCTCCAGCCCACCCGGCGCGTCGGCGCCGTCGTGGCCGCGCGTGTCCTCGGCCTGCGCCTCGCGGGTCTCGGCGAACACGCGCTCCAGCTGTTGCTGGTAGTCCTTGAGCGCCTGCTCGGCCTCCTCGACGCTGATGTCGCCGCGACCGATGAGCGACTCGGTGTACAGCTTGCGCACCGAGCGCTTCGCCTCGATGAGGGAGTACATCAGCGGCTGCGTCATCGACGGGTCGTCGCCCTCGTTGTGACCGCGGCGGCGGTAGCAGACGAGGTCGATGACGACGTCCTTGTCGAAGGCCTGCCGGTAGGCGAAGGCGAGGCGCGCCACCCGGACGCACGCCTCGGGGTCGTCGCCGTTCACGTGGAAGATCGGCGCCTGGATCATCTTGCCCACGTCCGTGGAGTAGAAGGACGAGCGGCCGGACGCCGGGGCGGTGGTGAACCCCACCTGGTTGTTGATGACGACGTGCACGGTGCCGCCGGTGCGGTAGCCGCGCAGCTGCGACAGGTTGAGCGTCTCGGCGACGACCCCCTGGCCGGCGAACGCGGCGTCGCCGTGCAGCAGCACGGGCAGCACGGGGAAGCTGGAGCCGCCGAGGTTGAGACGGTCCTGCTTGGCGCGTGCGACGCCCTCGAGCACGGGGTTGACGGCCTCGAGGTGGCTCGGGTTGGCGGCCAGGTACACCTTGGTGCTGTCGCCGTTCTCGGCGGTGAACTCGCCCTCGGTGCCGAGGTGGTACTTCACGTCGCCGGAGCCCTGGACGCTTCGCGGGTCCTGCTGGCCCTCGAACTCGCGGAAGATCTGGCCGTAGCTCTTGCCGGCGATGTTCGCCAGCACGTTGAGCCGGCCGCGGTGAGGCATGCCGACGCAGACCTCGTCGAGGCCCGCGTGCGCAGCCTCGGAGAGCAGCGAGTCGAGCAGCGGGATGACGCTCTCGCCGCCCTCGAGGCTGAACCGCTTCTGGCCCACGTACTTGGTCTGCAGGAAGGTCTCGAACGCCTCGGCGGCGTTGAGCCGCTTGAGGATCCGCAGCTGCTCCTCGCGCGTCGGCTTCGCGTACGGCTTCTCGACCCGCTCCTGGATCCACCGCCGCTGCTCCGGGTCCTGGATGTGCATGTACTCGATGCCGACGGTGCGGCAGTACGAGTCGCGCAGCACGCCGAGGATGTGCCGGAGCTTCATCACCGGCTTGCCGCCGAAGCCGCCGGTCGGGAACTCGCGCTCGAGGTCCCACAGGGTCAGGCCGTGCGTCTGGACGTCGAGGTCCGGGTGGCGGCGCTGGCGGTACTCCAGCGGGTCGGTGTCGGCCATGAGGTGACCGCGCACGCGGTAGGCGTGGATGAGGTGGAACACCCGCGCGGTCTTGTTGATCTCGTCGTCGTGCGACACGGAGATGTCGCGGACCCACCGCACCGGCTCGTAGGGGATGCGCAGCGAGGTGTAGATGCGGTCGTAGAACCCGTCCTCGCCGAGCAGCTTGGCGTGCACGATGCGCAGGAAGTCCCCGGACTGCGCGCCCTGGATGATGCGGTGGTCGTACGTCGAGGTGAGGGTGAGGACCTTGCTCACGGCGAGGCGGGCCAGCGTCTCCTCGGACGCGCCCTGGTACTCGGCCGGGTAGTCCATCGCGCCGACGCCGATGATCGCGCCCTGGCCCTTCATCAGCCGTGGCACCGAGTGCACCGTGCCGATGGTGCCCGGGTTGGTCAGACTGATCGTGGTGCCCTGGAAGTCCTCGACCGCCAGCTTGTTGTGACGCGCGCGCCGGACGACGTCCTCGTAGGCGGCCCAGAACTGCGCGAAGTCCATGGCCTGGGCGCCCTTGATCGCGGGCACCAGCAGCTGGCGGGACCCGTCCTCCTTCGCCAGGTCGATGGCGATGCCGAGGTTGACCTCCTCGGACTTCAGCACGCCGGGCTTGCCGTCCATCTCGACGTAGCCGTAGTTCATCTCCGGCATGTCCGACAGCGCCTCGACGACGGCGAAGCCGATGAGGTGCGTGAACGAGACCTTGCCGCCCCGGGCGCGCGCGAGGTGGTTGTTGATGACGATGCGGTTGTCGACGAGCAGCTTCGCGGGCACCGCGCGGACGCTCGTGGCGGTCGGCACCTCGAGGCTGGTCTCCATGTTCGCGACCACGCGGGCGGCCGGGCCCTTGAGCCGCACCGGCTCGATCGTCTCGCCCGCGGCGTCCCCCCGGGGCTTGTCCGCCGCGGTGACCGGCGGGGCCGGCGGGGTCACCGGCTCCCGGTCGGCCGGCACCGGCGCGCGGCCGGCGGCGACCAGGTCGTCGGCACGCTGGAAGTCGCGCTGCGCACCCTCGGGACGGCTGGCCTCGGCCTCGGGAGCGGGTCCCGGTGCGGGCCGCTGCGCCTCCTGGGCCTGCGAGGCGGGCGTCACGGCGCGACCGCCGCGACCGTCCGACGGGGCGTCGGCCCCCGGCGCGCCGGCAGCGGGCGCCGGCCGGCCCGCGTGGTCGTCCGGCGCCGTGCCCTGGCCGTGCGGTCCCTCGGGCGGCCGGTAGTCCTCGAAGAAGTCCCACCACGCCCGGTCGACGGACTCCTTGTCCTCGAGGTACCGCTGGTACAGCTCGTCGACCAGCCACTCGTTCGGGCCGAAGGCCGACGCCGCACCCTCCGGCGCGGACGAGGCCTGCTCGGGGCCGGTGGTACGGGAACCGGAGGACTCGGTCTGGGACACGGCGAGGATCGCCCTCTTCCACGGTCGCATAGGTGAACGGACGCCGACGTCCACCCTAGTCCGCAGGCCCGGCCGCTCACACGTCGGCCCACGGCCGGCGGTCGCGGACGTCCGTGGCGCGTCAGGCGACGTCGCGCCGGAGCGTGGAGACGCCGCCGAGCGCCAGCAGCACGGCGGCGTAGCCGGCCAGGACGAGGCCGCCCTGCCACCACTCCAGCAGCTGGATCGGCGTGCCGAGGGTGAACAGGCTGGCGCCGGCCATCGCGTCGCCCGCGGCGCCGGGCAGGTACTGCGACAGCTCCCGCGTGGCCTCCCAGGCGCCCAGGCCGAACCTCAGCAGAGGCTCGACGAGCTGGGAGAAGGCCACGACCACGACGATCGCCGCGACCTGGTTGCGCACCAGTGCGCCGACGCCGACCCCCAGCGCGGCCCACAGCCCCATGCCGACAACGGTCTGGCCCAGCGCCCGGACGACGTCGCCGTCCAGCCCCACCTCGTTGCCGGTGGCGGCCAGCACCGCGGCGGCCGCGCCGGCCCCGGCCAGCACCCCGACGAGCCCGAGCAGCAGACCGAAGGTCGTGCCTACCGCGAGCTTGGCGACCAGCACCGTCGCGCGCCGGGGCTCGGCCAGGAAGGTGTACGTCAGCGTCTGGTAGCGGTACTCGCTGGTGATGGCCAGCGTGCCGACCAGCACCGGGAAGACGTAGGCCAGCGGCATGGCCAGCGTGTACAGCGCGAGCCGCACCGTCGGGTCGTCCAGCGACGGTGCCGCCGCGCCGGGTATCGCGCTCTGCCCGGTGACGGTGAACGACAGGGCGAGGAAGGCCGTGATGACCAGGACGTAGCCGGCCATCACCAGCATGAGCACCCACCACATCCGGGTGGTCAGGGTCTTGCGCAGCTCCACGTGCAGGGCCGTGCTCATCGGACGCTCCCCTCGTCGGAGACCAGCCGAAGGAAGGTCTGCTCCAGCCCCTCGTCCTCGACCCTCAGCTCGTGCAGCTCCACGCCGGCGGCGAACGCCAGCCGGCCGACCTCGGCGGTGGTCGCCCCGGTGACGTGGACGGCGCCGTCCACCGGCGAGCACGACAGCCCTGCCCCCTGCAGGTGCTCGACCAGCCGGGAGGGGTCGGGGGCGACGACGCGGACGCTGCGGGCCGCGTCACCGGCCAGCTCCGCGAGGGAGGACCGCTGGACCAGACGGCCGCGCGCGATGATCACGACGTCGTCGACCGTCTGCTGCACCTCCGAGAGCACGTGGCTCGACACGAGCACGGTGCGCCCCTCGGCAGCCAGGGCACGGAGGAAGGAGCGCAGCCACCGGATGCCCTCCGGGTCCAGCCCGTTGGCCGGTTCGTCCAGCACCAGCACGCGCGGGTCGCCCAGCAGGGCCGCCGCGAGCCCGAGGCGCTGGCGCATCCCCAGCGAGTAGCCGCCCGCGCGGCGGTTCGCCGCGTCCGTGAGCCCGACCAGCGCCAGCAGCTCGTCGATGCGCGCCCGCGAGGCGCCGGCGGTGAGCGCCAGCACCCGCAGGTGGTCACGTCCGCTGCGGCCCGGGTGCACGTCGCTCGCCTCGAGCAGCGCGCCGACCGTGCGCTGCGGGGCCGGCAGGTCGGCGTACGCGCGGCCGCCGATCGTCGCCGTCCCGGCCGTGGGCCGCACCAGGCCGAGCAGCATCCGCAGCGTCGTCGTCTTGCCGGCACCGTTCGGCCCGAGGAAGCCGGTCACCCGGCCCGGCTCGACCGTGAACGTCAGGTCGTCGACGGCCTGGACCGAGCCGAACCGCTTGCTCAGCCCCTGGATCTCCACCAAGCCCGGGTCGCTGGCCGCCATCGACACCCACCCCCAAGATCACTCTGCCTGGCCCATCCAACACGAGCGGGGTCGGCGGCCGGATGCCGGGGTCCGGACGTGCGACCATGGCCTCCCGTGCGATTCATCGACGGCTCGACCCCGCCCTACGACCTGACCTACGCCGACGTGTTCCTCGTCCCGGCGAGGTCGGCGGTCGCGTCCCGGCTGGACGTCGACCTGGCCACCACCGACGGCACCGGGACGACCGTCCCGCTCGTCGCCGCCAACATGACCGCGGTCAGCGGCCGGCGGATGGCCGAGACCGTCGCCCGGCGCGGGGGCCTCGCCGTGCTGCCGCAGGACATCCCGCTGGACGTCGTCGCCTCCGTCGTCGCCGACGTCAAGTCGCGCCACCCCGTGCTCGAGACGCCGGTGACGGTGCGCCCCACGGACACCGTGACCGACGTCCTGCACCTGGTGCCCAAGCGGGCCCACGGCGCCGCCGTGGTCGTGGACGACGAGGGGCGGCCCGTCGGTGTCGTCACCGAGGCGGACTGCGCCGGTGTCGACCGCTTCACGCAGGCCCACCGCGTGATGACGACCGAGCCGCTCGTGCTGGAGCGGGACGACGTGCTCGGCGACGGCGGGCTGGAGCGCGCGTTCGGCGTCCTGGACGGTGCCCGCCGCAGCCTCGCACCGGTCGTCCACGACGGCCGGCTCGTGGGCCTCCTGACCCGTCGCGGCGCCCTGCGCTCCCGCATCTACCGTCCGGCGCTCGATGCGGCCGGCCGCCTGCGCATCGGGGTCGCCATCGGGATCAACGCCGACGTCGCCAGCACGGCGCGCGCCGTCCTCGAGGCGGGCGCCGACGTCCTCGTCGTCGACACCGCGCACGGCCACCAGGAGAAGATGCTGGCCGCGCTGCGCGCCGTCCGTGCCCTCGACCCGCAGGTGCCGGTGGTCGCGGGCAACGTCGTGACCGCGGACGGCGTCCGCGACCTCGTCGAGGCCGGGGCCGACGTGGTGAAGGTCGGCGTCGGGCCGGGCGCGATGTGCACGACGCGGATGATGACGGCGGTCGGGCGTCCCCAGTTCTCTGCGGTGCTGGACTGCGCCGCGGCGGCGCGCGCCCTGGGTGCCTCGGTGTGGGCGGACGGCGGGGTGCGCCACCCCAGGGACGTCGCCCTCGCGCTCGCCGCCGGCGCCAGCCAGGTGATGGTCGGCTCGTGGTTCGCCGGCACCCTGGAGAGCCCCGGCGACCTCATGACCGACGAGAGCGGACGGCCGTACAAGGAGTCGTTCGGGATGGCCTCGGCGCGCGCCGTCGCCGCGAGGACCCTGCGCGACAGCCCCTTCGAGCGAGCCCGCAAGGCGCTGTTCGAGGAGGGCATCTCCAGCTCCCGCATGCTGCTCGACCCGGAGCGGCCGGGGGTGGAGGACCTCGTCGACCACATCACCGCCGGCGTGCGGAGCGCCTGCACCTACGCGGGCGCGGCGTCGCTCGAGGAGCTGCACGAGCGGGCCGTGGTCGGCGTCCAGTCCGACGCCGGGTACCAGGAGGGCCGGCCGCTGCCCTCGGGGTGGTGACGTGCGGTGGCCGGTGAGGCGGGCCGCCCGTACGATGGGCGGGCGATGGACGATCATCCTCCTCCGGCCGGCGCTGCGGCGTCCGGCCGCCCGCAGGACCACGGTCTGGCTGACGGGACCACCGAGCCCTCAAGTACCGGCGGACGCCCGTGCTGACCGAGTGGCTCCTCCTCGGGCTCGGCGTCCTCCTCACCCTCGGTACCGGCGTCTTCGTCGCCGCCGAGTTCTCGCTGGTCACCCTCGACCGTCCGGCGGTGGAGCGCGCTCGCGACGCGGGTGACCGGTCGGCCGCGGGCATCCTCGAGGGCCTGCGCACGCTGTCGACCCAGCTGTCCGGCGCGCAGGTCGGGATCACGCTCACCACGCTGCTGGTCGGTTACCTCGTCGAGCCGTCCCTGTCCCGGCTGCTGAGCCGGCCGCTGGAGTCCGCCGGCCTGCCAGAGCCCGCCGTCCCCGGCGTCTCGGTCGCGCTCGGCATGTTCCTCGCGACGCTGGCCTCGATGCTGGTGGGCGAGCTCATCCCCAAGAACCTCGCGATCTCGGCGCCGATGGCGACCGCCCGGTGGTCCGTGCCGCTGCAACGGGCGTTCACGTTCGTCATGCACCCGCTCATCCGCCTGCTCAACGGGTCCGCGAACCGCATCCTGCGCGCCGTGGGCATCGAGCCGCAGGAGGAGCTGTCGTCGAGCCGCTCGCCGGAGGAGCTGGCGGCCCTGGTCCGCCGATCGGCCGCGGCAGGCACGCTCGACGAGGGGACGGCCACGCTGCTGGCCCGCTCGCTGGGCTTCAGCACGCACACCGCCGCCGACGTCATGACGCACCGCGTCCGGATGGTCAGCGTGCGTCGGGAGGACACGGCGGCGGACGTCGTCCGCCTGGCGCGCGCCACCGGCTACTCGCGGTTCCCGGTCATCGACTCCGACCTCGACGACATCGTCGGCGTCGTGCACGTCAAGCGGGCCATCGGCGTCCCTCACGACCGGCGGGCGGAGGTGCCGGCGGCCGCGCTGATGACCGAGGCGCTGCGCGTGCCCGAGACCGTCAGGCTCGACCCCCTGCTCGTCATGCTGCGCGACCAGGGGCTGCAGATGGCCGTCGTCACCGACGAGTACGGCGGCACCGCCGGCGTGGTCACGCTCGAGGACCTCATCGAGGAGCTCGTCGGCGAGGTCGCCGACGAGCACGACCGGGCCCGCGCCGGTGCCCGCAGGCTCAGGGACGGGTCGTGGATGGTGCCCGCGCTGCTGCGGCCCGACGAGGTGCGTGACCGCCTGGGAGCCGACATCCCGGAGGACGCCGCGTACGAGACGCTGGGAGGCTTCGTCATGGCACGGCTCGGCCGGCTGGCCAGGGTCGGCGACGAGGTCGTCGTCCCCGGCGGCGTGCTGCGGGTGGAGCGGCTCGAGGGCCGCCGGATCGACCGGCTGCGGTTCCGGCCGGTGCCGGTCGCGCAGGAGGCGCCGTGAGCGACGTCACCGCCCTGCTCCTCGGCGTCGCGCTGCTGCTCGGCAACGCCTTCTTCGTGGGGGCGGAGTTCGCCGTCATCTCGGCCCGGCGCAGCCAGATCGAGCCGCGGGCCGAGGCCGGCAGCCGGGCCGCCCGCACGACGCTGTGGGCGATGGAGCACGTCTCCCTCATGCTCGCCTGCGCGCAGCTCGGCATCACCGTGTGCTCGCTCGGCCTCGGTGCCGTCGCCGAGCCCGCGCTGGCCCACCTCATCGAGCCGTGGTTCGAGCGGTGGGGCGTGCCGGACGCCCTGGTGCACCCCGTCGCGTTCACCCTGGCGCTCGGCGTCGTGGTGTACCTGCACGTCGTCGTCGGCGAGATGGTGCCGAAGAACATCGCCATCGCCGGTCCCGAGCGGGCAGCCCTGGTGCTGGGACCGCCGCTGGTGCTCGTGGCGCGCCTCGTCTCACCGGTGATCCGCGCGCTCAACGCCGTCGCCAACCGGGCGATCCGTCTCGGCGGGGTGGAGCCGAGGGACGAGGTGGCGTCCGCGTTCACCGCGGAGGAGGTGCACTCGATCGTCACCGAGTCGCAGCGCGAGGGGCTCCTGGAGGACGAGCACGGCCTGCTCACCGGGGCGATCGAGTTCTCCGACCACGTCGCCGCCGACGTGATGGTGCCCCGGGCCGACGTCGTCGTCCTGCCCGTCGGCAGTACCCCGGCGGACGTCGAGCGGATGGTGGGGCGCACCGGCTTCAGCCGGTTCCCGCTGGCCGGGCCGGACGGCGAGCTCGAGGGCTACCTGCACCTCAAGGACGTGCTCTACGCCGAGGACGACGACCACGGCCGGCCGGTGCCGGAGAAGCGCGTCCGCTCGCTGGTGTCGGTGCACTGCGACGACGAGGTGGAGGACGCGCTGGCGTCGATGCAGCGCAGCGGGGCGCACCTGGCCCGGGTGCTCGACGCCGACGGTGCCGTCGTCGGCGTCCTGTTCCTCGAGGACGTCCTGGAGGAGCTCGTCGGTGAGATCCGTGACGTCACACGGCGCTCGCCGGCCCAGCGCACCCCGGTGCGATGAACGCCACATGATCATGGACTTGCCCCGGACCCCCGTCCGCCCGTTATAGTTCCGTGACTCGCCCACCCGTCCGGTGGGCTTTCGCACGCCCCTTGCTCGCTCGCCGTTCCCGGAGGTCGCTGACCCGTGGCATCGCACCGCGCCGACGGATCGCCCCTTCGTCGACCGCCGGAGAAGGTGCGCGGACGCCGTCGCGCCGACGGGCCCGCGGTGCGCCGCCGGGCGTCGGCGCCGACCCCCTCGGTCGCGGACCAGCTGGGCGCCCTCCCCGCGGGCGCTCTCCCGGCGGGCGCCGTCCCCAGGGCCCGGTCCTCGGCGCCGGAGGCCGCCAGCGTGCCGGCACCGCGCTCGCGTCGCGAGCTGCGGGAGCGCGAGGAGCGTGCCGCGGCCCGCCGGCGCGCCGAGGCGCGTCGGGCCCGTAACGGCCAGCTTCCGCAGGCCGGCGTCGCGGGCGTGCTGGGGCTCGCGACCATCGTCGCGCCCCTCGCCGGCGACGTCATGCCGAACGGCGGGCACACCGCCGAGGCCAGCCAGGGCGGCACCGCTGCAGCGGCTGTCCGCCCGGTGGCGGTCACCGACTTCCGCGTCCTGCCGGCCGTCGCCGACGCCACCGCCGAGGTGCCCGAGACCCTCGCCGCCGCGGTCGTCGACGCCCCCACGGCCGAGGAGCTCGCCGCGATGCGCGACGCGGCGTCCCGCGCCAGCCGTGAGCTGGAGCGCAAGGCCCTCGAGCAGGCCCGGCTCGACGCTGCGGTACCCGGCTGCGACGCCGCCCACATCGACATCGGGGCCGCCAACGGGCGGCTGAGCACCGACGACATGTGCGAGCTGTGGGGCACCGGTCACTACCTGAGGGCCGACGCGGCGGTCGCGCTCGCGAAGCTGAGCTTCGCGTACCGCGAGCACTTCGGCACCGACCTGGAGATCACCGACTCCTACCGCAGCTACTCGTCCCAGGTGCGGCTGCGGTACCGCAAGCCGGGCCTGGCGGCCGTCCCGGGCACCAGCGAGCACGGCTGGGGCCTCGCCGTCGACCTCGGCGGCGGCGTCGAGCGGGCCGACGGCCACTACCAGTGGCTGCGCGAGAACGCCCCGGCCTTCGGCTGGGACAACCCGGACTGGGCGCGCAGCGGCGGCTCCGGGCCGTACGAGCCGTGGCACTGGGAGTTCGTCGCGGGCCAGAAGGGCTGACGCCGGCGGCGTCCGGTGACGCGCGAGCCGCCTGGTAGGCTCGCGCCCGCCGATCCGGCCCCCGTAGCTCAGGGGATAGAGCACCGCCCTCCGGAGGCGGGAGCGCAGGTTCGAATCCTGCCGGGGGCACATCCAGAAGGGCCGGGAGACCCGTTCTCCCGGCCCTTCTGCGTACCCTGGCGGCGTGGACGGGCGGGCGGGGGTGCGCGTTCTCGTCGTGGACGACACACCGCAGATCCGCATGCTGCTGCGCCTGAACCTTGAGCTCGAGGGCTTCGTCGTGGAGGAGGCCGCCGACGGTCGGGCCTGCCTGGAGCGGCTGCG
>JBKHXE010000144.1:0-10739 GCA_046566185.1 Actinomycetes bacterium | reverse complement strand
CCTAGAGGGCAGCGGGCGCCGTCCGACCAGGAGCAAGCAACCCCCGAAGAGGAGAGTCCGTGTCCGGAACCGTGGCAGTGCCCGAGGGCATCACCAACCCGCCCATCGACGACCTGCTCGAGGCAGCCGACTCCAAGTACGCGCTGGTGCTCTACGCGGCCAAGCGGGCTCGCCAGATCAACGCCTACTACTCCCAGCTCGGCGAGGGCCTGCTGGAGTACGTCGGCCCGCTCGTCGAGACGCACGCCCAGGAGAAGCCGCTGTCGGTGGCGCTCCGCGAGATCAACGAGGGCCTGCTCACCGTCGAGCCCACCGACGGCTGACCGGAGCAGTCCCGTGATGCCCCCGCGCGTCGTCCTCGGCGTGTCCGGGGGCATCGCCGCGTACAAGGCGTGCACGCTCCTGCGGCTGCTCACCGAGAGCGGGCACCGCGTGCGGGTCGTCCCCACCGAGGCCGCGCTGCGGTTCGTCGGCGAGGCGACGTGGGCGGCGCTGTCGGGCCAGCCGGTCGCCACCGGCGTGTGGGACGACGTCCACGAGGTGCCGCACGTGCGGCTCGGCCAGGAGGCCGACCTCGTCGTCGTGGCCCCCGCCACGGCCGATCTGCTCGCCAGGGCGGCCCACGGGCTCGCGGACGACCTGCTCACCAGCACCCTGCTCACCGCGCGCTGCCCCGTCCTGATGGCGCCGGCGATGCACACCGAGATGTGGGAGCACCCGGCGACCCAGGCCAACGTCGCGACGCTGCGGTCGCGCGGCGTCGTCGTCCTCGAGCCGGACGCGGGGCGTCTCACCGGCGCCGACACCGGCACGGGCCGCCTGCCCGAGCCGGAGGCCGTCTTCGCGGCCGCGCGTCGCCTGCTGGTCCGCGGCGCCCCGAGGGCCGACCTCGCCGGCCGGCACGTGGTGGTCTCCGCCGGCGGGACGCGCGAGCCGCTCGACCCGGTCCGCTACCTGGGCAACCGCTCGTCCGGCCGGCAGGGTTTCGCGCTGGCCGCCACGGCCGCCGCGCGGGGCGCCCGGGTCACCCTGGTCGCCGCCAACGCCGAGCTGCCCGTCCCGGCGGGGGTGCACGTCGTCCGGGTCGGCTCGGCCCGCGAGCTGCGCGAGGCGGTGCTCGCCTCCGCCCGGGACGCCGACGCCGTCGTGATGGCGGCCGCCGTCGCGGACTTCCGGCCCGCGACCGAGGCGACCAGCAAGATCAAGAAGAGCGCGGACGGGGACGACGCCCCCGTCGTCGAGCTGGTGCGCAACCCCGACGTGCTGGCCGAGCTCGCGGCGCACCGGACCCTCCCGGGCCAGGTGGTGGTCGGGTTCGCCGCCGAGACCGGCGACGACCACGCCGACGTCATGGAGCACGCGCGCGCCAAGCTGGCGCGCAAGGGCTGCGACCTGCTGGTGGTCAACGAGGTCGGGCCGGGCAAGGCGTTCGGGACGCCCGACAACACCGTGGTCCTGCTGAGCCGGGACGGCGGCGAGAAGGCCGTCGGCCCGGCGTCCAAGGAGGACGTCGCCGACGCGATCTGGGACGAGGTGCGCAGGCGCCTCGACCGCGCCACGCTAGGGTGAGCACCGCGGGAGGGGCCGGCTGCGGCCGTCGCCCGCAGCCAGCAGCCGCTGCACACCCTTGGAGCGACGTGACCAGCTCGACACGCCCCCTGCGCCTGTTCACCTCGGAGTCGGTGACCGAGGGCCACCCGGACAAGATCTGCGACCAGATCAGCGACGGCATCCTCGACGCGCTCCTCGCGCAGGACCCGCGCAGCCGCGTCGCCGTGGAGACGATGGTGACGACCGGCCTCGTGCACGTCGCCGGCGAGGTGAGCACCGAGGGCTACGCCGACATCCCTACCATCGTGCGCCGCACCATCCTGGGCATCGGCTACGACTCCTCGGTCAAGGGGTTCGACGGATCCTCCTGCGGCGTCCAGGTGTCGATCGGCGCGCAGTCGCCCGACATCGCCGCGGGTGTGGACCAGGCGTACGAGAGCCGCGTCGAGGCCGGGGCCGACCCGCTGGACGCCCAGGGCGCCGGCGACCAGGGCCTGATGTTCGGCTACGCCTGCACGGACACCGCCGAGCTGATGCCGCTGCCGATCTGGCTCGCCCACCGGCTCTCCGAGCGGCTGGCGGAGGTCCGCAAGGACGGGACGCTCGCGTACCTCCGGCCGGACGGCAAGACCCAGGTCACGGTGGGCTACGACGGCGACCGCGCCGTGAGCATCGACACCGTGGTGCTCTCCACGCAGCACGCCGGGGACGTGTCGCTGGACAACATGCTCTACCCGGACATCCGCGACCACGTCGTCAAGCCGGTGCTCGACCTGGTCGACCTCGACGCGTCGTCCGTGCGCATCCTCGTCAACCCCACCGGCCGGTTCGAGATCGGTGGCCCGATGGGCGACGCCGGGCTCACCGGGCGCAAGATCATCGTTGACACCTACGGCGGCATGGCCCGCCACGGCGGCGGCGCCTTCTCCGGCAAGGACCCCTCCAAGGTGGACCGCTCCGCCGCCTACGCGATGCGCTGGGTGGCCAAGAACGTCGTCGCCGCCGGCCTGGCCACCCGCTGCGAGGCGCAGGTGGCCTACGCGATCGGCAAGGCGCACCCGGTCGGCCTGTACGTCGAGTGCTTCGGCACCGAGACGGTGCCCCTGCCGCGCATCGTCGACGCCATCCGCGAGGTGTTCGACCTGCGGCCGGCGGCGATCGTCCGCGACCTCGACCTGCTGCGCCCGATCTACGCGCAGACCGCCGCGTACGGCCACTTCGGGCGCGAGCTGCCGGACTTCACCTGGGAGCGCACGGACCGCGTCGAGGCGCTGCGGACGGCGGCCGGCACCGCCTGAGCCTCACCCGGCAGCCTCACCCGGCAGCCGCGGCGCGCTGCTCGCCGTCCCGCTGCGGCAGCACGGTGGCCACCGAGCGCCGCAGGTTGGCCACCACCGACCCGAGGACGGCCAGGTCCACGGCGTCCAGCTCGCGGCGTGCGGCGAACGCCTCGGTGAGGCGCCGGGTGGCCGCCTCCGCGTGGGCCACGCGCTCGTCGTCCGGCGGCAGTGGCTGGTCGTAGGTGCGCACCAGGGACGCCAGCGCCTGCACGGCGTCCGCCAGCAGGGCGGCCAGCTCGTGGTCCACCGGTGAGGGGACGTCGGCCCGGTGCGTCTCGGCGACGGTCACCGCCAGGTCCTCGACGAGCAGACCGACGCGCTGCAGCGCGAGGACGACCTGGCGCTGCCGCTCGACCTCGGTGCGGTGGAAGCGGGCGCGCGCGTTGACTCGGCTGGCCTCCTGGATCTCCAGGAAGGCGGCCTGCATGCGCCGCAGCGCGGGCTGGACGTCCCACTGCCGGCTCTGCCACTCCGCGGCGTCCGGGGGCACGTCCGCGCGCAGGCCCTCCGCGAGGTCGTCGAGCTGGGCGGCGAGGGAGGCCTGCACCGAGTGGACGGCGTCGCGCCCCTGGGTGAGGCGCATCGCGGGGAACGCCAGCCCGACGCCGACTGCCACCAGGCCGCCGAGGAGCGCCAGGCCGACGTAGGCCAGCGTGTAGCCGACCGGGTCCGAGCGGCCGATGACCAGCACGAACAGGCTCGCGATCGGCACGATGCCCCGCTCGGAGCCGAAGAGCGGCAGGCCCGCGACGGCCACCCCCAGCCCCACGGCGAGGGCCAGACCGAGCAGGCCCGGGTCGGTGAGGGCGTGCACCCCGACACCGACCGCTCCGCCCGCCGCGATGGCCGCCACCGCCTCCAGCGAGCTGCGCATCGAGCCCGCGACGGTCGGGTAGACGGCGACGACGGCGCCCAGCGGCGCGTAGTACTGGTAGTCCTCGAGGTCGCCGGTGTCGACGAGGCCGGCGACCACCCACGCCAGCGTGGCGGAGACCGCCGCCTTGACCGCCATCTGGACGCGCTGGTGGAACAGGGTGCGCCGCGCCAGCCGGACGACGTGCTCGCGGAGCCGGGGCATGCGTCATCCCTACCAGCGCGCCCCCGGGGCCGCGCGCTGTCGCCCCGCTCTGGTGGGATGCCGCCGTGGGACGGCAGGGCACGGTCGGCGACGAGCAGCTGACGCTCGTCCGCGCCGGTGTGCGGCGGCGTCCGGCGGCCGGCGCCGAGCCGCTCGCCGAGGTCGACCCGGTGGCCGAGGTGGCCGTCGACGTCCCGCTGGCGCACCTGGACCGCCCGTTCGAGTACGGCGTCCCCGCCTCGATGGCGGACGACGCCCGCCCCGGCGCGCGGGTGCGGGTCAGGTTCGCGGGCCAGGACGTCGACGGCTTCCTGCTCGCTCGCAAGCCCGTCGCCGAGCACGAGGGCCGCCTCGCGGCCCTGCGGCGGGTCGTCTCGCCGGAGCCGGTCCTGACCCCCCAGCTGCTCGGGCTGTGCCGCGCCGTGGCCGACCACTGGGCGGGTGTGCTGCCCGACGTGCTGCGCCTGGCGGTGCCTCGTCGGCACGCCGCCACCGAGCGCCGCGAGGCGACCCTGCCGCCGCCTGCGCCGGCGCGCCCCGACCCCGGCCGCTGGGCGGCCTACCGCGCCGGCACGGCGTTCCTCGACCGCGTGCACGCCGGCGACGCGGTGCGCGCGGTCTGGACGGTGCTGCCGGGGGAGGACTGGCCTGCCGCGCTGGCGACCGCCGTGGCGACCGCGCTGGCCGCGGGCCGGGGCGCGCTCGTCGTCGTGCCGGACCACCGCGACGTCGACCGGGTGGACGCCTCCCTGCGCTCGCTGCTCGGCGCGGGCCGGCACGTCCGGCTCACCGCCGACCAGGGCGCATCGACCCGGTACCGGGCATGGCTGGAGCTGCAGCGCGGGTGCGTGCGCGCGGCCGTGGGCACGCGGGCGGCGATGTTCGCCCCCGTGCACGACCTCGGCCTGGTCGTCGTATGGGACGACGGGGACGACCTGCACGCCGAGCCGCACGCTCCCTACCCGCACGTGCGCGACGTGCTGGCGCTGCGCAGCGAGCGCGAGGGCGCCGCGCTGCTCGCCGGCGGGTTCACCCGCACCGCCGAGGCGCAGGCGTGGTTGGACGCCGGGTGGGCCCGGCCCGTGGAGGGCGCGCGGGCGGCGGTCCGGGAGGCGGCGCCGCGGGTGCTGCTGCCCGGCGAGGGGCACGAGGACGAGCGCGACGCGGCCGCCCGCAGCGCGCGCCTGCCGTCGGTCGCCTGGCGCGCCGCGCAGCAGGGGCTCGCCCGCGGGCCGGTGCTCGTGCAGGTGCCGCGGCGCGGGTACCGCCTGTCACTGCGCTGCGACCGCTGCCGGGCGCAGGCGCGGTGCCCGACCTGCGCCGGACCCCTCGGGCAGACGTCCGGGCACGCGGTTCCCGCCTGCACGTGGTGCGGCCGCCCGGCCGGGGCCTGGGTGTGCGCGGAGTGCGCGAGCCCCCGGCTGCGGGCCGCGGTGGTCGGCCAGCGCCGTACCGCCGAGGAGCTCGGCCGGGCGTTCCCGGGGGTCCCGGTGCGCACCTCGGGTGCCGGCGAGGTGCTGGCGACCGTGCCGGGTGAGCCCGCGCTCGTCGTTTCGACCCCGGGCGCCGAGCCGGTCGCCGACGGTGGCTACGCGGCTGCGCTGCTGCTGGACGGCTGGGCGCTGCTGGACCGGGCCGACCTGCGCGCCGGGGAGGAGGCCCTGCGCCGCTGGACGAACGCGGCGGCGCTGGTGCGGCCGGCGTCCGACGGCGGCACCGTCGTCCTGCTGGCCGGGGCCGGCCTGCCGCCGGTGGAGGCGCTGGTGCGGTGGGACCCGGCCTGGCACGCCGCGCACGAGCTGGCCGAGCGGCGAGAGCTCTCCTTCCCGCCCGCGAAGACGCTGGCCACGCTCACCGGGCCGCGCGACGCCGTCGCGTCCCTGCTGGCGCACGCGCACCTGCCGCCGGCCGCCGCGGTGCTCGGGCCGGTGCCGCTGGACGCGCCACGCCGCGGCGCCGGGGAGCCGACCGAGCCGGTCGTGCGCACCCTCGTGCGGGTGGAGCCGGCGCAGCGCGCCGCGCTCGCGCGGGCCCTGCACGACGCGGCCGCCGTGCGCAGTGCGCGCAAGGAGCCGGGCGCCGTCCGCGTGCAGGTCGACCCGCTCGAGGTCGTCTGAGGCGGCCGCCGCCGCGCCCGTAGACTGCCGCGGTGGCGATCCAGGACATCCGCATCTTCGGCGACCCCGTGCTGCGCACCCCCGCGGCGGAGGTCACGGACTTCGACGTCGAGCTCCGCAAGCTCGTCAAGGACCTCGAGGACACCATGCTCGACGCCCCGGGCGCCGGCCTGGCCGCGCCCCAGATCGGCGTCTCCCTGCGGGTGTTCACCTACTACGTCGACGGCGTCCTGGGGCACCTGGTCAACCCGGACCTGGACCTGTCCGAGGAGCAGCAGGAGGGCGAGGAGGGCTGCCTGTCCTTCCCCGGCATCTACTTCGACACCCCGCGTGCGCTGCGCGTCGTCGCCAAGGGCTGGAGCATGTACGGCGAGCCGGTGACGATCGAGGGCAGCGAGCTGCTGGCCCGGGCGATCCAGCACGAGACCGACCACCTCGACGGGATCCTCTTCATCGACCGGATGGACCGCAAGCAGCGCAAGCTCGCGATGAAGGCGATCCGCGAGGCCGAGTGGGCAGGGCAGCCCGCGCCCACCGTGAAGGTCAGCCCGCACGCCACCTTCGGCAAGGCGCTCTGACCCCTTGCGCGTCGTCTTCGCCGGAACCCCGGAGCCGGCCGTCCCCTCGCTGCGCGCGCTGCTCGCCTCGCGGCACGAGGTGGTCGCCGTCCTGACCCGGCCCGACGCGCGCGCTGGCCGCGGACGGCGCTCGCTCGAGAGCCCGGTCAAGCAGCTGGCCGTCGAGTCCGGCGTCCCCGTCCTGCAGCCCGCCACCCTGCGCGACCCGCAGGTCGTCGCCGAGCTGGCCGGCCTGGCGCCCGACGCCTGCCCGGTCGTCGCGTACGGCCTGCTCGTGCCGCCGCCGGCCCTGGCGGTGCCGAGGCTGGGCTGGGTGAACCTGCACTTCTCGCTGCTGCCCGCCTGGCGCGGCGCTGCCCCGGTGCAGCACGCGGTGATGGCCGGTGACGACGTCACGGGGGCCACCACGTTCCGGCTCGAGGAGGGCCTGGACACCGGGCCGGTGCTCGGCCGGCTCACCGAGACCGTGCACCCGACGGACACCGCAGGTGACCTGCTCGGACGCCTCGCCGTCGCCGGGGCCGGCCTGCTCGTGGCGACCCTCGACGCGCTGGAGGAGGGCCGTCTCGACCCGCAGCCGCAGCCCCCGGACGGCGTCTCGTACGCGCCGAAGCTCACCGTCGAGGACGCCCGCGTCGACTGGTCGCTGCCCGCGATGGTGGTCGACCGCCGCGTCCGCGGCTGCACGCCGGCCCCCGGCGCCTGGACGACGTTCCGCGGCGACCGCCTCAAGCTCATCACCCCCGTGATCAAGGAAAGTAGGCTCGATCAAGGAATCCGTGTACGCCCCGGGGAACTGGCCGTGACGCGTGACGCCGTGCTCGTGGGCACGGGGACCGACCCGGTGCGCCTCGGTGACGTCCAGCCGCCGGGCAGGCGGCCGATGCCCGCCGCCGACTGGGCGCGCGGCGTCCGGCCGGTCGAGGGCGAGGGGCTGGAGTGACCGAGTCCGGGCCCCGCGGCCCCCGCCGGCGGTCCGCGCAGGCACCGTCGCAGCGGTCCCGGCGCACCGACCCGGCGCGTCAGGCCGCGTTCGACGTCCTGCGCGCCGTTGAGGCCGACGACGCCTACGCGAACCTCGTGCTGCCGACGGTGCTGCGGGAGCGGCGGGTCCGCGGTCGGGACGCCGCGTTCGCCACCGAGCTCGCCTACGGGGCGCTGCGCGGGCGGGGCCTGTACGACGCCGTGCTCGCCCACTGCGTCGACCGCCCGCTGGAGCGGCTCGACGCGCCGGTGCTCGACGTCCTGCGGCTCGGGGCCCACCAGCTGCTGGCGATGCGCGTGCCCACTCACGCCGCCGTCAGCGAGAGCGTCGCACTCGCCCGCTCGGCGGTCGGTGCCGGCGCCGGCGGGTTCGTCAACGCGGTGCTGCGTCGCGTCGCCGAGCGGGACGCCGACGCGTGGGTCGCCGAGGTGGCCCCGGACGCCGTCGCCGACCCGGTCGGGCACCTCGCCGTGGCACGCAGCCACCCGGGGTGGGTGGTGCGCGCCCTGCGGGAGGCGCTCGTCTCGCACGGCCGGCCGGTCGGGGAGCTCGACGCCCTGCTCGAGGCCGACAACGACCGGCCGGTCGTCACCCTCGCCGCCCGCCCGGGTCTGGCCACGGTCGACGAGCTCGTCGCGTCCGGTGCCGCCCCGGGCCGCTGGTCGCCGGTGGCCGCGGTGCTGCCCGCCGGCGACCCGGGGGCAGTGGCCGCGGTCCGCGACGGCCGGGCCCGCGTGCAGGACGAGGGCAGCCAGCTCGCCGCCCTCGCGCTGCTGGCCGCGGACGTCGAGGGCAGAGACGAGCGCTGGGCGGACCTGTGCGCCGGGCCGGGGGGCAAGGCGGCGCTGATGGCGGCCGTCGCCGCCCAGCGGGGCGCGTCGCTGGTCGCCGTCGAGGCCGCGCCGCACCGGGCCCGCCTGGTGGAACAGGCGCTGGCGGGAACGCCGGGGGAGGTCCAGGTGCGCACCGGGGACGGCGCGGAGGTCGGCACGGACGAGCCGGGGGTCTACGACCGGGTGCTCGTCGACGTCCCGTGCACCGGGCTCGGCGCGCTGAGGCGCCGGCCGGAGGCGCGCTGGCGACGGCAGCCGTCCGACCTCGCCACCCTGGCACCGCTGCAGCGCCGGTTGCTGGGTTCGGCGCTGGACGCCGTCCGGCCCGGCGGCGTCGTCGCGTACGTGACCTGCACCCCGCACCCGGCCGAGACGGTGGCCGTCGTCGACGACGTCCTGCGGCGCCGTGACGACGTCGAGCGTCTCGACAGCCCGGCGCTGGTGCGGGCCGCCGCCGGCCGCGACGTCCCCGACCTCGGCCACGGGCCGTCGGCGCAGCTGTGGCCGCACCGGCACGGCACGGACGCGATGTTCGTGGCGGTGCTCAGGAAGAGCTGAGTAGACGCAGGCCGTGGCCGGCGCTGTCGGTTCGGGCTGATCTCCCGCCGGTCAGCCGGTGGCCGGCAGGGGTGGGGTGCTGCGTACTGAGTGAACGCCGCTGTCGGCGGGACCAGGAGGCCCCAAGAGGCGATGTGTGAGCGAGGGCCAGTGCCCACAGCGTGGCCGCAGAGCCGGTTGGCTGGAGCGTTTCACCCTCGGGCACTGCCTATGGCCGCCGATAACAAGTAGCCTGGGTCACACCGTGCTCCGAGGAGTCACCATGCCGTCGTCCGCCGTCCACCCAGTGCCCCCGGCCCCGCGATCCGGTCCGCTTCTCCGGCCCGCCCCGGCCGTAGCGCAGTCTGCCAGGCGCGTCCCTGTGAAGTTCCACGCGCCCGAGGTGGTGTTCGGGATGGGCTCGTTGGGGGAGGCAGGGTTCGCGGCTGCCCGACTCGGTGCTCTTCGGCCCATGGTCGTCACAGATCCCGGCATCATCGAGGCCGGCTGGGTCGACGAGTTGCTCGGCTACCTTCGTGAGCTGCACCTGGAACCGGTGGTGTGGTCAGACGTGACGCCGAACCCGAAGGACCATGAGGTGGCCGCCGGTTACCAGCGGTACGTCGAGCAGGAGGCCGACGTGCTGGTTGCGATCGGCGGAGGCTCATGTATCGACGCCGCGAAGGGGATCGCGATTCTGTCCGGCAACGGAGGTCGCATCCTCGACTACGGCGGTGTGGACCATGTCACCGAGCCGATCCCACCACTGCTGACGATCCCGAGCACGTCCGGGACCGGCGCCGACGTTTCTCAGTTCTGCGTCGTCACTGACACCGAGCGTTCGGTGAAGGTCACGATCATGGGCCGTGCGTTGGTGCCCGACATCTCGATTACCGACCCCCAGCTGTTGATGACGATGCCCGAGTGGCTCAACGCCGCGACTGGCCTCGACGCGCTCACCCACGGTGTGGAATCGTTCGTCTCCCTCGCGCACAACCCGCTTGCGGACATCCACGCGCTCAAGGCCGTCGGTCTGGTCTGCGGTCACCTGCGCAGCACGATGACCCACCCGCGCGATGAAGACGCCCGCGGCAAGATGGCTCAGGCGAGCCTGAACGCGGGTCTCGCCTTCACCAACGCCATCCTCGGCGCCACCCATGCGATGAGCCACCAGGTCGGGGGGCTGCTCGACGCGCCGCACGGGGTGGTCAACGGGGTGCTGCTCCCGCACGTGATCCGCTACAACGGTCAGGCCACCCCGGACCGGTTCGTCGACCTGGCGCGCTCGGCCGGCCTGCAGGTGGACGGGATACCTGGGGTCGAGGCCGCCGAGCTTCTCGCCGAACACGTCCGTCGGCTTGCCGACGACGTCGGGGTCCCCAAGGGTCTGCGCCAGCTCGGTGTCGACGAGCGCGACATCCCTCGGCTGGCGTTGAGCACGCTCGACGACGCCTGCCTGACCACGAATACCCGCTCTGTCTCCTCCGTCGACGTGGAGCGGCTCTTCCGGGCTGCGCTGTGATCGACGGCCAGGGACCCGATCTCGTCGCGCTGACCGGCGTCCGCTCCGGGAAGGGGTCGTACTATCGCGCCTACCTGCGTTCCAACGAGCGGATCCAGCGTGCGGTGCGTGCGATGGACTCGATCTCGCGGGCCCTGGTGCGCACCATCGAGGGTCCGCGCGGGCTGCTGGAGGAGGTGACCCGGGCGGGCGCCACCC
>JBKHXE010000143.1:0-21855 GCA_046566185.1 Actinomycetes bacterium | reverse complement strand
CGCGCGTCAGGCGGCGGTGATCCGCCGCCCTGTGACGACGGTGAGCGGGATCCGGATCATCACGTCCTTGATACCGGGCACCCACGGCTCCAGCACCCGCGCGATGCGCTCCTGCTCCGAGGGGTCGTCCTCGTGCCGGGCGTGCCCCGTGACGACGACGCTCCACCCCGTCTTGCTGACGGCGTTCAGGACGTCGGCCTGGAAGGACAGCACGGCGTCGTCGCCCGCCTTGGCCAGCCGAGAGCCGTGCGCCGTCCGGATGACGACCGCGTCGCCGTCCAGGACGAACGTCACCGGCAGGATGGCGGGCAGACCGCGTTCGGTGAAGACGACTCGGCCGATGGAGACGGTCCCGAGCAGCTCGGCGCTCTGGGCAGGGGTCAGGGTCTCGACACGGCGCGTCAGCATCACCGGACCACTGTCCGGATGGCCCCTTGCACAGGTGAAGGGGCCAAGGTCCCGATCGCGCGCGACTAGCTAACGCCCCAGCTCGGCCAGGACGTCGGCGAGCCGGCGCGCAGCCTCGTCCGCGACGGGCGTCAGCGCCTCGTTGTCGGTGAGGCGCACCATCGTCTGCGGGTCGAGCGCCTCGACGACCGTGTCGTCACCGGCTGCCCTCACCACCACGTTGCACGGCAGCAGGAGCCCGAGGGACTCCTCCGCCTCCAGCCCCCGCTTCGCCAGCGGCGGGTTGCACGCCCCGAGGATGAGGTAGGGCGCCATGTCGTGGTCGAGCTTGGCCTTGAGGGTCGCTTGGACGTCGATCTCGGTGAGGATGCCGAAGCCCTGCTCCGCGAGCGCGGCTCGCGTGGCCTCGACGGTCTCGTCGAACGGACGGTGGACGGTCACGCTGGTCCCGTAGCTCATGCGTGGATCATACCCCGTCGGGTATCTCCGGTCGCGAGGTCGCCGCAGCCGATCTACGGTTCCCTTCGCCAGGTAATCGGGGTGGCACAGCCGTGCACTGCACGGGGGAGGAGACAACACCCATGAGCGACGCGGACCTGACACCGCTGTCGGACGACGAGCTCGCCGCCGAGGCCGGCTCGACGCTGCCGGACAAGGAGGTGATCTCGCTGCTCGACCTCAACGCCGACCTGGACCTCGGGCTCGACGCCGCAGCGCCGATCGACCTCGCCGTGGCGGCCAACGCCAACATCGCCGCGCCCATCGACGCGGCCGTGGCGGCGAACGTGCTGTCGCTGGACTCGAACGCGGCCGCACTCGCCGACCAGGACGCCGTCATCACGCAAGGCATCTCCGGCGACGCGACGGCGACCGCTCCGCAGGACAGCGTCATCGACCAGGGCGAGCAGGCCCCGGCCGACGACACCACCACGGGTACGACGGACGGCACGACCGACGACGGCGTCAGCACCGGCGACGCCCTCAGCGGCGACCTGCTGGACGTCGACGTGGACCTGGCGCTCGACGCCGACATCGCCGCGCCGGTCAACGGAGCCGTCGCGGCCAACGCCAACGTCGCCGCGCCGATCGACGCCGCGGTCGCGGCCAACGTCGGCTCCGTCGGGTCGGACGCCACCGCGATCGCCGACCAGGACGTCGTCATCGACCAGCAGCTCGACGACGTCAGCGCGAACGCGACCGCCGAGCAGCAGTCCGAGATCAACCAGTAGTCCCCGCAGATGACCGCTGACCACACGGTCGGCACCGTCGGCGTGCCCCGGCGCGCCGACGGCCTGGTCCTCATCGGGGAGCAGGCCGGCTCGGGCTACCGCGTGAGCCCGGCGCTCGTGCGGCGCGCCGACGGTCAGACCGTGCAGCTGACCCGGCTGCTGTACCTCGTGCTGCGGGCGGTCGACGGTCACCGCGACCTCGCCCGCATCGCCGACGAGGTGAGCACGGCGTACGGGCGCGCCGTGTCCCCCGAGCAGGTGCACCGGCTGCTCACCGACCGGCTGGCCCCCCTGGGGCTGCTGAAGCTGGCCGACGGCTCCGAGCCGCAGGTGGGCCGCCGCGACCCCCTCCTGGGCCTGCGGTTCCGCTACGCCGTCTCGGACCCGGAGGTCACCCGCCGCGTGACCGCGCCGTTCGCCGCGCTGTTCACGCCCGTGCTCGTCGCGCTGCTCGTCGCCGTCTTCGCGTTCGTCGCCTGGTGGGTCCTCTTCGAGCGGGGGCTCGGGTCGGCCACGTACGACGCCTTCGACCGGCCAGGCCTGCTGCTGCTGGTGTTCGCCGTCACCGTGCTGTCCGCGGGGTTCCACGAGTTCGGGCACGCCGCGGCGTGCCGTTACGGCGGCGCGACACCCGGGGTGATGGGCACCGGCCTGTACCTGATCTGGCCGGCCTTCTACACCGACGTCACCGACAGCTACCGGCTCGGCAGGGCGGGCCGGCTGCGCGTCGACCTGGGCGGGCTGTACTTCAACGCCATCGTGGCGGTCGCCGTGGCCGCGGCGTGGTGGGTCACCGGGTGGGAGGCGCTGCTGCTGGTCGTCGCCACCCAGATCCTCCAGATGGTCCGTCAGCTGGCTCCCCTCGCCCGGTTCGACGGCTACCACGTGCTGGCCGACCTGGTCGGCGTCCCGGACCTCTACGCGCACGTGCGGCCGACGCTGGCCGCCCTGCTGCCGTGGCGCTGGGGCCGCGGGGAGAGGTCGCCCCTGCGACCGCGCGCACGAGCCGTCATCGCCGCCTGGGTGCTGCTCGTCGTCCCGCTCATGGTCGCCTGCCTGCTCCTGGTGGTCCTGGCCCTGCCACGGATCCTCGCCACCGCCTGGGCGGGCGCCGGCGAGCAGTGGCGCCTGCTCGTCGACGCGTGGTCGCGTGCGGACCTGCTCCAGGCCGCGGCCCACCTGCTCGGCATCGTCGCCATCGCGCTCCCGATGATCGGCATCGGCTACGTCCTGGCCCGGCTCGGCCGGCAGAGCCTCCAGGGGCTGGTGCGCTGGACCGGCGGCCGACCCGGACGCCGCGTGGTCGCCGGCGCGCTCGTCGCCGCCCTGCTCACCGGGGTGGCCTGGGCGTGGTGGCCGTCGGAGGGCACGTACCGGCCGGTGCGGCCCTACGAGCGAGGGACGGTCCTGGACGCGGTGCCCGTGGCCCGCTCGGTGCCGACGGGGCTGGAGGAGGGGCGGACCGTCGAGGTCAGCACCGTCTGGCCGCAGGACGCGCCGCCGCCGTCGCCGGACCGGCCGGCCCTCGCGCTGGTCCTCGTCCCCCGCAGCGTGCCCGAGGCCGGTGGGCAGGACGGCGGCCCGGACGGCGGCGCCACCACGACGGCGCCCGTGTGGGTGTTCCCCTTCAACGCCCCTGCGCCGCCCGGCGAGGGGGACAACCAGGCGCTGGCGGTCAACACCACCGACGGCTCGGTGCTCTACGACGTCGCGTTCGCCCTCGTCTGGGCGACCGACGGCAGCGCCACGAACGCCAACGAGGCCTACGCGA
Source organism: Actinomycetes bacterium (assembly GCA_046566185.1). Taxonomy (GTDB): domain Bacteria; phylum Actinomycetota; class Actinomycetes; order Actinomycetales; family SCSIO-59966; genus SCSIO-59966. Next base: position 18,447 of record JBKHXE010000143.1, on the reverse strand, counting down.
TCGCCAGCTGCACCGGGTGCCAGACGGTCGCCGTCGCCTTCCAGGTGGTGCTGGTGCTCGGGCAGGCGGACGTCGTGGTCCCGGAGAACTACGCGGTCGCCGTCAACTACGGCTGCGCGCAGTGCGTGACCGCCGCCATCGCGACCCAGCTCGTGCTCACGGTGCCCGAAGGCCTGAGCGAGGAGGGCAGCGCGGCGCTGGCCGCGCTGTGGGAGGAGATCGCTGCCTTCGCCGAGCTCGTGCCCACGTTGCCGCTGGACGAGGTGCGGGCGCGGATCGTCGAGTACGAGGCGTCGCTCCTCGCGATCGTCGAGGCGGAGGCGGGCCGAGCCGCGGGCGGCGGGGCTCCCTCGGTCGGGCCGGGTGACGACCCGACCGGTGCCACCCCCACGCCCACCGGCACGACGTCCGCCGACGGCGACGGCCCGACCGCCCCGACGACAGCGCCGCAGACCACGTCCTCGCCGACGGCGACGTCCTCCCCCACCACGTCGTCCACGCCCAGCTCGTCCACGCCCACCTCGTCCACGCCCACCTCGTCCTCACCGTCCCCGACCACCTCGACGCCCCCGACGACCACGGGCGGCACGCCCTGACCGTCGCGGGGCGGGGGTGCCGCGGCGACGGCCCCGGCGGATAGGGTTCGCCGCGTCCGGGGAGAGGAGCCGTGGTGAGCGCGAGCACGTCGAGGACGGCGGTGCCGGTGACCACAGACGTGGTCAAGCGGGCGACGCTGGAAGGCCCCCTGCGCGAGGCGGCCTGGGCGCTGTACCTGGAGACGTTCGACGAGCTGCGGACGACCGCGCTGCAGCGGCACCTGTACACGCGCGAGGAGTTCGACGCCGTCATGGACGACGAGCGCGTCGTCAAGTACGTCGGCCGGCGGCTGCGCGGCCCTGACGACGGCGTCTCCCTCGGCGACACGGACGGCGCGGACGTCGCCGGGCTGTGCGCGCTCGCGACGTTCACCGACGACCTCACGACGATGCCGCTGATCTCGCCGGACTACTTCGCCGCCCGCTGGCCGGAGCACTACGCGCGGGGCCGGTGCTTCTACATCGGCTTCGTCGCGGTCCACCCCGACTACCACGGGACCGGGGTGTTCTCCGACATCGTCTCGGACATGACGACCACCGTCTCGGAGGCCTCCGGCGTCGCGGTGCTCGACGTGTGCCACCGCAACTCGGAGCGCTACCGCCTGCCGTACGCGATCCTGCGCATCGCCCGGTCCCGCGTCGACAGCGTCACGGGCACACCGGTCGACACCCAGACGTACTGGGCGTACGAGGCTCCGGTCGCGACCGGCGCCCTGCCGTCAGCGGTCGTCGACCTGCGCGAGGGATAGGACGCCGGGCGCCGCCCCGGCAGGGGCCAGCACCTCGTCGGCGGGCGCCGGCCGCCCGAAGAGGTAGCCCTGGGCGCGGTCGACGCCGAGCGCCACCAGGCGGTCCGCCTGCTGCGGCTTCTCGACCCCCTCGGCCACCACCTCGAGCCCGAGCGCGTGGGCCATCGCGACGGTCGCGCGGATGATCTCGGCGTCGCCGTCGTCGCCGCCCAACCCGCTGACGAAGGAGCGGTCGACCTTGACCTCGCTCACCGGCAGGCGTCGCAGGTAGCTGAGCGACGAGTACCCGGTGCCGAAGTCGTCGATCGACAGCCGGACGCCGTCCGCGTGCAGGCCGGCGAGGTTCTCCGCGACGTGCGGGGCGTCGTCCACGACCACCGACTCGGTGACCTCGAGGCAGAGCAGGCCCGCCTCCAGCTCGCACTCGGCCAGGAGGTCACGCACCCGCTGCGCGAAGCCGGGCTCGCGCAGCTGCCGGGCCGAGACGTTGACCGAGAGGGCGAGACGGTGCCACGGCCTCGCCTCGCGCCACGAGGCGAGCTGCCGGAGCCCCTCGTGCATGACCCGGTCGCCGATCTCCACGATGAGACCGGTCTCCTCCGCCAGGGGGATGAACGCGCCGGGCGCCACGTCGCCGAGGACGGGGTGCCGCCACCGCAGCAGGGCCTCGACGGCGACGACGTGCCCGTCACCGAGCCGCACCACGGGCTGGTAGTGCAGGTGCAGCTGCCCGGCGCCGACCGCGTGCCGCAGGGCCAGCTCCAGCTCGACCCTGCTGCGGACGGCCTCACGCATGGCGGCCTCGAACACGACCACCTGGTGCCGCCCCGCTGCCTTGGCGCGGTACATCGCCGTGTCGGCGTCCCGGATCAGCGCCTCGGGGGTCGACCCCGCGGCCCCGCTCGAGGCCACGCCCACCGAGGCGCTGACCACCACCTCGGAGGCGGACAGCCGGAAGGGCTCGTCCAGCGACCGCAGCACGCGTTCCGCCACACGGGTGCCGGCACAGCGGTCGGGGGACGCCAGGACCACGAGGAACTCGTCACCGCCCGCCCGGGCGACGAGGCCGTCCGCCGGGACGCAGGAGCGCAGCCGCACCGCAGCGGCGACGAGCAGCTCGTCCCCGACGTCGTGCCCCCAGGAGTCGTTGACGAGCTTGAAGCCGTCGAGGTCGAGGAACAGCACCTGCACCTCGGCGGCGCGCGGACCGGCCAGCAGCTCCGCCAGCTGCTCGACGACGGCGGTGCGGTTGGGCAGGCCGGTCAAGGAGTCGTGCGTGGCCTGGTGACGGAAGACCCGCTGCGACTCGGAGAACCTGCGGACCGCCGAGGTCGACCGCAGGAGGATCAGGCCCAGGATGAGGGCCGACCCCAGTGAGAGGGTCGCGCGGGCGGGCAGCGACGGGGTGCCGACGAGGAGCACCACGGGCGGCACGGAGAACGCGCAGGCGAGCAGCACGAGCCTTCCGGGGGACCATGCCTGCACCGACCGGGCCGGCGCGCTCTCGAAGGACCGGACCGACGGGTCCAGGGCGGCGGCCCCGAGGCACAGGTAGCTCACCGCGAAGAGCACGTCGACGGCGTGCGGCGCGATGAGCACGCCCTCACGGCCCACCACGGCGTACCCCAGGTCGCCCGCCAGGAGCGCACCCATCGCCAGCGCGAGCAGGACGAAGGAACGGGACGCCGCGCGGCGCGTGAAGACCAGGTAGACGAGCAGCATCACCAGGACGACGTCGAGCACCGGGTACAGCGCCGCCAGCACCGTCAGCCACAGCGGCCGGCCCGGAACCGTCGCCGCCGGCACGGCGAGGAAGGTCACGGCGAGCATCGCGGCACTCACGGTGACCATCAGCCCGTCGGTCACCGCGTGGACGTCGACCGTGCGGCGTCGCGGCCGGGCCAGCAGCACGAGACCGACGGTGGTCAGCACGTACCCGGGCACGGTGAACGCGTCCGCGAGCGCCTGCTGCCCCCCGGGCAGGTCGAGGGCCACCGGCCGCAGGGCCGCGCCGACGGCGAAGGCGACGCAGGCGGCCGCGATCAGCCGCCAGGGGCGCCGGTCGCGGACGGCGTGCAGCCGCGGGCCCCAGGCGAGCGCGACGACGGTGAGCAGAGCCAGCAGGCAGAAGGCGGCGGTGGAGGCGGCGTCGGAGACGTCGAGGGCGAACACGGCGACGGCTGCACCGGCGGCGCACGCGTGCAGCCGTCGTACGGGGCGATGGCCCGTACCGACGGGACGTTGCTGTCCGCCGCTCACCCCCCTCGCATCGGCGCCGGAGCGCCCCGGCTTGACCTACTCGGACGCCGGAGACGCCGCCGCGACGTCCACCAGCCGGACGACGTCCCCGACCACGGTGACCGCCGGCGAGCGGACCCCGCGCTCCCGGGCCAGGTCGCCGATCGTCGCGAGCGTCCCGACCGTCACGCGCTGCCGGGGGCCGAAGCCGTCCTCGACCACCGCGACCGGGGTCTCCGGCGGCCGGCCGGCGCGCACGAGCGCGGCGGCCGACTCCGCCAGCCGGGTCACGCCCATCAGCAGGACGAGCGTGTGGCCGGCGCCCGGCGGGGCCACCGCGAGCTCCTCGTGGCCGGTGACGACGGTGAAGCCGCGGGCCAGGCCCCGGTGGGTGACCGGGATGCCGACGGCCGCCGGCACCGCGACCGCCGACGTCACACCCGGCACGACCTCGACGCGCACCCCGGCGGCCTCGCAGGCGGCCCGCTCCTCGCTGCCCCGACCGAGCACGTAGGGGTCACCACCCTTGAGCCGCACGACGTTCCGGCCGGCGAGCGCGTGCTCCACGAGCACGTCGTTGATGACGTCCTGCGGCACGGGGTGGTGACCCGGGCTCTTGCCGACGTCCACGACGACGACGTCGTCGTCCAGGGTGTCGAGCAGGGTGCGGGGCGCGAGCCGGTCCACGACGACGACGTCGGCCGCCGCGAGCAGCCGCCGCCCGCGCGTGGTGATGAGTCCGGGGTCGCCCGGTCCGCCGCCGACCAGGGCGACCCACCCGGGTCCGGACGCCGCACGCCGCCGGCGCAGCGGCAGCTCACCGGTCTCGGCGGCGACGGCCACGGCGCGGGCGAGCCGCGCCACCCGGCGCGGGTCCGGCGCGGCGCCGGGCGCCGACGACACGGCGACGATGAGGTCCGGCTCGGGCCGCACGGTGGCCGGCGTGCGGGCGGTGCCCCGGTGGGCGGCCGCGGCGTGGACGCACCAGACGGCCCGAGCCTCGGCCTCAGCGGCCACCGCGTCGTCGACGTGGGAGTCACCGGTGGCGGTGTGCACGAGCCAGGCGCCCTCGAGGTCCCCGGCCGCGTACTCCCGCGGCGCCCACGACACCGTGCCGAGGCGCGCCAGGTCGTCCAGGTCCTCGCACAGCGCCGGCGCGACGACGAGGACGTCGGCCCCGGCCGCCACCAGGTCGGCCGTGCGCCGCGCGGCGACCGGTCCCCCGCCGACGACGACCGCCCGGCGTCCGCGGACGTCGAGGGTCAGGGGGACGCCGGCGCTCACGTGGGCCGCCTCACCGCCGCGGGGTCACCCACCATGCCGGCGGCGAGGGTGGCGCCGTCGTGCGGGTCGACGACGAGGAAGGCGCCGGTGCGGCGGTGCTCGGTGTAGGGCTCCGCCACGACGGGCCCGGCGAGACCGAGGTCGACCGCGCCGATGTCGTTGAGCGTCAACGAGTCCGCGGGCACCAGGGCCACGGCGTCGAGGTCGAGGCGGCCGGCGACGGCGCGAACTCGTGCGGTGACCGTGCGGGTCGTGTGCTTGACGAGCAGGCGGTCCCCGGCCCGCAGCGGCCGGTCGGAGAGCCAGCAGACCGTCGCGGCCAGCTCCCGGGTCGGCTCCGGCGCGCCGTCGGCGGCGCACAGCAGGTCGCCCCGCGAGACGTCGAGGTCGTCCGCGAGCCGGATCGCCACCGACCGTGGCGCGAACGCGACGTCCAGCGGGCCGTCGGCGGTGTCGATGCCGGCGACGCGGGTGCGGTGCCCCGAGGGCTGGACGACGACCTCGTCGCCCACGCGGACGACCCCGGAGGCGATCTGGCCGGCGTAGGCGCGGTAGTCCGCCGACACGCCGTCGCGGGCCGCGCCCTGGGGCCGCAGCACCAGCTGGACGGGCAGCCGGAACGGCTCGGCGGCCGGGTCGTCCGCCGGCGGCAGGTCCTCGAGCAGCTCGAGCAGGGACGGCCCGTCGTACCAGGGCATCCGCGGCGAGCGGTCCACGATGTTGTCGCCCTCCAGCGCGCTCACCGGAACGGTCCGCACGTCGGGGTGCCCGAGGCGCTCCGCGACCTCGGCGACCTCCTTGGCGACGACCTCGACCACGCCCTGGTCGTAGCCGACGAGGTCGACCTTGTTGACGGCCACGACGACGTGCGGCACCCGCAGCAGGGTGGCCACGGCGAGGTGGCGCCGGGTCTGCTCGAGCACGCCCTTGCGGACGTCGACGAGCAGCACGACGACGTCCGCCGTCGACGCGCCGGTCACCGTGTTGCGGGTGTACTGCACGTGGCCGGGGCAGTCGGCGAGCACGAACGAGCGGCGCGCCGTCGCGAAGTAGCGGTAGGCGACGTCGATGGTGATGCCCTGCTCGCGCTCGGCGCGCAGGCCGTCGGTGAGCAGCGCGAGGTCGACGCGGTCGAGGCCGCGGTCCCGGCTGACCCGCTCGACCGCGTCGAGCTGGTCGGCCAGCACTCCCTTGCTGTCGTGCAGGAGGCGGCCGACGAGCGTGGACTTCCCGTCGTCCACCGACCCGGCGGTCGCCAGGCGCAGCAGCGTGCTCATCAGAAGTACCCCTCCCGCTTGCGGTCCTCCATCGCCGCCTCCGAGAGGCGGTCGTCGGCGCGGGTGGCGCCGCGCTCGGTGAGGCGCGTGGCCGCCACCTCACGGATGACGTCCTCGACCGTGGCGGCGTCGCTCGCCACGGCGCCGGTGCACGACATGTCGCCGACCGTCCGGTAGCGCACCGTGCGGGTGGCGACCTGCTCCCCCGCCCTGGCCGGGGACCACGGGCCGACGGCGAGCAGCATGCCGTCGCGCTCGACGACGTCCCGCTCGTGCGCGTAGTACAGCGCCGGCAGCTCGATGCCCTCGCGCTCGACGTAGCGCCACACGTCCAGCTCGGTCCAGTTCGACAGCGGGAAGGCGCGGACGTGCTCGCCGGGCCGGTGCCGCCCGTTGAACAGGTTCCACAGCTCGGGCCGCTGGTTGCGCGGGTCCCACTGGCCGAACTCGTCGCGCAGGCTGATGATCCGCTCCTTGGCGCGCGCCTTCTCCTCGTCGCGTCGCCCGCCGCCGAAGACCGCGTCGAATCGGTGCTCGGCGATCGCGTCGAGCAGCGGCTGGGTCTGCAGCGGGTTGCGCGTGCCGTCCGCCCGCTCCCGCAGGCGGCCGTCGTCGATGTAGTCCAGCACTCGCGCGACGTACAGGCGCAGCCCGAGCCGCTCGACGGTCGCGTCGCGGTAGGCCAGCACCTCGGGGAAGTTGTGGCCGGTGTCGACGTGCAGCACGCCGAACGGCACCGGCGAGGGCCAGAACGCCTTGACGGCCAGGTGCAGCATCACGACGGAGTCCTTGCCGCCGCTGAAGAGCAGCACGGGCCGCTCGTGCTCGGCGACGACCTCGCGGATGATGTGGACGGACTCGCTCTCCAGGGCGTCGAGGTGGTCGAGCACGTACCGCGTCGTCGTGGCGCTCATGCGTGGATCCCGCACTCGGTCTTGCCGGTGCCGGCCCAGCGGCCGGACCGCGGGTCCTCGCCGGGGGCGACGCGGCGGGTGCAGGGCGCGCAGCCGATCGACGGGAAGCCGTCTCGGGTCAGCGGGTTCACCGGCAGGTCGTGTCCTTCCTCGTACGCGTGGACGTCCTCGAGGGTCCAGTCCACGAGCGGGTTCACCTTGACGAGGTCGTGCACCTCGTCCCACACCACGACGGGCGTGCCGGCGCGGGTGGGCGACTCGTCGCGCCGGACGCCGGTCACCCACGCGTCGTAGCCGTCGAGCGCCCGCGCCAGCGGGTCGACCTTGCGCAGGAAGCAGCACAGGTCGGGGTCGGTGTCGTGCAGTCGCTCGCCGTACGACGCGTCCTGCTCGGCCACCGTCTGCCGTGGCAGGACGTCGACCACGGTCACCGGCAGCTGCCGGCGCACCCGGTCACGCGTGGCCAGCGTCTCGGGGAAGTGGTAGCCGGTCTCGAGGAACAGCACGTGCACCCCGGGCAGCTGCTGCGAGACGAGGTGCGGCAGCACGGCGTCCTGCATCGAGGCGGCGACGGCGAGGCGCTGCCCGAAGGTGTCGACCGCCCAGCGGACGACCTCCTGCGCGGACGCGCCCTCCAGCGCGGACGCGGCCCACTCCACCAGGGCGCGGTCGGCGTTGCTCACGACAGCTCCTCCTCGTCCGCCCGTGCCGCCCACGCGGCGAAACGCTCTCCCGGCCCGCGGCCCCCGAGGTACCGCCGCACGAGCCGCTCGACGTACTCGGGCAGCTCGTCGGCCGACACCTTGAGCCCGCGCACCTTCCGCCCGAAGCCGGGGTCCAGCCCCAGCGCACCGCCCAGATGCACCTGGAACCCCTCGACCTGCCGTCCGTCGTCCGTCGTCACGACCTGGCCCTTGAGCCCGATGTCGGCCGTCTGGATCCGGGCGCAGGCGTTCGGGCACCCGTTGACGTGCAAGGTGATCGGCGAGTCGAGCCGGTCGACGACGTCGGAGAGCCGGTCCTCCAGCGCACGCACGGTGGCCGCCGCCAGGCCCTTGGTCTCGACGATCGCGAGCTTGCAGTACTCGATGCCGGTGCAGGCCATCGTGGTGCGGCGGAACGGGCTCGGACGAGCGCTCAGCCCGAGCGCGTCGAGCTCGGCCACGAGCGACTCGACCTGCTCGGGCGCCACGTCCAGCACGACCAGCTTCTGGTGCGGCGTCGTGCGGACCCGGGTCGACCCGTGCGCCTCGACGACGTCGGCGATGCGCGTCAGCAACGTCCCCGAGACGCGGCCCACGGTCGGCGCGACGCCGACGTAGTACCGCCCGTCCTTCTGCCGGTGCACGCCGACGTGGTCGACCTCGGGATGCTCCGGCGGGGGAGGTCCGTCGACCAGGCGGCGCCCGAGGTACTCGGTCTCCAGCACGTCGCGGAACCGCTCCGCGCCCCAGTCGGCGAGCAGGTACTTCAGCCGCGCCTTCGTGCGCAGCCGCCGGTACCCGTAGTCGCGGAACACCGAGGTGACCCCCGCCCAGACGTCGGGCACCTCCTCGAGCGGCACCCAGGCGCCGAGCCGGACGGCGAGCCGCGGGTTGGTCGAGAGGCCGCCGCCGACCCACAGGTCGAAGCCGGGGCCGTGCTCGGGGTGCTCGACGGCCACGAAGGCGATGTCGTTGATCTCGTGGACGACGTCGCCGGCGGGCAGGCCGGTGATCGCGCTCTTGTACTTGCGGGGGAGGTTCGAGAACTCGGGGTTGCCGATCCACCGGCGCTGGATCTCCTCGATCGCCCAGGTGGGGTCGACGAGCTCGTCGGCGCTGATGCCCGCGACCGGACTGCCCAGCACCACGCGGGGGCAGTCGCCGCACGCCTCGGTGGTCGACAGCCCGACGGCCTCCAGTCGCCGCCAGATCTCCGGCACCTCCTCGACACGCACCCAGTGCAGCTGCACGTTCTGCCGGTCGGTGAGGTCGGCCGTGTCGCGGGCGAACTCGAACGAGACCTCGCCGATGGTGCGCAGCTGGTCGGTGGTGAGGGCCCCGCCGTCGACCCGCACCCGGAGCATGAAGAACTCGTCCTCGAGCTCGTGCGGCTCGAGCTGGGCGGTGCGGCCGCCGTCGATCCCGGGACGGCGCTGCGTGTACAGCCCCCACCAGCGGAAGCGTCCGCGCAGGTCACCGGGGTCGATGCTCCCGAACCCGTCGCGGGCGTACACCTGCTCGATGCGCGCCCGCACGTTGAGCGCGTCGTCCTCGGCCTTGAGGCGCTCGTTGTCGTTCAAGGCAATGCGCCCGTCGACGGCCCACTGGCCGTTCGAGGCGCGGGCACGGCGCACCGTGGCGGTGGCGTCCGAGATGGTGGTCACAGCTGGCGATCCCTGCGTCAGGGGCTCGGCGCGACGCCGGAGGGGAATGACCCGGTGGGGTCGGCTCGGGCGTCGCACGCGCCCGGTGAGGTGGCGGCCGCGTCGCTGCGGCGCCGGGGCGGTACGTCAGACCGGCCGACACATGAGGCCGCGCATCAGCTGCAGGTCGACGTGGAGCCGACCCACCAGCAGCACGACGCGGGGCCTCATGCGGACGACGATGACACATCGTCCCGGGGAGCGGGAAAACGACGTCCAGGATGCGGGAAGGGTCCGGACATGCGGACGAGGGCTACAGCCCGGCGGGCATGGCCACGAACGGCGAGGCGTAGTCGGGCAGTCTCGCCAGCACCGCGTCCGCCTCGTCGGGCGGCATCCGGTCGGCCTCGGCGGCGACCATCGCGCCCAGCAGACCGACGTCGCCGGCGGTGGCGATGCCCGTCACCTCGCCGTGCGCGAGGCACCAGGACACCGCGGCCCGGATCGCGGCGGCGTCCTCGATCGGCTCGTACCACGTCGTCCTGACCTGGCGGCCGACCGGCGCCCCGGCCGCCACGTCCGGCCAGTTGCGGCGGGCGAGCGTCTTGATCGTCAGCAGGCCGGCGTCCTGCCGCCGCACCTCGGCGACGAGCTCCGCCCAGTCGTCACGGAACGCCGCGTCGCGCCAGAGGGCCGCGTTGAGCGGCGTGAGCACGGTCGCGAACGGGTGCCGCCGCAGGGCCTCGAGGTGCGTGCGCGTCGCGCGCGGCCCGTGACCGGTGATGCCCACCCACGACGCGAGCCCCTCGTCCTGGGCCCGGAGCGCGGCCTCCAGCGCCCCGCCGGGGCGCGTGACGCGGTCCAGCTCCTCGACGTCGCCCACCGCGTGCAGCTGCAGCAGATCGACGTGGTCGGTGGCGAGCCGCTCCAGCGACCGGTTGATCTCCGCCCAGGCGGCGTCGCGGTCCCGGCGCCCGGTCTTCGTCGCGAGGAACACGCGGGAGCGCACGTCGGGCTCCGCGGCCAGCAGCTCGCCGACGCGGGTCTCGGCGTCGCCGTAGTCGGCGGCGACGTCGACGTGGTTGACGCCCGCGTCGAGGGCCTGCCGCAGCGCGCGTCGCGCCACCTCGGGACTGACCTGTGCGAGCGCGGCACCGCCGTACACGAGCACGGAGCTGCGGTGCTCGGTCCGGCCCAGGCGGCGGGTCTCCATGGCGTCTTTCTAGCACCGTGGACGCGAAGGACGACAGACGTGGCTAGGATCACTGTCGAGGCAGTCGTACACCGTCGTTCGACGCGGCCGGCACGTGCCGAGCGGACGACGACGTCCTCAGGGTTCCCCACACGGCAGGCGCCGCCGCGCGCCTGACCCTGTCGCCCCTTCACGGCGGAGCCCATGACGAGCGCCACCACCACCTCCACCGCTCACCTCGGGATCGACGAGACCCCTTCTGCCGCAACGACTGTCGGCAGCGGCTCGATCGCTCCGGTACACCCCTGCGACGTCGTCGTCTTCGGCGGCACGGGTGACCTCTCGATGCGCAAGATCCTGCCCGCGCTGTACCACCGCGACCGCGACGGGCAGCTGACCCCCGACGCGCGCGTCGTCGCGGTCTCCCGTGACGGCCTGGACGACTCCGCGTACCGCGCGCTCGCCGACGAGCTGGCCCGGCCGCACGCCGGGAAGGACCTCGCCGCGTGGCCGCGCTTCCTCGAACGGCTCCACCACGTGACCGCGGACGCCACGGCCGAGCCCGGGTGGGACGACCTCGCCGCACTGGTCGCCGGTGCCGAGCACAAGGTGCGCGTCTTCTACCTCGCCTGCGCACCGCAGCTGTACGGCGCGGTGTGCCGTCGCCTGGCCGCGTGCGGCGTCGTCACCGACCGCTCCCGCGTCGTCCTCGAGAAGCCGATCGGGTGGGACCTGGCCAGCGCCCGCGGCATCAACGACGAGGTCGGCGCGGTGTTCGCCGAGGACGCCACGTTCCGCATCGACCACTACCTCGGCAAGGAGACGGTGCAGAACCTTCAGGTGCTGCGCTTCGCCAACACGCTGCTCGAGCCGCTGTGGACGTCGCAGTGGATCGACCACGTGCAGATCACCGTGGCCGAGACGGTCGGCGTCGGCCGCCGCGGCGGCTACTACGACAGCGCCGGCGCGATGCGCGACATGGTGCAGAACCACCTGCTCCAGCTGCTGTGCCTGGTCGCGATGGAGCCGCCGGCGCGCGTCGACGAGGACGCGGTGCGCGACGAGAAGGTCAAGGTGCTCAAGGCGCTGCGGCCGATGACGCCCGACGACGTGGCGCGCTCCACCGTGCGCGGCCAGTACCGGTCCGGGGCCGTCGGCGGCTGCCCCGTGCCCGGGTACTGCGACGACCTCGGGGGCGCGGCGAGCGGCACCGAGACCTTCGTGGCGCTCAAGACCCACGTCGACACGTGGCGGTGGGCCGGCACCCCGTTCTACCTGCGCACCGGCAAGCGGCTGCACACCCGAACGTCCGAGATCGTCGTCCAGTTCAAGCCCGTGCCGCACCGCATCTTCGGGGCCGCGGCCGGGCCGATGACCGCCAACCGTCTCGTGCTGCACCTGCAGCCGGACGAGAGCGTGCGCCTGCACCTCATGGCCAAGGAGCCGGGGCCGGGCGGCCTGCGCCTGCGGCCGGCACCGCTCAACGTCAGCTTCGCCGACACCTTCGGCGCGCCGTCCGCCGACGCGTACGAGCGGCTGCTGATGGACGTCGTCCGCGGCAACCCCTCCCTGTTCATGCGGCGCGACGAGGTCGAGACCGCGTGGGCCTGGAGCGACCAGGTGCTGCACGCCTGGGCCTCCGCCGGCGCCCCGCCCCAGCCCTACCACGCGGGCACCACCGGCCCGCCCGCCGCCATCGCGCTCATCGAGCGCGACGGCCGGACCTGGCACGAGGAGACGTTCGCATGACCACTCCCCTGCACCCCGTTCTCGCCGCGGTCACCGAGCGCGTGACCGCCCGCAGCGCCCCGACCCGGACCGCCTATCTCGAGGCGCTCGACGCGGCGGCCGAGCGCGGCCCGGCGCGCGGCCGGCTGGCCTGCGCCAACCTGGCGCACTCGTTCGCAGCCGCCGACGCGGAGACCAAGCGCCAGCTGAAGGTGGCCGTCAAGCCCAACGTCGGGATCGTCACCTCCTACAACGACATGCTGTCGGCGCACCAGCCGTACCGGGACTACCCCGAGCAGCTCAAGCGCTCCGTGATGGCCGCGGGCGGGCTCGCCCAGGTGGCCGGCGGCGTGCCCGCGATGTGCGACGGCGTCACGCAGGGACGCGCCGGCATGGAGCTGTCGCTGTTCAGCCGCGAGGTCATCGCCATGTCGACGGCGATCGCCCTGTCGCACGACGTCTTCGACGCGGCGCTGCTGCTGGGCGTCTGCGACAAGATCGTGCCCGGCCTGCTCGTCGGCGCCCTGTCGTTCGGTCACCTGCCCGCCGTCCTGGTGCCGGCCGGGCCGATGACGTCGGGGCTGCCGAACGGCGAGAAGAGCCGCGTGCGTCAGCTGTTCGCCGAGGGCAAGGTCGGCCGCGACGAGCTGCTGGAGGCGGAGGCCGCCTCGTACCACGGCCCCGGCACGTGCACGTTCTACGGCACCGCCAACTCCAACCAGATGCTCGTCGAGCTGATGGGCCTGCACCTGCCGGGCGCGAGCTTCGTCAACCCCGGCACGCCGCTGCGTGAGGCGCTCACCGCGGCGGCCGGGGCGCGAGCCGCCCGCGTCACCGCCCAGGGCGAGGACTGGACGCCGGTCGGGCGTGTGCTCGACGAGAAGGCGCTCGTCAACGGGGTGGTCGGGCTGCTCGCCACCGGCGGCTCGACGAACCACACGCTGCACCTCGTCGCCGTCGCGGCGGCCGCCGGCGTCGTCCTCACGTGGGAGGACTTCGCCGACCTGTCGGCCGTCGTCCCGCTGCTGGCCCGGGTCTACCCCAACGGGTCGGCGGACGTGAACCACTTCCACGCCGCGGGCGGCATGGCGTTCCTCATCGGGCAGCTGCTGGACGCCGGCCTGCTGCACGAGGACGTGCTGACGGTCGCCGGCCGCGGCCTGTCGGCGTACCGGCAGGAGCCGTTCCTGGACTCCGCCGGCCGCCTGGAGTGGCGCGACGGACCGACCGAGTCGCTCGACCCGGACGTGCTGCGCCCGGCGGCGGACCCGTTCGCCCCGGACGGCGGCCTCAAGCTGCTCACCGGGCGCCTGGGGCGGGCGGTCACCAAGACGTCCGCGGTCGCGCCGGAGCACCGCGTCGTCCGGGCACCGGCCGTCGTCTTCGAGGACCAGGCCGACCTGCTGGCCGCGTTCGAGCGCGGCGAGCTCGACCGCGACCTCGTCGCCGTCGTCCGCTACCAGGGGCCGCGTGCCAACGGCATGCCCGAGCTGCACAAGCTGACGCCGGTGCTCGGCGTGCTGCAGGACCGCGGCCACCGCGTCGCGCTCGTCACGGACGGCCGGATGTCCGGGGCGTCGGGCAAGGTGCCGGCCGCGCTGCACCTCACGCCGGAGGCCGCCGCGGGCGGCCCCATCGCCCGGCTGCGCGACGGGGACGTCGTGACGGTGGACGCCGAGACCGGCGTCCTGGAGGTGGATGTCGCCGACGCCGTCCTGGCCAACCGCCCGGCGACCGGCGGCCCACCGGACGACGCCACGTGGACCGGAACCGGCCGTGAGCTGTTCGGCGTCCTGCGCCGCGCCGCGGGCGACGCCGCCGCCGGCGCCTCGGTGTTCGGGCTGCCCGCCGCTGCGACCACGGGGCCCGAGGGTTCCGGGAGGATGTCCGCATGAGCGCCGTCCTGTCCCTGCTGCAGCGTGCCCCGGTCGTGCCCGTCGTCGTCCTCGAGGACGTCGACCACGCCGTTCCGCTCGCCCGTGCCCTCGTGGAGGGCGGCCTTCCGGTGGTCGAGGTGACGCTGCGCACGCCGGCGGCGCTGCCCGCGCTGCGGCGCATCGCCGACGAGGTGCCCGAGGCGGTCGTCGGCGCCGGCACCGTGGTGCTGCCGCAGGACGTCGAGGCGGCGGTCGAGGCGGGCGCGCAGTTCCTCGTCAGCCCGGGGGCGACGCCGACGCTGCTCGACGCGATGGCGGCCGTCGACGTGCCCAGCCTGCCCGGCGCCGCGACCGCGTCCGAGGTCGTCGCCCTGGTGGAGCGCGGCGTGACCGTGGCCAAGTTCTTCCCCGCGAAGGCGGCGGGGGGGACAGCGATGCTCGCGTCGCTGGCCGGTCCCTTCCCGCAGGTCCGCTTCTGCCCGACCGGCGGCATCGACCTCGCCAGCGCGCCGGACTACCTGGCGCTGGCCAACGTCGTCTGCGTCGGCGGGTCGTGGCTGACGCCGCGCGACGCCGTGTCCGCGGGCGACTGGGGCCGCATCGCGACGCTCGCACGACAGGCCGCCACGTTGCGTCACTGATGTCCCGGTGCCCGGCGTCCGCTTTGCTAGCGTGACCGTTCCGTGACCCCTTTCCCGAGGCAGGAGCCAGGACGCATGCTGCAGCCTTCTGCGCACGAGCCCGCCGTGGCGCCGGGCGGCCACGCCGCGGTCGTGCGGCGAGTGGCGCGGCCCGACCTGGACACCACGGCGGAGCTGCACGTCCGCTGCCTGCACGACGGGCTCTTCCCGCGCCTCGGGACGCCGTTCGTGCGCCGGTGGCACCGGACGTTCCTCGACTGCCCGCACGGCAGCGCGCACGCCGCGGTCGGCGCGGACGGGGCGGTCCTCGCCTTCCTCGTGGGAGCGACCGACCAGGCCGCGTACGTCCGCGGAACGCTGCGCAGCGCGAAGTGGCCGCTGCTGTGGCGCGGCGCCCTGGGTCTGGCACGACGTCCTCGGCTGGCCCTGACGTTCGTGCGCACCCGCGCCGGCCGCTACGCGCGGCGGCTGCTGGGCCGATCGGGCTCGCCGGCCGCCGCCGCCCCCGCCCGGGTGGCCGTCGTCCACGCGATCGTGACGGACGAGCGGGCCCGCGGGCGAGGCCTCGGGCGCGACCTGCTCGCGCGCTTCGAGGCGGACGTCGCCGCGGCCGGTGTCGACACCGTCGAGCTGGTCACCGACGAGGCGGGCGGCGCCGTCGAGTTCTACCGGCGGCTCGGCTGGACCCAGGGCGACACGCGACCCAACCGCGACGGCCGCCGGATGGTGCACTTCAGCAAGCGGGTGACCCCGTGACGTCCGGTCACCGGGTCGCACTGTCGCGGCGGTCGCTGCTCTGGGCGGCCGCCGCGAGCACGCTCGCCGGCTGCGCGACGCCGCGCCCGCCGCAGCCGCCGCAGAGCGCCACGGGGTCCCCCTCCTCGGCGTCCTCGACCGGCGCCACCTCGCCGGGCGGCACGCCGTCCTCGCAGGCGGCGCCCCCCGTGGACGTCGAGCCCTACGCCGTCCTCCCCGGAGAGGTGGAACCGGCCTGCAAGCTGGCCGCCGTCCGTGCGCTGGAGGCGGCGCTCACCTGGCGGGACGGGGCGTCCGGGCTGGAGGCCGCCCAGGAGCGGCTGGTGGCCCTCGGTGTGCCGGCCACGGCGCCGGCGTCACTGGCCCCGCTGCTCGAGGACGGCGCCTGGTCGTCGCTGCGGATCACCTACCCCCAGTACGGCGGACTGCTCGCCGACACCAGCGAGGCGAGCGTGATGATCGCCGCCGAACGGCTCAGCGCCGTGGACGCCGGACGGTCGCCGGAGTCCCTCACCGTGGACACCCGGCTCGTCCGCCGCGGGGACGCCTGGCAGGTCACCGAGCAGGCACTCGCCCTGCCGGCGCCGGCGGCGCCCGGGCTGACCGACGCGGCCCGCGCCGTGCTCGACCACGACCGGATCGACCTGCCGGCCGCGGCCCGCGCGGACGTCGAGGCCGGCATCGTCGACGACCTGGTGCTGTCGATGCTCGCCGGCCTCGCCGAGCAGTGGCGGGTCTCCGTGCTCGTGTTCACCTCGGGCCACCCGCTCAACGTCTTCGGCACGGACCGCCAGTCCAACCACACGCGCGGCCGGGCCGTCGACATCTGGGCGATCGACGACGTCCCGGTCATCGACCGGGCCCGCTCGCCGTGGCGCGAGGTGATGGAGGCCGCGGCTGCTCTCGGGTCCGACGAGATCGGTGGCCCGAAGGACCTCGACGGCGTCCGCGGCCGGCGTCCCTACTTCGCCGACCACGTGCACCAGGACCACCTGCACCTGGGGTTCGAGCCCCAGGGCTGAGGCGGACCCGTCGCTACGGCAGCGGCTCGACCACGCCCGCGCTCCCGCCGCCACGGCGGGACGGCTCGGCGACCGCCTGAAGGACGCCGCCGGGCAGGAGCTCGATGCCCGTGGCGGCGCCGATCTCGCCGGTGCTGCTGAACGTGTGCCCCAGAGCGGTCAGCCCGTCGCGGGCGAAGGCGGGCTCCGCCAGCACGGACGTCGTGTTGCGCTGCGAGGCACGCGGTGCGGCCACGGCCTCGGGCAGGGTCATGCCGAGGTCGATGCGGTTGACGAGGACCTGCAGCACCGTCGTGATGATCGTCGAGCCGCCCGGCGAGCCCAGGGCCAGCAGCGGCTGCCCGCCGTCCAGGACGATCGTCGGCGACATCGAGCTGCGCGGCCGCTTGCCCGGCGCGGGCAGGTTGGGGTCGGCCCCGCCCTGGGTGTCGGTGAAGTTGAAGTCGGTCAGCTCGTTGTTGAGCAGGAAGCCCCGGCCGGGCACGACGATCCCCGAGCCGCCGGTCTGCTCGATGGTCAGCGTGTACGACACGACGTTGCCGAAGCGGTCGGCGGTCGTCAGGTGCGTCGTCGACTGGCCGGGCTGCTGGTCGGCGCCGGCGCCGGCGGCGTCGCCGCAGGCCTCGTAGTCGCCGTCCGGGACGCCGGGCGCGACCGGCTTGGCCAGCGCGGCGTCGGGCGAGATCTCGCACGCCCGCTCGGCCGCGAAGCCGTCGGAGAGCAGCTCGGCCAGCGGGACGTCGACGTGGTCGGGGTCGCCGACGTAGCGGTTGCGGTCGGCGAACGCGAGGGCGGACGCCTCGAGGTAGTGGTGCAGCGCCCGCGTGGTCGTCATGCCCGACAGGTCGAACGTCTCGAGGACGTTCAGCGCCTCGCCGACCGTCGAGCCACCGGACGACGGTGGCGCCATGCCGTAGACGTCGAGCCCCCGGTACGACACGAGCGTGGGCTCCCGCAGCGGCGCGGTGTACCCGGCGAGGTCCGACAGCTCCATCAGGCCCGACCGCACCCGGCGCTCGACGTCCGGTGCCACCGGGGGGTCCTGGACGGTGTCGACGATCTCGGACGCCAGCTCCCCGGTGTAGAGCGCGTCGACGCCGTCGCGTGCGAGCAGGTCGTACGTCGCCGCGAGGTCGGGGTTCCGGAAGACCGACCCGACCGCCGGCGGGGCACCACCAGGCAGGAAGAGCTCTGCGGTGGACGTGAAGTCGTCGAAACGCGCTGCGTTGGCGGCGGTCTGGTCGACGAAGGTCTGGTCGACGACGAAGCCGCGGCGCGCCAGCTGGGCGGCACCCTTGAGGGCCTGCTTCAGGTCGATGCTGCCCCACCGGTCGAGGACGACGTCCCACGTCTCCGGCGTGCCCGGGACGCCCACCGACAGACCGGAGCTGACGGCCTCGCCGAACGGGATGGGTCGCCCGTCCTCGACGAAGGCGTCCGACTGCATGGCCTGCGGGGCCGTCTCGCGCCCGTCGACCGTGTGCACCTCGCCGGAGGCGGCGTCGTAATAGACGAGGAAGCCGCCGCCGCCGATGCCGGCGGAGTACGGCTCCGTGACGCCGAGGGCCGCGGCTGCCGCGACCGCCGCGTCCACGGCGTTGCCGCCCTTGCGCAGCACCTCGAGTCCGATCCGCGTGGCCTCCGGGTCGACCGTGGCGACCGCTCCCCCGGTGCCCTCGGCGACCGGGGCCTTCTCGGTCTGCCGCGGCGCGCCGGTGGCGCTCGGCGCGGTCGTGAGCCCGGCCAGCACCAGCGATGCCGCGGCGAGCAGGAGGGTCGGGACGGGGTGGCGACGACGGGGCACGGCCGGCCTCCGATGCTGTGGG
>JBKHXE010000142.1:0-22620 GCA_046566185.1 Actinomycetes bacterium | reverse complement strand
GGCGGCGCCCTGGACCCGGAGTCGGCGACACCGGAGGGCGCACGCGCCGTGGCCCGGGTGCTGGCCGACCGAGGGGTCGCCGTGCAGCGGGTGACGACGGTGGACGACGCGACGACGGCGGCGGCGGGGGGCGCCACGCTGGTCGTCGTCGACTCCACGGTGCTCTCGCCCGACCGGCTCGACGACCTCGCCGCCACGACCGCCGACCTCGTGCTCGTCGAGCCCGACGCGGTGGTGCTCGGTGAGCTGGCCCCCGCCCTGGTGCCGGCCGGGATCGCGCCCGCCGTCGTCCGTCCGGCGGGCTGCGCGGACACCGACGCGGCCGCGGCCGGCGAGGCGCTGGCCGGCGGCCACCTCGTGCGGGCCGTCGGCGACGCCACGGTCTGCTTCGCCGACGAGCAGGACCGGGAGGCCGGCTCGTACGCGGTGACCGAGGTCGACGGCCGCGAGGTCACCGTGATCGGGCAGGCGGGGGTGCTCACCAACGAGCACCTGGGCGACGACGGCAACGCGGCCCTCGCGCTGCGCTCGCTCGGGGCGAACGAGCGGCTCGTCTGGCTGATGGCGAGCCCGCTGGACACCACCGCGGACGAGGAGCCCGCCCTGACCGACCTGCTGCCCCGCTGGGTCGGCTGGACGGCGCTGTGGCTGGTGGTCGTCGCCGTGCTCGCCATCGTGTGGCGGGCCCGCCGGCTCGGCCGGCTGGTCCCCGAGGCGCTGCCCGTCGTCGTCCGGTCGGCCGAGACCGCCGAGGGACGGGCGTCCCTCTACCGGGCCGCCGGCGCGTACGACCGGGCGGCCCTGGTGCTGCGCGCCGCCACGCTGCGCCGGCTGGCGGCCCGGCTCGGGCTGCCGGCCTCGTCGTCCGGCGACGCGGTCGCGGCGCAGGTGGCGCGCGCGACGCGCCGCGACCCCGAGGCCGTCCGGGGCCTGCTGCTCGGGCCGCCGCCGGCCGACCCCCGGGCCCTCGTCGTCCTCGCCGACGACCTCGACAGACTGGCCGCGGACCTGCACGACACCACCGCCCAGCCCGGCCGACCGGCCGGGTCCGACCGCAGAGAGGGTGCCCACCGGTGACCGAGAGCCCCGTACAGACCCAGGACGACGCGCGGCAGGCGCTGCTCGACGTCCGGGCCGAGGTCGCGAAGGCGGTCGTCGGCCAGGACGCCGTCGTCAGCGGCCTGGTCGTCGCCCTGCTGTGCCGCGGCCACGTGCTGCTCGAGGGCGTGCCGGGGGTCGCGAAGACCCTTCTGGTGCGCGCGCTCTCGGCAGCACTCGACCTCGGGACGACCCGCATCCAGTTCACCGCCGACCTCATGCCCGGCGACGTGACCGGCTCGCTCGTGTACGACCCGCGGACCGCGGAGTTCTCGTTCCGCGAGGGCCCCGTCTTCACGAACCTGCTGCTCGCCGACGAGATCAACCGGACGCCTCCGAAGACCCAGGCGTCGCTGCTCGAGGCGATGGAGGAGCGCCAGGTGAGCGTGGACGGCCGGCCGCGCCCGCTGCCGGAGCCCTTCCTGGTGGCGGCCACGCAGAACCCCGTCGAGTACGAGGGCACCTACCCGCTGCCCGAGGCACAGCTCGACCGGTTCCTGCTCAAGCTGACGATGCCGCTGCCGGAGCGCGACGACGAGATCGAGGTGCTGGCCCGGCACGCGGGCGGCTTCGACCCACGCGACCTGCAGGCGGCCGGGGTGCGCCGTGTCGCCGGTGCGGCCGACCTCGCGGCCGCGACCGCGGCGGTGCGTCGGGTCGACGTCCGGCGGGAGGTGCTCGGCTACGTCGTCGACGTCGCCCGGGCCACCCGCACCTCGCCGTCCCTGAGGCTGGGCGCCTCTCCCCGCGCGGCGACGGCGCTGATGGCGAGCAGCCGGGCGTGGGCGTGGCTGTCGGGCCGCGACTACGTCACCCCGGACGACGTCAAGGCGCTGGCGCGGCCGACGCTGCGCCACCGGGTGCAGCTGCAGCCCGAGGCCGAGCTCGAGGGCGTCACGGTCGACGCGGTGCTCGACACCGTGCTCGACGCCGTGCCGGTCCCCCGCTAGGCCGCGCATGGCGATCAGCGGCTGGACGGTGCTGCTGGCGGCGCTCGGCCTGCCGGTCGTCGCCCTGCTGCCCGGGTGGCCCGGCGTGCTGGTCTGGGGCGGCGGGCTCGCCGCGCTGGTGGCGCTGGACGTCGCGCTGGCGGCGTCCCCGCGGAGCGTGCGGGTGGAGCGCGACGTCCCTGGCCGCGTGCGGCTCGACGAGGCCGTCACGTCCGAGCTGACGCTGACCAACCTCTCCCGGCGGCGGCTGCGCGGCGTGGTGCGGGACGCGTGGCAGCCGTCGGCCGGTGCAGCGGCGAACCGGCACGCCGTGGACGTCCCGGCCGGCGAGCGCCGCCGGGTCGCCACCGCGCTCCGCCCGACGCGGCGCGGCGACCGGCTGGCGGGCGGCGTCACCATCCGCTCCTTCGGGCCGCTGCGGCTGGCGGCTCGCCAGGCGACGCTGCCGGTGCCGGGTCGCCTGCGGGTGCTGCCGCCGTTCCGGTCGCGACGGCACCTGCCGTCCCGGCTGGCGCGGCTGCGGGAGCTCGACGGCCGAGCCAGCGTGCAGGTGCGCGGGCACGGAACCGAGTTCGACTCGCTGCGCGACTACGTCATCGGGGACGACGTCCGCTCGATCGACTGGCGCGCCACGGCCCGCCGCCAGCAGGTCGTCGTCCGCACCTGGCGGCCGGAGCGCGACCGGCGGGTGCTCGTCGTCCTCGACACCTCGCGGACGTCGGCCGCCCGCATCGGCGACGAGCCGCGCCTGGACGCGGCGATGGACGCCGCACTGCTGCTGTCGGCGCTGGCGTCGCGCGCCGGCGACCGCGTCGACCTGGTCGCCGTGGACCGCCGGGTGCGCGCGCACGTGGAGGGCGTTCGCGGCCCGCAGCTGCTCGGCGCGCTCGTCGACGCGATGGCCCCGCTGGAGCCCGAGCTGGTCGAGGCGGACTGGCCGCTCGTCGTCGGCGAGGTGCGGCGGCGGCTCACCCAACACGCCCTCGTCGTCCTGCTCACCCCGCTCGAGGCCGCGGCGGTCGAGGAGGGCCTGCTGCCCGTCGTCCACCACCTGACCGGCCGGCACACCGTGCTGCTCGGGTCGGTGACCGACCCGGTGCTGCACGAGATGGCCTCGCGCCGCGGGGACACCGACGCGGTGGTGGACGCCGCGGCCGCCGAGCGGACCGCGCTGGACAGGGTGGCCGTCACCGAGGCGCTCGAGCGCGCCGGGGTCGAGGTCGTCGAGGGCTCGCCGGCCGCCCTGCCCGCGCGCCTCGCCGACGCCTACCTCGCCCTCAAGGCCGCCGGCCGCCTCTGACCCACCCCTCCCCACCCCTCCCCGCCCGTGATCAAGGAAACCGGGCGTGATCAAGGAAACCGGGTACGACCGTCCGGTACCCGGCTTCCTTGATCACGCTTCTCGTCCTTGATCACGCTTCTCGTCCTTGATCACGGAGGGGTGGGGCGGTCAGCCGGCGGTGGGGATGACGTCGCCGGTGTACTCGCGGCGCAGGTCACCCGTCTCGCCGGCGGCGACGGCGCGGCGGCCGAACCAGCCGGCGTACGCCAGGAAGGCGGCCAGGGCGAGCGCGCCGATGGTGATGCGCGCCCACGTCGGCAGCGGGCTCGGCGTCACGAAGGCCTCGATGACCCCGCTGACGAGCAGGACGACGACGAGCCCCATCGCGACGGTGATGAGCGCGCGGCCCTCGGCCGCCAGGGACTGCGACCGCGTCCGGGGCCCCGGTTCCACCCACGCCCAGAACACGCGCAGACCCGCCGCCGCGGCGACGAACACCGCCGTCAGCTCGAGCAGGCCGTGCGGGAGGATCAGGCCGAAGAAGACGTCCGACCGGTCGTAGGCGGCCATCAGCCCACCGACTGCGCCGACGTTGAGGGCGTTCTGCAGCACCACCCACACCACCCAGACGCCGGTGATGCCGAACGCCACGCACTGGGCGGCGATCCACGCGTTGTTGGTCCACACGCGGGCGGCGAACGACGTGGCGGGGCTCTCCGAGTAGTACGACTCGAAGTCGCTCTCCACGAGCCGGCGGATCTCCGCGTCGGTGCCGAGCGTCGCCTGCACCTCGGGGTTGAGCGCCACCCACACGCCGGACGACACCCCGACGACGAGGAACGCGACGGTGACCGCCGCCGTCCACCAGCGGATGCGCCACAGCGCCGCCGGGAACGACACGACGAAGAACCGCGCCACGTCACGCCACACCGGCTCCCGCGAGCCGGTGAGCCGCGACCGGGCCTGGGCCACCAGGCTGCTCAGCCGACCGACGAGGGCCGGGTCGGGCGCCGCGGACCGGACGGCGGACAGGTGCGTGGCGGTGCGCTGGTAGAGCAGCACGAGCCGGTCGGCCTCGGCGCCGCTCAGCCGCGTGCGGGCCACGAGCCGCTCGAGCTCGTCCCACTCGTCGCGGTGCACGGCGACGAAGGCGTCGATGTCCATGGACGGCACGCTACTAACCTTCGGGCGTGGCCTCCTCGACGCCAGGCGCCCTGCCCGCCACCGACCTCGTCACCGGCGAGGCCGTGGTGCTCGACCTGCGCGCGGCGTCGTTCGCGACGCGGGGCCTGGCCTGGGCCCTGGACGCCCTGCTCGCGGCCGCCCTCGCCTTCGGGGCGATCTGGCTCGTGGCCCTCGTCGGGATCAACGCCGACGAGGCGGCTCTCGCCGCGGCGTTCATCGGCCTGCTGGTCGGCGTCCTCGTGGCGTTCCCGGTGGCTGTCGAGACGCTGACCAGGGGCCGGTCGCTGGGCAAGCTCGCGGCCGGCCTGCGCGTCGTCCGGGACGACGGTGGGCCGGTCCGCGTGCGACACGCCCTGGTGCGGCACCTCGTCGGGGTGGGCGAGATCTGGCTGGCGCTGGGCAGCCCGGCGGTGATCTGCTCCCTGGTGAACCCCCGCGGCAAGCGCATCGGCGACCTGCTCGCCGGCACGTACGTCGTCCGGGAGCGCGCCGGGACGGCGAGCACGCCGCCGGTCGAGATGCCGCCCGAGCTCGCGGGCTGGGCGCGGTCCGCCGACATCGGCCGGCTGCCCGAGCGGGTGGCGCTGTCGGCCCGCCAGTTCCTCTCGCGCGTCGACCGGCTTCACCCGCAGTCCCGCCGACAGCTCGGCGAGTCGCTCGCCGCGCAGGTCGCCCGGTACGTCGCGCCGCCCGCCCCGCCCGGCACCCACCCGGAGCGCATGGTCGCGGCGGTGCTGGCCGAACGGCGTGAGCGCGACCTGGTGCGGCTGCGCCGCGAGCGCGCCCGCCGGGAGGCGGCGTCCGAGCGGCTGCACCGGCTGCCGTTCGGGCTGGACGACGCGCCGGCGCGCGATGGCTCGCCCGGCCTCGACCACCGCCGGTAGGAAGGTTCGGCACGGCGGCGGAACACTCCACGATCCGGACCTGTCTGCGCCTCCCCCGACTCCGCGAGTGCAGCGCCCTCCCGACCCGGGCGTCGTTCTGGGCCGCTAGGGGAGGTGCGCCGCCAGCGCTGACGGCGGGCCGTCGAGCGCTTCCAGCTCCACCTCCCACGGCTCGTGCCCGTCCCGCGCCGCCCACAGCACGACGTCACCGGCCAGGTAGAGCGCCGTCCGCGTACCCGCGTCGAGGTCGTCGACGTGCCAGCACTCGGCGAGCAGCGCGTCGTGCCGCTCGGCACCCACCCGCGACACCCGCAGCCGCACCGACAGCCCGGCCAGCCGGGGCGGCTCGAAGCGCACCGCCGCGAGGTCGAGGGTCACCGGGCCCTCCCCCGGGCCGGACACCCTGCGCGCCAACGCGACCAGGGCGCCCGGGGAGGCGACCTCGACGGCGTCCGCGACCGCGTGCCGCTCGGTCGACGGGTCGGACGTCGCCAACCAGGTCAGCACCGGCGTGCCGTCCTCCAGCACCGTGCGCCCACCACGCACCCTGGCGTCTGCAGCGGTGACCTGCACCCGCGCCGTCCGGAAACGGCTGTCGCACACCAGGTCCAGGACGTCGGACGCGTAACGCCAGCCGCCCGGCCCAGGCGCGCAGCTGAACGCCTCGGGCCGGCCGGCGACGACGTAGGTGCCGCTCGGCACGCCGGTCAGTACCGGTAGTGGTCCGGCTTGTAGGGGCCGGCCACGTCCACGCCGAGGTACTCCGCCTGCGGCTTGGTCAGCTCGGTGAGCCGCACGCCGAGCGCGTCCAGGTGCAGCCGGGCGACCTTCTCGTCGAGGTGCTTCGGGAGCACGTAGACCTGCTTGTCGTACTGGTCGTTCTTGGTGAACAGCTCGATCTGGGCGATGGTCTGGTTGGAGAACGAGTTGCTCATCACGAACGACGGGTGACCGGTGGCGTTGCCGAGGTTGAGCAGCCGGCCCTCCGACAGCACGATGATCGAGTGGCCCTGGGGGAAGGTCCACTCGTGGACCTGCGGCTTGATCTCGGTCTTGGTGATCCCGGGGATCCTCGCCAGGCCGGCCATGTCGATCTCGTTGTCGAAGTGGCCGATGTTGCCGACGATGGCCTTGTTCTTCATGGCCTTCATGTGCTCGGCCGTGATGACGTCGTAGCAGCCGGTCGCGGTGACGAAGATGTCGGCCGTCTCCACGACGTCCTCCATGCGGGCCACCTGGTAGCCGTCCATCGCCGCCTGCAGCGCGCAGATCGGGTCGATCTCCGTGACGATCACGCGGGCGCCCTGGCCGCGCAGCGACTCGGCGCAGCCCTTGCCGACGTCCCCGTAGCCGGCGACGACGGCGACCTTGCCGCCGATGAGGACGTCGGTGGCCCGGTTGATGCCGTCGATGAGGGAGTGCCGGCAGCCGTACTTGTTGTCGAACTTGCTCTTGGTCACCGAGTCGTTGACGTTGATGGCCGGGAAGAGCAGGTCTCCGCGCTGGGCGAGCTCGTAGAGCCGGTGGACGCCGGTCGTCGTCTCCTCGGTGACGCCCTTGATGCCGGCGGCGACCGTCGTCCACCGCGTCGCGTCGGCGGCGAGCGAGGCGCGCAGCGTGTCGAGGACGACGCGGTACTCCTCGGAGTCCTCCTCCGCGGTCGCCGGCACGGCGCCGGCGGCCTCGAACTCGACGCCCTTGTGCACGAGCAGCGTGGCGTCACCCCCGTCGTCGAGGATCATGTTCGGGCCCTCGTCGGGCCAGGTGAGAATCTGCTCGGTGCACCACCAGTACTCCGGCAGCGTCTCCCCCTTCCAGGCGAAGACCGGCACGCCGCGGGGCTCCTCGGGCGTCCCGTTCGGCCCGACGACGACGGCCGCGGCCGCCTCGTCCTGCGTGGAGAAGATGTTGCAGGACGCCCAGCGGACCTGGGCGCCCAGCGCGGTGAGCGTCTCGATGAGGACGGCGGTCTGCACGGTCATGTGCAGGGAGCCGGCGATGCGCGCGCCCTGGAGCGGCTGCGTCGCGGCGAACTCCTCGCGCAGCGCCATCAGGCCGGGCATCTCGTGCTCGGCGAGGCGGATCTGGTGCCGCCCTGACTCGGCCAGGGCGAGGTCGCGGACCTTGTAGTCCATGGGGGTCCTTCCGTCGTGCGGGTCGGGTGGTCGTCCGGGCGCCACCGGCGCGGTGCGCGGGCAGCGCTCATCGATCGACCCGGCGCGGCCCCTCTGGGCCGTCGGCATCACCAACGCCGGAGCAGGCGGCAGTCTACGCGCGCGACCTCCGCGTGGCGTCCCCGTGGGGCGACAGCGGGCTCAGCCACCGACGCCGCGGGTGACGCGGTGCAGGTCGGGCTCGAGATAGATCACCCGCGCGATGGGCACCGCGTCACGCACCCGCTGCTCGGCGCCGTCGATCGCTGCCGTGACCTCCTCGGCCGTGGACGCCGCCGGCACCGCGATCTTCGCCGCGACGAGCAGCTCCTCCGGCCCGAGGTGCAGCGTCTTCATGTGGATGACCGCCTCGACGCCACCGCCCGGCAGCGCGGCGGCGATGGCCTGCTGGTGCTCCCGCGTCGCGCTCTCCCCGATGAGCAGCGACTTCATCTCGATGGCGAGGATCACCGCGATGACCACCAGCAGGACCCCGATCATCGCGGTGCCCGCCGCGTCCCACCGGCCGTCGTCGGTCACCAGGGTGAGCGAGACGCCGAACAGGGCGAAGACCAGACCGAGCAGCGCCCCGAGGTCCTCGAGCAGGACGACGGGCAGCTCGGGCGCCTTCGCCGTGCGGACGAACTCCGGCCAGCTCCGGGAGCCGCGCTCCCGGTTGGACTCGACGATCGCCGTCCGGAACGAGAAGACCTCCATGACGATGGCGGCGAGCAGCACCGTCACCGGAACCCACTTCCAGGCGTCGATGGGGTGCGGGTCGGACCACTTGTGCCACGCCTCGTACAGGGCGAAGAGCCCGCCGAGGCTGAACAGCACGATCGAGACGATGAAGGCCCACACGTACCGCTCGCGGCCGTAGCCGAAGGGGTGCTCGGGTGTGGCCTCCTTGCGCGCGCGCCGGCTGCCCAGCAGCAGCAGGCCCTGGTTGCCGGCGTCCGCGACCGAGTGGATCGACTCGGCCAGCATCGCCGAGGACTGCGTCAGCAGCCAGGCGATGAACTTCGTGACGGCGATGCCGGTGTTCGCGAGCAGCGCCGCGACGATCGCCTTCTTGCCTCCGCTGGTGGCCACGGCCACGCAGACTAGGGCGTACCGGCCCCGGAGAGCGCGTCGACGAGCACGGCGCCGTCGTACCCGCCGCTCGGCTCCCCCAGCCCGAGCAGGTGCCCGACCGTGGGGGCGACGTCCACCGTCCTCGCCGGAGCCGACGAGGTCGCGCCGCGCCGGACGCGCGGCGACCCGCCGGCGACGAAGAAGGGGATCGGCTCGGTCGCCGGGTGGCCGTGGTTGCCGGGGATCGGGTTGGACGCCACGTACGGGTCCGAGAAGCGCCAGCCGGCGCGGCAGTAGGCGACGAGGTCGCCGGCCTGCGGGCCGAGCCGCAGGTCGGCGGGGCGGTGGACCGCCAGCACCCCCGGGTGGTCCAGCACCAGGGCGCGGACGGCGTCCAGCCCGGCGTCCCGGTCGGCCGCCGGGCCCACCCAGCTCAGCAGGTCGGCGCCGCCGTTCTGCGACACGACGACCTGGGCCCGCAGGTCCGGCCGCTGGCGGAGCACGAGGTCCAGCGAGATCACGTTGGTCGGCAGCGACCAGTCCATCGAGTGGTCCGCCAGGACGACGAGCACGGACGTCGCCCACCGCCCGGTCGCCTCGAGGTGGTCGACGAACCGGCCTACCTCGCGGTCGGTGTCAGCGAGCGCCGCCTGCCGGGCCGCGCGCAGCGACGTGCCGGACAGGTCGCTGTGCCCGAACCGGTCGATGTCCCCGAGGTTGACGAAGACCAGGTCGGGGTCGGCGGCGTCGACCATCGCCACGAGCGCGTCGACGGTGGCGACGTCCGGGGCGTGGTCGGTCAGCGGCAGCAGCGGGAAGGGCTCCCAGCGGTACGTCGCCCGCTCGCCGAAGATGCCGAACAGGTAGTCCTTGGACAGCACGGACCCCGAGGTGAGGCCCCGCTCGGCGAGCCGCTCGAACAGTGTCGGGAAGCGCAGGTCCGAGGGCCGGTCCAGCGTCCGGACGGCGCCCTCGGCCCGGTCGTAGACGGCGTTGGCCGGCACGCCGGTGCGGTCGGGCCGCACGCCGGTCATCATCATCGTGTGGTTGGGGATGGTCTCGGCCACCGGCAGGGAGCGCGCGGCGGGGAACGACGTCCCCCCGGCGCGCAGCGCGGCCAGCCGCGGGGTCAGGGTCGTGGCGATCTCGTCGGGGCGGCAGCCGTCGACGACGAGCACGTACACGCGGGTGCGCTCGGTCGCTGCCCCCCGGCGCGCCCCGAACGCCGTGCCCGGCGCGCCGGACAGCACCACCGCGGCGGCGCCGGCACCGGCCACCCGGAGGAACGACCGCCGGGTGGGGCTCATCGCAGCGCCTCCCCGGCGGGCCGCACCTTCTGCGTGCCGGCGGCGACCTCGTAGGAAGCCACGTGCGTCGACGTCGCCTGCGGGTCGGTGCGGTCCGAGAGCGCGTACCAGTCCATCTGCAGCCGGGCCGGGGTGACCTCGACGACCGAGTAGCCGTGGCTGTCCAGCTCCAGGTGCTTGATGTGCGGGTTGTTCGCCCGCACCGCCGCCTCGACCGCCAGCGACGCCGTCCGCGGTGGCACGCCGAGGATGTCGTCCACGTTGTCGCTCGTCACCGAGGTGCCGACCAGCTCGGTGGCGACGCTGTCGCCGGTCGACGGGTACGTCAAGGGGTCCACCGGGATGTCGCACGCCCACGCCGAGTGGATGTCGCCGGTGAGGAAGGTCGTGTCACGAATACCGTTGTCCCGCAGGTGACGCAGCACGATCGCCCGGTCGTCGGTGTACCCGTCCCACTGGTCGGTGTTGTACGGCGCACCGTCGACCGGCGGGGTGCCGGTGAGCTCGTGCAGCGCCTGCAGCTCCTGGGTGCTCAGCGTCGACGGGAAGCGCACCGGCGTGATCATCACCGGGTTGCCGACGACCTTCCACTGCGCCGAGCGGTCGGACAGCCGGTCCAGCAGCCAGCTCATCTGCGCCGCACCGGTGATGCTCGTGCCGAGCTCGCGGTAGGTGCGCAGGTCGAGCATCGACAGCGACATCAGCGAGCCGAACGCCAGGCTGCGGTAGAGCCGGCCGCCGGCCCGGTAGCGCACCGGCATCCACTCGGCGTACGCCTGCTGCGAGAAGGCCTGCCGCTGCCACCAGGTGCCCTCGGCGCCCT
The DNA here is from genome assembly GCA_046566185.1 of Actinomycetes bacterium. Lineage (GTDB taxonomy): Bacteria > Actinomycetota > Actinomycetes > Actinomycetales > SCSIO-59966 > SCSIO-59966. Next base: position 11,864 of record JBKHXE010000142.1, on the reverse strand, counting down.
CGGTGTGGTTCTCCGCGCCGTCGCGGTGGGCGTCGTTGGCGGACTCGTGGTCGTCCCACGTCACCACCCAGGGCGCGGCGGCGTGCAGGGCCTGCAGGTCCGGGTCGGTCTTGTACTGCGCATGCCGTTGGCGGTAGTCCGCCAGCGTGGTCATCTCGCGCGCCGGCTCGTGCGGGCGGACGACGACGTCGCCGGCCTGGTACTCCCCCGGCGCGTACTCGTACAGGTAGTCCCCGAGGTGCAGCACCACGTCGAGGTCATCGCGGGCCGCCAGGTGCCGGTAGGCGGCGAAGTGGCCGGCCTGCCAGTTGGCGCACGACAGCACGCCCATCCTCAGCCCCGCGGCCCCGGCACCGACGGCCGGCGCGGTGCGGGTGCGGCCGACCGGCGACGCCTGGCGGCCGAGCCGGAACCGGTACCAGTACGTCGTCGCCGGGGCCAGCCCGGTGACGTCCACCGACACGGTGTGGTCGCGCCAGGCGCCGGTGGCGGCGCGGCCGCGGGCGACCACCTTGCGGAACCGCGAGTCCTGCGCGACCTCCCAGTCGAGGGTGACGTCGGGGCCGACGCCGCTGCCCGGCAGGGCGTCGTCGGTCGGGGTGACGCGCGTCCACAGCAGGACCCCGTCGGGTAGCGGGTCCCCGGAGGCCACACCGTGCCGGAACGGGCCGCCGCCGTCGGGGCGTGGTGCTGCCGCGGCGGCGGGGAGGCCGAGGGCGCCGACGGCGGCGAGGACGCCGGCGCCGTGCAGGACGGATCGTCGGGACGGGAGGGTCACGTGGTCGCTCACGTCCGTGACAACTTCCCCGCGACGGGCCCGGTCACGCACGAATCGGCAGAGTTCACGAGCCGTTCACGGCAGGGTCACTGCGGCTGTGACAGCTCCACCACGTGCGGTGACGCCGCGGGGTCCAGCCCCAGCCCCAGCGCCAGGTAGACGGCGGCGAAGTCGGTGCGGGCGCCGAGGACGGCGAGCCGGCGCAGCGGGTCGGGCTCCTCGGCGACGACCTCGCTGACCTTGACACCGGCCCGTTCGGCGATGTCGACGACGGACGCCGCCTGCGTGCCGCCCTCGTGCAGCAGCACCAGGCGCAGCCGTGCGCCGGGCGGCGGGTCCTCGAACGGGTCGGCGAAGACGTCCTCCGGTCGCGTCGCATAGGGCCCGCCGAACGTGGCGACGACGTCCGCGGCGTCGTCCGGCAGCATCCCCGCGGTCGCCGGGATGCGGGCCGTGCGGGCCAGCACGCTGGCGGCGCGGCGGGCCGCGACGCCCGACGTCGGGCCGTCCCCGAGGAACACCGGGATGGCGTCGACGAGCTCCAGCGCGAGCGCCTTGGCCGGGTTGACGAACGACTCGGACGCCGGGCCGTTGAGCCGCGCCTCGTCGTCCAGGACGTCGGCCACCAGACCGAGGGGGCCCGGCCCCGCGTCGGTGAGCCCCACCTGGCTGGTCGCCACCAGCACGGGCGCGAGCATCGCCCACAGCGAGGTGCGGGACGTCGGAGCGGACGTCGCCTCCACCCCGGGCTGCGGCACGGGCACGTGCACGCCGCGCACCTGCGCGCTCACCTCGGCGAGCAGCGACCGCTCCGCACCGACGGTGAGCACCCGCGCACCGCGCCGGCCGGCCTCGGCGGCCAGCTGGACCGCCGGGCGGGACTGCCCCGACAGCGAGACGGCGACGACGAGGTCGAGCGGCCCGACCCAGCCCGGCAGCACGTCGCCGGAACGGCACACGACGGGCACGGTGGTGGCCGGGCCGGCGAGAGCCTCCACGGCCTCACCGACGGCGCGCACACCGCCGCGGGCGGAGATGACGACCGTGCGGGGCGGGTCGTCACCGAGCCGGTCCAGGCCGGCCTCGGCGGCGAGCTCGAGGCCGTGCCGCACCTGGGCGCCGGCGCCCGCGCAGGCCCGCAGCACGCCGGCGGTGTCGGCCTCGGCCAGCGCCTGCGCGTCGTCGAGGAGGGCCTCGTCGAGCATCACCGCGGGGGACGTCCCTCGTCGACGAGGAGGACGGGGACGCCGTCCTCGACGCGGTAGGCCAGGCCGCACCCCGCGCTCGTGCAGACCAGCTCCGGCCCGCCGTCCGGGCCGGCGCCGTCGGCCAGCTCGGACCGGCACGCCGGGCACCGCAGGATCTTCCGCAGCCACGGCTCGATCGATGTGCTCATCGGCTCTCCCTCACCGGCTCCCGCACGACCGCCAGGACGGCGGCGCGCAGCCGCTCCATCGTCGCACCGTCCGCGGCCTCGACGTTGAGGCGCAGCAGCGGCTCGGTGTTGCTGGGCCGCAGGTTGAACCACCACCACGGCTGCTCGCCGTCCGGCGACGACACCGTCAGGCCGTCGAGCTCGTCGACGCCCGCGCCGTCGGTGGCGAACGCGCGGCGCACCCGAGCGGTGGCCGCCGCCACGTCGTCCACGCGCGAGTTGACCTCGCCGCTGCCGGCGTAGGGGTCGTAGTCGGCGACCAGCCGCGACAGCGGCGCCTCGGCCTCGCCGAGGGCCGCGAGCACGTGCATCGCGGCGAGCATGCCGGTGTCGGCGCCCCAGAACGAGCGGAAGTAGTAGTGCGCCGAGTGCTCACCGCCGAACACCGCCCCGGTGCGGGCCATCTCCTCCTTGATGAAGGAGTGGCCGACGCGGGTGCGCACCGGCTCGGCGCCGGCGGCGGCGACCAGCTCGGGCACGGCCCGCGAGGTGATCAGGTTGTGGATCACGACCGCCTCGCGTCCGGCGGCCCTCTCCTTCGCGACCTCGCGCAGCGCGACCAGCGCCGTGACCGCGCTCGGGCTGACCGGCTCACCGCGCTCGTCGACGACGAAGCAGCGGTCGGCGTCCCCGTCGAAGGCGAGCCCGAGGTCGGCGCCACGGGCCCGGACGGCGGCCTGCAGGTCGCGCAGGTTCTCCGACTCCAGCGGGTTGGCCTCGTGGTTCGGGAAAGTGCCGTCGAGCTCGAAGTACAGCGGGACGACGTCCAGCGGCAGCGCGGGCAGCCCGGCCGCGGTCCCGAGGACGGCGGGCACGGTGTGGCCCGCCATGCCGTTGCCCGCGTCGACGACGACGGTGAGCGGCCGGCCGGCGGACAGGTCGACGAGTCCGCGCAGGTGGGCCGCATAGGCGGCCAGGGTGTCCTGCTCGGTCCTGCCGCCGCGCCGCCCGTCGACGGGCACGCCGTCCGCGAGGTACGCCTCGGCGAGCGAGCGGACGTCGGACAGCCCGGAGTCCCGCCCCACCGGCTTGGCGCCGGCCCGGCACAGCTTGATGCCGTTGTAGCGGGCGGGGTTGTGGCTGGCGGTGAACATCGCGCCGCACGCGTCGAGCGCGCCGCTGGCGTGGTACAGCCCGTCGGTGGAGCACAGGCCGATGAGGACGACGTCGGCGCCACGGTCCTGCGCGCCGGCGGCGAACGCGTCGACGAGTTCCGGCGAGGAGGGACGCATGTCGTGGCCGACGACGAGCCGGCGGCCGCCGAGGTCGAGGACGTCGGCGACCGCGGCGCCGATGGCACGCGCCACGGTCGCGTCGAGCTGGTCGGGGACGAGGCCGCGAACGTCGTACGCCTTGATGATCGTCGACAGGTCGGGCGCGGCGGTCACGCGGGCGACCCTATCGCCGGGTCACGGCGGGGGCTGCGGGTCGGTCAGGCGAGCTTGCGGGCGCGCTCGAGGACGGTCTCGACCGTCAGCGAGCCGCCCTCGAGGTGCGTCCAGCTGCGGTGCTCGCACCGGTGGCACGAGGTGAACCGGACCGGGGTGCCGTCGGTGAGCACCATCGTCAGGTGCGTGACGGCGAGGCTGCCGCAGGCGGCGCAGCCGCCGTCGACCCGGTGCTCGCGCTGCGTCAGCGAGCCGAGCGGCGCGGCCGGCTCGGCGGCGCGGCTGCGGCGGCGGCGCTGGGTGGGGACGGCGGTGATCGGGGAGACGGTGGTCGACGGCGACATTCGAGCGATCTCCGAAGCCTCGGGCCCGGCTCGATCACCGGGGCAACGACCATGATCTCGGCAGCCGTGAGGCGACTCTTGAAGATCGCACGACCGAATGGTCCGAAGTGACTAGACGCCCTGGCCGAACGGACTAGGACGTGAGCTCCGGCTTCGGGGCGAGGCGGGAGGCGACCCGACGATCGTGGTCATCGGATCGGGGACCGTGACGTCGCCCGCCACGTCTCGACTGCCCGAACGTCTCGTCGTGCGCGTCGGCGTGAAGCCCCTGCGCCCGATGCGCCGGTGATCACCGCCGGGCCTTCTCCGGGGGTCTGGCCCGCCTCGCAGTCGTAGTCCTCGACGGTCCCGAAATCGTCGGTGAAGTCCGCCTGCTCGTAGGCCTCGTAGGCACTGAGAAAACCGGCGTGAACGTTCCCGGGGAGGCCGGGGGGTCCGCTGGGGATCATGGCCTTGCCGCCCCCGACCCCACGACCAGGCCACGGAGAAGCAACTGCGCTCACGAGGCACCGATCTCCGGCGGTGCCAGCACCCTCGGCTCCAGGTTCAGCGACCTGATGTGCTGGGCGATCCGGCCCAGCGAGGTGACCCACACGTCGCCGTAGCCCACCGCCTGCTCGACCACCCGCTCCAGCGCCAACGCCCGCGAGGGTCGCCCTGTCAGGAACGGGTGGTTGGTCAGGGTGAAACAGCCGCCGATCTCGCACATGGCGTCGAGCTCGAGGCTCCACATCTTGCGGGCCTTCGCCGGGCTCTCGATGAGACCGCCGCCGGAAACGCCGGGGACGAAGCAGTATTGCTCCCAGTCGTCGAGCGCCCACTGGATCGGGATCTCGACGAGCGAGGCAACGCCCTCCACGGAGCTGACCGCAAGCTCGTACGGGTAGTCGGCGTCCATCAGACTGGAGTCGTAGAGGAAGCCACGCTCGGCAAGCAGCCCGGGCGTCGCCCATGTCGGCTCCCACATTGGCGCGCGGTAGCCGACCGGCCGGACGCCGGCGACCCGCTCGAGCGCCTCCAGGCCACGGTCGAGGTAGGCCGCCTCGGTAGGCCGGTCGACGCCGTCCAGCGTCTCGTGCAAATAGCCGTGGTGGGCGATCTCGTGCCCTGCGGCGACGATGTCGCGGACCACACCGGGGTAACGCTCGGCGGTGTAGCCGGGCACGAAGAACGTGGAGACGACGCCGTGCCGATCCAGCACGTCGAGGATGCGCGGGACCCCCACGAGCGGGCCGTAGGACTGGTGGCTCATCACGCCGGGCCGCTGCGCCGAGGACGGTGCGGCCTGCAGGATGGCGGACTCAGCGTCGACGTCGAAGCTGAACGACGCCGCGGCGCGCGCACCCTGCGGCCAGGTCACCGGCGCGGCAGGCACCGGCCCGAGCCCGCTCACCGGCGGTTCCACGCGAACAGCGAGCAGTACTCGTAGGCGAGGTTGGCTGCGGCGATCGCGGTGATCTCCGCGTGGTCGTACGGCGGGCTGACCTCCACCACGTCTCCAGCGACCACGTTTGCGCCGGCGAACCCACGGACGATCGCGAGCAGCTCGCGGCTGCTCAGCCCACCCGCCTCGGGTGTCCCGGTGCCCGGCGCGAACCCGGGGTCGAGGACGTCGATGTCGATCGAGACGTACACCGGTGCGTCGCCGACGCGCTCACGGAGCATCGTCACGACCCGGTCTGCGCCGAGCCGGTCCATGTCCCGGGCGTGCACGATCGAGAAGTCCATCTGCTCGTCATCGACAAGGTCCTTCTCTGAGTACAGCGAGCCGCGGATGCCCACGTGCGTCGTCCGGCCCGCGTCGAGGAGCCCCTCTTCCCAGGCTCGCCGGAACGGGGTGCCGTGGGTGTACGGCGCATCGAAATAGGTGTCCCAGGTGTCGAGGTGCGCGTCGAAGTGCACCAGCGCGATGGGGCCGTGCTGGGCACGCAGCGCCCTCAGCGTCGGGAGCGCAATCGTGTGGTCCCCGCCGAGCAGCACCACGTTGCGACCGTCGGCGGACAGTTCGCGCACGCCGGCCTCGATCTGCTGCATGGCGTCCTCGATCGAGAACGGGTTGGCCACCACGTCGCCGGCGTCGACGACCTGGACCCCGGAGAACGGCGCCACGTCGAGCGCAGGGTTGTAGGGGCGCAGCAGCCGGGAGCCCTGTCGGATGTACGAGGGTCCGAAGCGGGCGCCGGGGCGGTAGGTCACGCCGGCGTCGAATGGCACACCGACCACCGCCACGTGGTAGTCCTCGACGTCCTCACGCCGCGGCAGGCGGGCGAACGTGGTGTGACCGGCGAAACGGGGAACCCGCAGCCCGTCGACCGGCCCCAGCGTTCCTCCGTCCTGAACACGGGGTTCCTGCATCGGCTCCATCCGCTCCTTGATGTGATCGGCGCTAGGCGCGACTGCGCGTCGAGCCACCGTTGACCTGCAGCACCTGCCCAACGAATGCCGACATCCGCGGGTCGGCGAGCAGGGACACCGCTGCGGCGACCTCCTCGCTGCGGCCGACCCTGCGCATCGGGATGCCGGCTGCATACTCCCTGATGATTTGCTGGCGGGACGTGCCGGCGGCGCAGGCGTCCACCTCGAGCTGCGGGGTGTCGACCACCCCCGGAGCGACCGCGTTGACCATCACACCCTGGGGCGCCAGCTCACGAGCCAGGGTCTTCGCCAGCGCGATGAGGCCGGCCTTCGACGCGGCGTACGCCGTCGCCTGCGGCCACCCGACGACTCCCCACTCCGAGGAGAGCAGGACGATACGACCGCCACCGGCTCGGAGCATGCCCGGCAGCACCGCCTGGACGAGGTGGAACGCGCCGCCGAGGTTGGTGTCGACGACCCTCCACCAGTCGTCGAGGTCATGGTCGGCCAGCGGCGCCATCGTCATGTACGCGTGGTTGACCACGAGCACGTCGATCGTGCCGACGTCCGCCTCCACCGCTTTCACCATCGCCTGGACCGCGGCACGGTCGGAGACGTCGGCCGGAGCTGGGACGCCGACCGTGGCGGCGACCACCTCGTCCATCCGGGCGTCGCGCCGCCGCCCGTTGACCGCGACGGTGGCGCCGTCACGCGCGAGCCGTTCCGCGATGGCACGGCCGATGCCCTGGGTTGCCCCCGTGACCAGAGCGACCCGGTCGGTGAGAGGGGCCTGCCGGTCGGCCACTCAGATCACCGCCCCGCCGTTGGGCGAGAGGATCTCACCGGTCATGAACGTCGCCTCCTCGACGACGTAGGCCACCGTGAGCGCGATCTCTTCGGGCGCGACGAGCCGGCGCAGCGGCAGGGTGGCGAGGTAGGCGGGGTCACGCCAGGGGGAGTCCGCGCCAATCAGGGGAGTGTCGGTCGGTCCGGGCGCGACCCCGTTGACGCGCACCCCGTTGCCGGCGACCTCGGCGGCGAGGCTGCGGACCAACCCGATCACCGCTCCCTTGGCGGCGGCGTAGTGCGCGTCACGGTCGCCCCCTCCGATCGCCAGTTCGGATGTGATCGCGACGATGCTGCCGTCGCCGCGAAGGGTCATGCCGGGCAGCACGGCCCGGCAGAGGTTGAGCAGCCCGCCGAGGTGGACCCGCAGCATGTCCCGCCACTGCTGCGGGGAGATGTCGGCGACGTCCAGCATCGCGTAGTGCCCAGCCGCCGAGACCACGGCACCCACCGGGCCGAGGTTCGCCTCGACCTCGGACACCGCAGCGGCCACCGCGTCGGCATCCGAGACGTCGACCGTGCGGCTCAGGTGCCACTGCGAGGGGTGGAGGTCGAGGCCGGCGACTTGCCAACCACGGTCTGTCAGCTCAGCCGCCACACAGGCGCCGATACCGCTCGCCGCCCCCGTCACGACGGCGACGCCCGATCCCCCGGGCGCCGTCACGGACCGGCGGGGGTGGGCGGGCGGCCGGTGAATTCGGTGGCGAGGTCCTCGCGAGTCGCCGCTTCGTCCTCCGGGTCGTCGACCTCGAACATGGGGAACGTGGTGATCTCGCGGCGTCGCTGCACGTAGATGACGGCGCCGATCAGGCCCAGCCCGACCACGGCCAGCGCCACCGACCAGTTGAGGAACGGCGCGTCGGGGTAGAAGTTCCGGGGCCAGGCGATGTTGAGGAACTGCAAGGTCGCCCACAGGACGGCGGCCACCGACACCGTCATGCTCCAGCGGCCCAGCCCGAAGGGGCCGGGGGTCCATCCGCCCCGGACGCGGATGACCAGGTTCGCTACGAGCGGGAACAGGAACGCCAGGTAGAAGCCGCCGGAGGTGAAGTTCAGCATCAGCGTGTAGAAGTCCGGCGCGAGCTGGCTCAGCACGATGATCACGGTGCCGATGGTGGTCGCGACGAGCAGGGCGGACAACGGCTGCTTCTGTCCCTTGGTGAGCCGAGCGAGCTGGTCCGGCGCCGGGAGGGCACGGTCCCGGGCGTAGGACCAGATGAGCCGCGAGGCGGAGGTCTGCAGGGCCAGGAACGACGCCAGGAAGCCTATCGTGAACAGCACCTCGGCCATCTTGGCTGCGCCGCTGCCGAGCTGGAGCGCAAGCGTGTCGTAGACCGGATCCGCGCTGGTGGCTGCCACCTCCTCGGGGATGGCCAGAATGATCGACAGAGCTGAGAACATGACGATGAGGGCGATGAAGCTGATGGAGAAGATGACCGCCTTCGGCAGGTTGCGCCGGGGGTGGTGAACCTCCTCGGCGATGGAGCCGGCGCTCTCGAAGCCGACGAAGGACCAACCGACGAAGGCCATCGCGATCAAGAACGGGCCGGACAGGGTCAGGTAGTTCTCGGTGCTGAAGCCGTCGGTGAGGACCGACACCGGGTTTTCCCGGTGGAACAGCAGCAGCCAGACTCCGAGGCCCACCGAGCCGACGATCTCGGCGAGGATGCTCGCGGTCATCAGGACCCGGAGCACCAACCGGCCCGCGATGTTGGCCGCGGTGCCGGCCATCAGGATCACCCAGGCCACGAGCGCCTGACCCCCGGCTTCGAGTTCCCAGTCGAAGACGTTGGCGACGAATCCGGCCGCGAACATGGACACCGCCGACATGGCGACCACCAGTGTCCACATGTAGACCCAGCCTGCTGCCCAGCCGTAGCCCTGTCCGAGCAGACGACGCGACCACTGGTAGATCGATCCCTCGATCGGCCAACGCGACACCAACTCGGCGAAAACGAGCGCCACCAGCAGCTGGCCACCGAAGACGATGAGGAAGTTCCACCAGAACGACGGCCCGGCGGTGCTGTAGGCCAGGCCGAAGATGCCGTAGAGAGCGACGATCGGCGAGATGAACGCGAACGCGAAGGCGAACGCGGACCAGAGCGTGAACTCACGCTTCAGGCGGTGGTCGGAGTGGACGTCCTCGACACGGACGGGCGCATTCGCCATAGGAGCCTCCTGGGGTCTCGGCACAGGATGGGATCGAGGTCACGACAGCGGCAAGCAGCGCCCTCCAACTCCGTCCGAAGTGACAACGGCGGGGGACCCCGGATGTCGACGTGCACAACGGAGCGCACCTCTACGCTGCGGGCGTGAGCGGGAGCCTGCCGACGCCGCCGTGGTCCGGCGACGCACGGGCGGAGCGTCACGAGGGACGGGTCACGGTGCGCGACCTGCTGGCCGTCCCCGAGCTCGGTCTGGGCCTGCTGGCCGGTGCGGACGCCGTCGACCGGACGGTCCGCTGGGCGCACCCCACCGAGCTGCTCGACCCGCGCCGATACCTGTCCGGACGCGAGCTGGTGCTGACCGTGGGGAGCGCGCTGAGCGAGGACGACGACCGCTGCCCCGCGTACGTCGAACGCCTGGTCGAAGCCGATGCCAGCGCCATCGGGTACGGCGTGGGCGACGTCACCGACGAGGTGCCGGAGCGGCTGGTCGAAGCGTGTCGTGACCGGGGGCTGCCCCTCCTGCGAGTGCCGGCCGGGGTGCCGTTCCAGTCGATCACGGAGCTGCTGGCCGATCGGCGCGCCGAGACCAGGGCCGCCGGGGAGCGGCGGGTGCGACGGCTCTCGACCCGCTTGCTGGACGCGATGGCGGCCGACCACAGCCTCGACGAACTGCTGGACATCGTCCGTGGCGAGCTCGGGGGCCGGGTCGGCTACCGCGACGGCGAGCTGTGCTGGGAGGACGTGGACGAGAGCGACGTGGCGCCATCAGCATCCACCCTGAGGCACATCGCATCGGTGCTCGCCGTCCGCCAGCACGAGCACGACGTCGCGTTCGCGCACCGGCGTGCCGAGGCCGGCCGGCTGCTGCGTCTGGTCACGGACCAGAAGGCGGATCCGGAGGTGCTGTGCGAGATGCTGGCCGTCGCCGGTGTCCGAGCGGACCGGCCGCTGGTCGTGGCGGCGTGGCCGGACAAGGCGGTCGCGTTGGTGGCCCCCTGCCTGGCACCAGCCCTCTTCGCCGACGTACCGGAGGGCTGCATCAGCGTGACCGGCTCCGACTCCGCGGCGACAGCGGTCGCCACCGACAGCGCGGTGCCCTGCGGCGTCGCCGCACCGTGCGATCTTGCCGATCTGGCAGCCGCGGTACCGGCGGCGCTGGCGGCGCTGGACCTCTCCCGGAGGCGAGGATCTCCTGCGACGCACCGTGACCTGGTCAGCTTTCAAGGCCTGCTCGAGCAACAGCCACACGAGCGCGTGCAGCCTTTCGCCGAGACACTGCTCGCGCCGCTGGTCGACCACGACTGCGAGCACGGCACCGCGTTGGTGCCGACGCTGCGTGCATTCCTGGAAGGGGACGGGTCGGTGAACTCCACCGCCCGCGTCCTGCACCTGCACCCGAACTCACTGCGGCACCGCCTGAAGCGGATCGGTGATCTGACCGGCGCCGACCCGCGGGTTTTCGCCGACCGGGCGTCGCTCGCGGTGGGGTTGTGGGCCTGGGACCGGCGCCCGCGCGGCCGGCGCTGAGGGTCTGGGTCTCGATTGTCCGGGCGTGGTCGTCAGTCGCCGCCGGCGTCCCGGAGCACCCGCAGGTGACCGCGCCGGCCAACCTCGACCGCGGCGGTGCTCTCCTGCACCGGTGCCGCCGGGCGCGGCCGGGCGGCCTCGCGGACGGCGTCCGCGAGCGCGAGCAGGTCGTCGTGGCTGGGACCCTCGTCGACGAGCTCGGGCGCCAGGCGCACGACCTCCCAGCCGCGCGGCGCGGTCAGCCGTTCGGCGTGCAGGGCGCACAGGTCGTAACAGTGCGGCTCCGCGTAGGTGGCCAGCGGCCCGAGGACGGCGGTGGAGTCCGAGTAGACGTACGTCAGCGTCGCGACGGCCTGGCGGGTGCAGGCGCTCCGGCTGCAACGACGTCCTCCCACGGGCGGGCACGCTACCCGCCGCCCCGCCCCGGGACCGGCATTGGTCTCGCGGCCGCTCACCGTGTCGGCCGCTGACTAGGGTGGTCACCATGGCTGACCTGCGCGGACGCCGTCGGCGCTCGCCCCGCCGACGCGATCGGCGCGGCCGGGGGATGAGGGGGCCGCTGCTGCCGGCCGACGTGCCCGCCGCGCGCACCCGCGCCGAGCGGTTCGACGACCTCGTGCTGGACGCCGTCGAGCGCCTCGAGCGGCGCTGGCGCGCCGAGCTGGCCGAGATCGAGTTCGCCGTCGAGGACGTGCCGCCCGCCGACCCGTCGCCGTGGGAGCAGGGCGGCGTCCCGCTCGGCCGCTTCTTCCCCGCCGAGCGCGGGCTGCCCCCGCGGGTGGTCGTCTACCGCCGGCCGGTCGAGACCCGCAGCGACGCCGCCGAGCTGCCCGCGCTCGTGCACGACGTCGTCGTCGAGCAGGTGGCCTCGGCGCTCGGCCTCGAACCCGAGCGCATCGATCCCGGGTACGGCACCGACCCCCAGCCCGACTGACCCGCCCACCCTCCTCACTTGTCGTGATCGAGCCTGTTGCATGAAGGCGCGCCTCCGCTGAGTTGATCTTGTTCGGGGGGAGGGTGGGG
>JBKHXE010000141.1:0-13078 GCA_046566185.1 Actinomycetes bacterium | reverse complement strand
TGCACCGCGCGGGCGAAGCGCAGCCCGTCGGGCCGCAGCAGGGAGCGCACCGCCCAGCGGTAGTACTCCAGCGCCGAGTGCGCGACGAACGGGATGCGCATCGCGGCGGCGTAGCGCTCCGCCTCCTCCGGGGACGGCCACGCCCCCGGCCCGGCCCACTCGCGCAGCATCGCCCCGACCGTGCCCGGCTCCTGCAGGGACCTCTCCGGCAGGAAAGGCACCTGGAAGCCGAGCAGCGACCGCGTCGACGCGAGGGCGGCGGGGGAGAGCCCCGTCGCCCGCATCCGCAGCGGGTGCCCGACCGACAGGGCCGCGACGGCCCGGGTGACGCGTGGTGCGAGGGCGGGCATCGACCAGGCGATCCAGCCGCCCCAGCCGTGCCCGACGACCACCGCGTCGGCGGCACCGAGGGACCGGACGACGCCCGCGACGTCGGCGGCCGAGGTGAGGGTGTCGTAGCCGCGCGGCGGCTTGTCGGAGGCGCCGTAGCCGCGCAGGTCCATCGCGACGGCGCGGTACCCGGCGTCCGCGAGGGCCGTGAGCTGGTGCCGCCACGCCCACCAGAACTGCGGGAACCCGTGCAGCAGGACGACGAGCCGCCCGTCCTCGGGGCCGGCTTCGGCGACGTGGAAGCGACCGCCGTTGGCGGAGACGAACCGGTGCCGCCAGGGCCCCGGGAGCAGGACCGAGTCGGCGTCGGGGGCCTCGCTCAGCTCCGTTTCCCCTTCACCGCGGCGATGGTGCCCTTCGTCGTGGCGATGGTGCGCTCCGGCGGTCTCACCTTGCGCACCCGGCCCCGGCCGACGAGCGCCATGAGGGCGGCCAGCAGCAGCAGGACGACGGCGACGGCGAGGAACGACAACCACCGCGGCCAGCCGGCGCCCTCGTGCAGGCCGTACGCGGCCGCGACGAACAGCAGGATCGAGGCCACCACGGCGAAGTAGCCTGCGCCGCCGAAGAGCCCGGCTCCCAGGCCGGCCTGCTTGGCGTCGTCCCGCAGCTCGGCCTTCGCCAGCGCCACCTCGTAGCGGACGAGCTCGGAGACGTCCCGCTGCACGTCCACGACGAGCTGCCCGATGGTCCGCTCGGTCATCGCCGTCCTCCCTCTCCGGCGGCCGCGCGGCCGCCGTCGTCTGCGGGGGAGCCTACGGGGAACCGCCGTCGCCTTCGCGCCGAGCGAGGTCGTCGCGGACGAGGTGCTGGGTGCCCCCGGGCGCCGCGCGGTGGGCCGCGCGCCCGACCATGTGCGCGCCGACCGGCGCGGTGATCACCTGGAACGCGGCCACCAGCAGCAGGGTGCCGGTGAGCCCGGGCTGCCGGGCGGCCGCCGCGGTCCCGCCGAGGACCAGCAGGATGCCGAGGACCGCGGGCTTGGTCTGCGCGTGCATCCGCGTGAGGACGTCGGGGAAGCGCAGCATGCCGATGCCGGCCAGCAGCGTGAGCGCCACGCCCGACAGCAGCAGGACGGCGGCGAGGACGTCGAGCACGGCGGTCACCGGTCGTCCTCCCGGCGCTCGAGGAACCGCGCCACGGTCACCGTGCCGACGAACGCGAGCAGCGAGACCACGACGAGGATGCCCGCGTAACGGGGCGTGTCGAGGCGTGCGATCTGCACGGCCACTCCACCGACGACGACGAGCAGGAACGTGTCGAGGGCGACGATGCGGTCGGCGGCGGTGGGGCCGCGCTTCAGGCGCACGAGCATCAGCGCGCCCGCCACGCTGAGGCCGACCAGGCTGACGGCGTAGACGGCGGTCACCGCGGCGCCTCCTTCGACGGCGAGGGGACGTCGATCCCGAGCGCCCTGGCGCCCAGCCGCTCGTACCCGCGGGCCTGCTCGACGACCTCGACGTCGGCGCCCTCGGCGAGGTGCAGGCAGTGCACGAACAGCAGCCCGGTGTCCTCGTGCACCTGCAGGGTCATCGTGCCCGGGGTCAGCGTGATGGTGTTCGCGACGAGGGACAGCAGGGCGGGGTCGCGCGTCGACAGCGGAACCTCGACGATCGAGGGCCGCAGTCGCGCCACCGGCCAGAAGACCTGCCGCGCGACCTCGGCGGTGGCGACGACCAGGTCGCGGAGGAAGACGGCCGTGTACCGCAGGGCGGCCGGCAGCGAGCCGCGGTAGCGGGTCGTGCTCGCGGGCAGCGGGACGGCGACGACGAGGAACGCGCCGACGAGCAGGCCGCCGAGCAGGTTGGCCCACGAGACGTCCCCCCACAGGGCCAGCCACACGACGGCGATCCAGGCGACGAACGGCAGACGGCGCAGCATCGCCTCAGCCCCCCAGCACCGCGGAGACGTAGGGCTGGGCGCTCAGCAGGTCCTGCGCGGCGCGCGCGCACAAGGCGTAGAGCGGGCCGCCGAGCAGCGGGATGGCGACGCTCACCGCCACGACGGCCGCGGTGGCGCCGGTCATCAGCCGGGGCGCCGTCCGCACGCCCACGACGACGGGGTCCTCGACGTCCACGTCGGGCACCGGCTCGCTGGGGCGGCCCCAGAACGCCGACCCCCACACCAGCGCCATGGCGTAGACGGTGAGGAGGCTGACGACGACGGCCGCACCGACCATCCACCACGACCGCGCCGCCGCGCCGGCCTCGATGAGGGCGACCTTTCCGACGAACCCCGAGAACGGGGGGAAGCCGGCGAGCGAGAGCGCCGGCAGCGCGAAGAGGCCCGCCAGCACCGGTGAGGTGTGGGCGAGCCCGGTGATCCGGTCGAGCTGGCTCGACCCCGTGCGCCGCTCGACGAGCCCCTCGACGCAGAACAGCGCGGTCATCACGACGATGCTGTGGACGACGTAGAAGACGGCCCCGGCCAGGCCGGCGGCGGTGAAGAAGCCCAGGCCCATCACGGCGAAGCCGACGCCGCTGACGATGGTGAACGACAGCAGGCGCTTGAGCTCGTTCTGCGCGATGGCGCCGAGGATCCCGAGCACCAGCGTCGCGCCGGCCAGGGTCAGCAGCACGGGGCCGATCACCGAGGAGTCCTGGGAGAACACCACGGTCTGCGAGCGGATGATCGCGTAGACGCCCACCTTCGTCAGCAGGCCGGCGAACACGGCGGTCACCGGGGCCGGGGCGACGGGGTAGGAGTCCGGCAGCCAGAAGTACAGCGGGAACAGGGCGGCCTTGACGCCGAACACGACGATCAGCAGCAGCCCCAGCATGAGCCGCACGTTCTCCGGCAGCTCGGCGACCGCCCCGCGCAGGTCGGCGAAGTTCACCGTGCCGGTCGCCGCGTACACCAGGCCCACGGCCGTGACGAACAGCGCCGACGCCAGCAGCGACACGACGATGTAGGTCATCGCCGAGCGCACCGCCTCCGGCCCGGCCTGCAGCGTGATGAGCACGTACGACGCGGTGAGCATCACCTCGAAGGCCACGAAGAGGTTGAACAGGTCGCCGGTGAGGAACGCGAACCCGACGCCGGCCGCCAGCACCAGGTAGGCGGGGTGGAACACGTAGCGGGTCCGCTCGACCACGGCCCGGCCGCGGCCGTCGGCGAGACCCTGGCCGATCGCGTAGACGAGCACGACGAGCAGGACGACGACGGAGACCAGCACCAGCAGCGCGGCGAGACGGTCGGCCACCAGGGTGATGCCCCACGGGGCGGCCCAGCCGCCCGCCTGGACGGCCAGCGGGCCGTCGGCGTCCACCCGGACGAGCAGCAGGAGGGCGTCCAGGGCGACGACGGTCAGCGTCAGCAGAGCGATCGTCCGCTGGAGGGCCGGGCGGTGGAGCATCAGCGCCGCCGCGGCGGCGGCGACCGGGCCGACCACCGGCAGCGCGACGGCGACCCCCGGCGGCAGCGCGCGGGCGAGCTCGAGCAGCGTCTGCGTCACCCGTCCTCCCCCAGCCGGGCGATGCGCCGGTCCTCCACGTCGTCCTGCACCGCGTCGTCCCGGTTGAGCACGTAGCCGCGGTAGGCCAGCGCGAGCAGCAGCGCGCTCACCGCGAAGGCGATGACGATCGCGGTGAGGGCGAACGCCTGCGGCAGCGGGTCGACGACCGGCTCGGGCAGCGCGCCGTCCTCGGTCACGAACGGCGCCTCGGCGGCCCGTCCGCCGGCCACGAGCAGCAGCAGGTTCGCGGCGTGCGTGAGCAGCGTCAGGCCGATGAGCACCCGGGTCAGCGACCGCTGCAGCAGCAGGTACGTGCCCGACGCGAAGAGCACGCCGACCACCACGGCCATCACGACGCTCGCGCCGGTGGGCGCCAGCACCACCTGGGTCGCCGCGGTCACGAGGCCTCCTCCGTGCGCGTGGGCTCCGCCGACAGCTCGCCGAGCGCGGTGTGCGGCTGCGCCCCCAGGGTGGTGAGGATCATCAGCACGATGCCGACGACGATGAGGAACACCCCGCTGTCGAAGACGAGCACCGACGCCAGCGGCACGTAGCCCAGCACCGGCACCTCGAGCGCCGTGTAGCCGCTCTGCAGCGCCTGGCCGCCCGCGAGCCAGGGCGCGACGACGGCTGCCGAGGCGGTCAGCAGGCCCGCCCCCAGCACCGTCTCGGCCCGCAGCCGCACCGCGCCGGCGGCGAACCGCCCCCCCGCCAGGTAGCGCAGCACGAACGCGCAGCCGGCGACGAGACCTCCGACGAACCCGCCGCCGGGGGAGTTGTGCCCCGCGAACAGGAAGAACAGGGACGTCGCCAGGACGGCGTGGAAGGTCAGCCGGACGCAGACCTCCAGCACCAGGGACTGCCGCAGCCCCGTCATCGCCGGACCTCCACGCCGCGGGGCTCCGGCTCCCCCGCCTCGACAGCCCGCTCGACCCGCGGCCGGCGGGCGGTGAGCACCAGCGCGGCGATCCCGAGGGCGGCGGTGAGGACGACGGTCACCTCACCGAAGGTGTCCAGCCCCCGGAAGTCGACGAGGATCACGTTGACGACGTTCTTGCCGTTGGCCTCCGGCTCGGACCGGGCGAGGTGCTCCACGGCGACCGACGGCCGGGTGCGCACCGACGTCGCCACCAGCGTCGCGAGCGTGACGAAGAGCCCGATCGCGCACGCCACGAGCGCGCGCAGCGCCTGCGAGCGCCGGTGCACGCGGCGCGGGAAGCGTCGCGGCAGCAGCCGCAGCACGAGCAGGAAGATGACGACCGAGAGGGTCTCGACGAGGAACTGGGTGAGTGCGAGGTCCGGGCCGCCCTGCAGCACGTACAGCAGCGCCACCCCGTAGCCGACCGCGCCGAGCAGCAGCACCGCGGTCAGCCGCGTCCGCGCGATCGTGGTGAGGACGGCCACCGCGCAGACCAGGACGCCGACGGCGACCTGCGCGGGGACGTCGACGAGCACGGTGCCGGACAGGTCCAACCCGCCGGAGAGCAACGCCGCCCCGGGCAGCAGCGTCGCCGCCGCCACGATCACCCCGAGGTAGACCGGGAGCGAGCCGCTCTGGGTGCGGCCGGTGACGAGGTCCGCGAGGCGGTCGGTGCGGGCGACGGCCACCGTGAAGCCGCGGTCGGCGTCCAGGGACGCGGGCACGGCGCGGGCGAAGGCCTCCTGGACGGCGTGCGTCCGGCGGCGCAGCGCGAAGAGCGTGGCTCCGGCCGCCAGGGCGGCCATCGAGAGCCCCAGCTCGAGGTTGACCCCGTGCCAGAGCACCAGGTGAGCCGGTTCGGCCTCCCGGTACGCCGACGCCACCGCGGTCGCGAGGTCGTCGGCCAGCCACGGCAGCAGGCCGAGACCCAGGCTGACGGCGGACAGCGACGCGACCGGCAGGGTCATCCCGCCCGACGGCGCCGGCACGTCGAGCGGCTGGACGCCGGGCTCGCTGCCGAACGCGCCCCACCAGTAGCGCAGCGAGTAGGCGAGCGTCAGCGTGCTGCCGAGCACGAAGCCGGCGAGCGCCAGGGCGCCGGCGGTGCCACCGGCATGGGCGACGGCCGCCAGGGCCTCCTCCTTGGCGATGAAGCCGAGCAGGAACGGGACGCCGCCCAACGACAGCGCCGCCGCCCCCGCGGCGGCCGCGAGCAGCGGCATCCGGCGCCACAGCCCCGAGAGCTCCCGCAGGTCACGGGTGTGCGCCTGGTGGTCCACCGCGCCGAGCGACAGGAACAGGGCCGACTTGGCGAAGCCGTGGGCGAGCAGCAGGGCGGTCACCGCGACGCCCGACTCGGCCGTGCCCCAGCCGGCCACCGCCATGAGGAAGCCGAGCTGGCTGACGGTCGAGAAGGCCAGGAGCCGTTTGAGGTCGTGCTCCCTCAGGGCCCGCCAGCCGCCGAGCACCATCGTCGCGACGCCGAACGCGAGCAGCGTGGGGCGCCACCACTCGTGCTCGGGGGCGAATCCGGGCGACAGGCGCGCGACGAGGTAGACGCCGGCCTTCACCATCGCGGCGGCGTGCAGGTAGGCGCTGACCGGGGTGGGGGCCGCCATCGCGGCCGGCAGCCATGGGTGGAACGGCACCTGGGCCGACTTGGTCAGCGCGCCGACGAGGACGAGCGCGAGGGCCACGGGCACCAGGGCGCCGGACGGCGGGTCGGCGACGATCTGCGAGATGCGCGTCGTGCCGGCCTGCTGGGCCAGCACGACGAGCCCGACGAGCATGGCGAGGCCGCCGACCACCGTCACCAGCAGTGCCTGCATCGCGGCGGCGCGCGACTCCTCCTCGTCGTCCTGCAGCCCGACGAGGAGGTAGGAGGTGATCGTCGTCAGCTCCCAGAAGACGTAGAGCAGGATGACGTCGTCGGCGACGACCAGGCCGACCATGGCGCCGGCGAAGGCCGTGAGCGACCACACGAAGCGGGTGAGCGTGGCGTCCCGGTGGGCGTACCACGCGGTGAACACGAAGATGGCGAAGCCGACGCCGCTGACGAGCACGAGCATGAGCAGCGACAGGCCGTCGAGCCGCAGCGCCACCGACAGGTCCAGGCCCGGGATCCACGGCACCTCGGTGGTCAGCGCCTCGCCCGCCAGCACCTGCGGCGCGGCGGCGACGATCAGGACGACGCCGGAGAGGGGTGCCAGGGCGGCGAGCAGGAAGACCTTCGGCCCCAGGCGGCGCGCCAGCGCGGCCGTCGCCGCCGCCAGGACGGCGTGCAGGACCAGGACGGCGAGCACTCGGCTCCTCTCGGAGTGCGGACACGAAACGCACCCCCTCCAGGGGGGTGCGTGCCGACCAGACTTCCCGGCGCTCCGCGGGCCACCCTACCGGCGGCCCGCGGAGCCTCCGGCGTCAGTCCTCCGAGGCGGAGGGCTTGCTCATCCCCTGCGAGATCAGGTCCATCACCGTCGAGTCCGCGAGGGTGGTGACGTCGCCGACCTCCCGGTGCTCCGCGACGTCCCGCAGCAGCCGTCGCATGATCTTCCCGGAGCGCGTCTTCGGCAGCTCGCTGACCACCATGATCTGGCGCGGCTTGGCGATCGCCCCGATCTCCTGCGCCACGTGGTCGCGCAGCTCCTTGACGATGTCGGCGCCGCCGTCGCCGGCGCTGCCGCGCAGGATCACGAACGCGCACACGGCCTGGCCGGTCGTCTCGTCGGTCGCCCCGACGACCGCCGCCTCGGCGACCTTGGGGTGGGAGACGAGCGCCGACTCGATCTCGGTCGTCGACAGCCGGTGGCCCGACACGTTCATCACGTCGTCGACGCGGCCGAGCAGCCAGATGTCGCCGTCCTCGTCCTTCTTCGCGCCGTCACCGGCGAAGTAGAGGTTCTCGAAGCGGGACCAGTACGTCTCCTTGTACCGCTCCGGGTCGCCCCAGATGCCGCGCAGCATGCTCGGCCACGGCTCGGTGAGCACCAGGTACCCGCCGCCGCCGTTGGGCACCGGCTTCGCCTCGTCGTCCACGACGTCGGCGCTGATGCCGGGCAGGGGCACCTGCGCCGAGCCCGGCTTGGCCGTCGTGACGCCGGGCAGCGGGCTGATCATGATGGCGCCGGTCTCGGTCTGCCACCACGTGTCGACCACCGGCGTGCGGTCGCCGCCGATGACGCGGCGGTACCAGATCCACGCCTCGGGGTTGATCGGCTCGCCGACGCTGCCGAGCACCCGCAGCCTCGACAGGTCGTGCCGGGCGGGGATGTCCTCCCCCCACTTCATGAACGTCCGGATCGCCGTGGGGGCGGTGTACAGGATGGTGACGCCGTACTTCGCGGCGATCTCCCACCAGCGGCCCTGGTGCGGGGTGTCCGGCGTCCCCTCGTACATCACCTGCGTCGCGCCGTTGGCCATCGGGCCGTAGACGACGTAGCTGTGACCGGTCACCCAGCCGACGTCCGCGGTGCACCAGTAGACGTCGGTCTCCGGCTTGAGGTCGAAGACGATCCGGTGGGTGTACGCGGTCTGCGTCAGGTAGCCGCCGGTGGTGTGCAGGATGCCCTTCGGCTTCCCGGTCGTGCCGGAGGTGTAGAGGATGAACAGCGGGTGCTCGCTGTCCACGGCCACCGGCTCGTGGGTGTCGGGCGCCGCCGCGAGCGCCTCGTGCCACCAGACGTCGCGGCCCTCGGTCCAGTCGACGTCCTGCTCGGTGCGACGGACGACGAGCACCTTCTCGACGGACGACGCGCCCTTGGCGAGGGCGGCGTCCACCGCCGGCTTGAGGGCCGACGGCTTGCCGCGGCGGTACCCGCCGTCCGCGGTGATGACGACGCGCGCCTCGGCGTCCTCGATGCGGCTGCGCAGCGCGTCGGCCGAGAACCCGCCGAACACCACCGAGTGCGGGGCGCCGATGCGCGCGCACGCCAGCATCGCGATCGCGGTCTCCGGGATCATCGGCATGTAGATGGCGACGCGGTCGCCGGTGCGGACGCCGAGCTCGGCCAGCGCGTTCGCCGCGCGCGACACCTCGCGCTGCATCTCGGCGTACGTGATGTCGCGGGTGTCGCCCGGCTCGCCCTCGAAGTGCAGCGCGACCCGGTCGCCGAGGCCCGCCTCGACGTGCCGGTCGACGCAGTTGTAGGCGGCGTTCAGCCGCCCCCCGACGAACCACTTCGCGAAGGGCGCCTCGCTCCAGTCGAGGGTGTCGGCGAAGTCGGTGTCCCACGTCAGCAGCGACCGGGCCTGCTCGGCCCAGAAGCCGAGCCGGTCGGCCGCCGCGGCCTCGTACAGGTCGGCCTTCGCGACGGCCTGCGCCGCGAACTCCTCGCTCGGCGGGAACCGCCGGTCCTCGGTGAGGAGGTTCTCCAGTCCGGTCTGGGTCTCGCTCGACATCGGGGCAGCCTCCGTGGTGGGGAACGGGTGCAGGGTCCTTCCCGTGACCCTAGCCACGCGCCCGGGCCGCCGACAGTCGGCGAACGGCGAACGGTCAGGTGCGCTCGACGGGCGGTCGCGCACGCTCGGGGGCGTGCAGCCGCACCATGGTGCGACCCACGTCGGCCGGCACCGCACCGCGCGTCGCGAGCGACGCCCCGACCATGACCGCGAACGCGGCGGGCACCGTCCACGCCGCGGGCTGGGCGAGCAGCGCGCCCGGCCAGCCGTCGAGGGGCCCGGCGAGCATCGTCGTGGTGACCGCGGCGCTGGCCAGGGCGCCCCCCGTCGCGAGCCCGGCCACCGCCCCTCGGGCCGTCAGCCCCCGCCACCAGATGCCGAGCACGAGCAGGGGGCAGAACGTCGACGCCGCGAGGGCGAAGGCCAGGCCCACGGTGTCGGCTAGTCCCACCCGGGACGACGCGAGGGAGAGCAGGAAGGGGACGACGACGGCCAGCACCGCGGCGATGCGGAACCCGCGGACGGAGCGCACCCGGAACCGGTGGCCGGACAGGGAGGCGCTCGCCGGCAGGAGGTCCTGCGACAGGACGCCGGCCACCGACACCACCAGGCCGGACGACGTCGACAGGAACGCCGCGAACGCCCCGGCGACGACCAGCGCGCCGAGCAGGTCGCCCCACGGGTCGGGCAGCATCCGGCCCGGTAGCGCCAGCACGACCGCGTCGGTGCGGCCGGTCAGCAGCAG
Source organism: Actinomycetes bacterium (assembly GCA_046566185.1). Taxonomy (GTDB): domain Bacteria; phylum Actinomycetota; class Actinomycetes; order Actinomycetales; family SCSIO-59966; genus SCSIO-59966. The sequence continues at coordinate 3,175 of JBKHXE010000141.1, read as the reverse complement.
GTCGGAGGCGTAGAGCCGGCCGAGCGCGCCGTACAGCGGGGGGAAGAGGTAGAACGCGCCGAGCAGCCCGATCACCACGAGCGTCGTGCGGCGGGCCGCCGCGCCGTCCGGGTTGGTGTAGAAGCGCACGAGCACGTGCGGCAGGCCCATGGTGCCGAAGAACAGCGCGAGGATGAGCGAGTACGTCGCGTAGAGCGGGTGCTCGCGGCCCGACCCGACGAGCGGCAGCGACCACTCGTCGCCGGTCGTCGCGACGAGCCGGGAGGCGTGCGGCACCACCTGGCCCTCGGGCACCGTCACCACCGTGCCGGCGTCCAGGGTGAGCTCCTCCTCGGCCGCCAGGCTCACCCGCCGGCCGTCGACGACGAGCCGCGTCGACCGGTCGGCGCGGACCTCGGTCTCCGCCGGCAGCGTCACCGTGGTGGTCTCGCGCGCGACCGGCAGCTCGTCCCCGAGCGGGGACGGCGCGCCGTCCGTGTGCCAGGCGAGGAGCAGGAAGGCCAGGGGCAGCGCGATGGCGGTGAGCTTGAGCCAGTACTGGAACGCCTGCACGAAGGTGATCGACCGCATCCCGCCGGCGAGCACGTTGAGCACCACGGTGCCGGCCACGAGCGCCGCGCCCGCCCACGCCGGGGCCCCGGTTACCGCGCGCAGCGCGAGCCCCGCGCCCTGGAACTGCGGCAGCAGGTACAGCACGCCGATCCCGACGACCAGCACGGAGGAGACCTGCCGCACGGCCCGGGACTCCAGCCGCTGCTCGGCGAAGTCCGGCAGCGTGTACGCGCCCGAGCGGCGCAGCGGGGCGGCGACCAGCACGAGCAGCACGAGGTAGCCGGCCGTGTAGCCGACGGGGAACCACAGCATGTCGACGCCGCCGGCGAGCACCAGCCCGGCGACGCCGAGGAAGCTCGCGGCCGACAGGTACTCACCGCCGATGGCCGAGGCGTTCCAGCGGGGCGAGACCGCACGGCTCGCGACGTAGAAGTCGCTCGTGGTCCGCGACAGCCGCAGCCCGACCGCGCCGATGCCGAGGGTCACGACGGTCACCGTGAGGACGGCGAGCACGCCGGCCGTGGGCGAGATGACGGTGTCGGTCACGACGCGCTCACCGGCGGCTCACGAGGTCGGCGAAGTCGCGCTCGGCCCGCTCGGCCGCGCGCACGTAGGCCCAGGCGGTGACGCCGACGAGCGGGTAGACGAGCAGGCCCAGCAGCAGCCACGGCGCCGGCAGGCCGAGCACGGTCAGTGACCGCAGGCCCGGCGCGACGGCGAAGAGCAGGGGCAGGCCGCCGACCGACAGCGCGAACGCGGTCAGCGCCCCCACCGCGAGCCGCAGCTGGGTGCGCACGAGCGAGCGCATGTAGACCTCGCCGATGGCGGTCTGCTCGTCGATGTCCCGCGTCACCGACCGCGACGGCGGGCGGCGGGCCGCGCGCATGCGGGGGCTCGTGACGCGCACCCGCCGCTGGTCGGTCACCGCTCGCGGGTCAGGTCGGACGCGCGGACGAGGCGGTCACGCAGCTCGCGGGTGTGGCGCCGGCTCACCTGCAGCTCGTCCGGGCCGAGCCGCACGGTGCACCGCCCGGCGTCCATGCGCACCTCGTCGACGTGCGGGAGCGACACCAGCGTGGAGCGGTGGATGCGGACGAAACCCGCCGGACCCCAGCGCTCTTCGAGCGTCGAGAGGGGCACTCGGATGAGGTGGCTGCCCTCGGCGGTGTGCAGCCGGGCGTAGTCGCCGTGCGCCTCGACGAAGCGCACCTGCGAGCGCTGGACGAACCGGGTGACGCCGCCGAGCTCGACCGGGATGGTCTCGTCAGCCGGCTGCGGCGGCGCCGGCTCGTTGCCGGCGTCCATCACCCGGCGCACCGCCTCGGCGAGCCGCTCGGGCCGCACCGGCTTCATCACGTAGTCGACGGCCTGCACCTCGAAGGCGTCGACGGCGTGCTGGTCGTACGCGGTGACGAAGACGACCTGCGGACGGTGCGCGAAGCGGGCGAGGACGCGCGCCAGGTCGAGCCCGTCGAGGCCGGGCATCTTGACGTCGGAGAACACGACGTCGACCGGGCCCGCCTCCAGCACCCGCAGCGCCTCGGTGGCGCTGCCGGCCGTCGCCACCTCCGCGATCCGCGGGTCCCGCCCCAGCAGGTAGGCGAGCTCGGAGAGCGCGGGCAGCTCGTCGTCCACGACGAGGACCCGCAGCGCCGCCTGCTCACTCACGCCGGGAGCGTACCCACGGCCTCGCGGCGGCGCCTCAGCCGGCGCGGACGCCGGGCGCGTACTTCGGCACCCGGAACGACACCTTGGTGCCCGCGTCCGGGGCGGTCTCGACGACCAGGCCGTGGTCGTCGCCGAACACCTGCCGCAGCCGCGCGTCGACGTTGCCCAGGCCGACCGAGTCGGCGTCCGTCTCGCCCGCCAGCACGCGGCGCACCAGCTCCGGGTCGGTGCCGACGCCGTCGTCCTCGACGGAGATGACCGCCTCGGCGCCCGCGTCCTCGGCCATCAGGGTGACGTGGCCGACGCCGGCCTTGTCCTCCAGGCCGTGGCGGACGGCGTTCTCCACCAGCGGCTGGACGGCCAGGAACGGGATGGCCACCGACAGCACCTCGGGCGCCACCATGAGCCGCACCTGCAGCCGGTCACCGAAGCGCGCCTTCTCCAGCACCAGGTACCGCTCGACGTTGCGGAGCTCGTCCGCCAGCGTCGTGAACTCCCCGCCTCGCCGGAACGCGTAGCGGGTGAAGTCGGCGAACTCCAGGAGCAGCTCGCGGGCCCGGTCGGCGTCCGTGCGGACGAACGACGCGATCGCCGCGAGCGAGTTGTAGACGAAGTGCGGGCTGATCTGGGCCCGCAGCGCCCGCAGCTCCGCCTCGATGACGCGCGTGCGCGAGCGGTCGAGCTCGGCCAGCTCGAGGTTGGCGCTGACCCACTGCGCCACCTCCTCGGTGGCGCGCACCAGCCCGGCCGACGGCTGCCGGCCGTACGCGGCCAGGGCACCGACGACGCGCTCGTCCGCGACCAGCGGGCTGACCACCGCGTGCTGCACGGGGCACGCCGGGTCCTCGCACGCGACGTCCTTCGGGCCGAGGACCACGGTGCGGCCGCGGGCCATCACGTCGCGGGCGTGCGCGACCGCCTCGGGGGCGTGGTGGGCGCCCGCGCCGTCCCAGGC
>JBKHXE010000140.1:0-27336 GCA_046566185.1 Actinomycetes bacterium | reverse complement strand
GGTGCAGCCGCGAGACCGCAGGGAGGCGCCGGGCATCACTGCGCTCCCAGCACTGCCTCGAGGTTGGCCTGGGTGCTGGCGAGGATGGCCGCCGGGTCGGCGCTCTTCAGCGACTCCAGCTGCGCGTTGAGGTCGGCGATGACGTCGCTCGCACCCGCGGCGTTGGGCGGCGTCGTCGCGGCGTCCGCCTGCTCGATGAACGCGGCGAACTGCGGGAACTCCTCACGGAAGGTCTCCTCGGCCGACTCCACCGACGGCATCACGCCGAACGCCCGGGCGAACTCCATCTGCTGCTCCGGCTGCGTGAGGAACGCGACGAGCTCCTGGGCCGCCTCGGGGCTCTCGCTGTCCGCGGCGATGCCCCAGCAGTTCGTGAACGACAGGGTGCCGGCGCCGCCCGGGCCCTCGGGCAGGGGAGCGACGACGTACTCGACGTCCGGGTAGTCGTTGTTCATGGCGCCGGCGATCCAGTTGCCCTCGATCGTCATGGCAGCCTTGCCGGTGCCGAACGCCTCACCGCCCCAGCCCGCGCCCACGTCGCCGGTGAAGGCCATCGAGCCCTCGGTGAGCATCTCCTTGACGAAGGTGAGGGCCTCGACGTTCTCGGGGGAGTCGGCCGTGGCCTCACCGTCGCTGACGAGGCCGCCGCCCGCCTGCTCCATGAAGGCTCCCAGGCGCTGGTACTCCGAGCTCGTGACCAGGCCGACCTGGTCGCCGGTCGTCAGCCGGCCCGCGACGGTGCGCAGCTCGTCCCAGGTGGTCGGCACGTCGTCCTCGGTGAGTCCGGCCGCCTCCCACGAGGCGCTGTTGATGACCAGCCCGAGGGTCGAGAAGTCCTTGGGCGCGCAGTAGAACTCGTCCTGGTAGGTGAACGCCTCGACCAGGCTCGGGTAGAAGTCGTCGGCGTTCTCCAGGTCGGCGGCGTACGGCAGCAGCGACCCGTTGTCGGCGTAGCCGGCCAGCTGGTCCGACCCCACGTAGAAGACGTCCGGCGGGTCGCCGGCGGCGAAGCCCTGGCTGAGCTCCTGGGCCAGGTCGGTGGCCGCGACCACCTCGACCTCGTGACCGGACTCGTCCGCGAACGCCTGAGCAGCCGCGGTGACGGCGTCGGTCTCGGCCGGGCCGGACGAGCCGATGAGCACCCGCAGCGAGGCCGGGCCGGCGTCCGTGCCGCCACCGCCCTCGGTGCTGCCGGTGCCGGGCTCGTCCTCGAAGCCGCTGCCGCCGCAGGCGGCGAGGCTCACGGCGGTCAGGCACGCGATGAGCGCGACAGTGGGTCGGCGGGTCATGGTTCCTCCTCGTGCGGTGGTGCGTTGGTGGGGGACGGGTGGGTCAGGACGTGCTGCCGCGCTCGACGAGCGACGGCTCGAGCAGGACGTGCGCGGGTGGGGTGCCCGGCTCGTCGATGCCGGCGAGCACCTGGTCGAGGCAGGCCCGGGCGGCCTGGACCAGGGGCTGGGCGACGCTGGTGAGGTCCACCGCGGCCGCCACCGGCGTGTCGTCGAAGCCGACGACGGCGGGTCGGTGCTCGAGCCCCGACCGGTCGAGGGCCACCAGCGCTCCGAGCGCGAGCGAGTCACTCGCGCAGACCAGCGCGGTCGGCGGGTCCGGCAGGGCGAGCAGCCGCTCGGTCGCCTCGGCGCCCTGCGGGGTGCCGTCGGGGACCGCGACGTCCAGCGCCGCGTCCGCCGGCAGCCCGGCGTCCGCGAGCCCTCGGCGCCAGCCGTCGCGCCGGTCGTCGCCGACGCCGGAGCCGGCGGGCCAGCCGAGGAAGGCGACGCGCCGGTGGCCGCGCGACGTCAGGAGCCCGACCGCCTGCCGCGTGCCGGCGGCCCCGTCGACGTCCACCCAGGAGTGGGTGGCCGTCGGGGCACCCCACGGCCGCCCGAAGGTGGAGAACGGGATGCCCTGCTCGGTGAGCCACGCCGTCCGGGGGTCGCCGTGGTGGGTGCTGGTGAGCACGATGCCGTCGACGCCGCTGGTCGACAGGAGGTCCCCGAACGTCTCGATCTCCCGCCGGTCGTCCGCGGCGGTGTAGAGCAGGACGCGGTAGCCGGCCCGCTGGGCACTGTCCACCACCGCGTGCAGGAAGCGGTCGAGCACGACGCCGTTGATGCCGTCCCGGGCCGGCTCCATCCTCATCGCGAGCGTCATCGAGCGGCGGGTGCGCAGCTGCTGTGCCGCTCGGGAGGGGCGGTACCCGAGGTCGGAGATGACGGCGTGGACGCGGTCGCGGGTGGCGGGCCGCACCCGCTCCGGGGTGTTGAGGACGTTGCTCACCGTCTGCCGCGAGACGCCGGCGGCGCGCGCCACGGTCTCCAGGGTGGGTCGGGTCATCGCACCTCCTCGCTCTTTTGATCGTTCAGATTTCGGTGGACCCAGGGGACTTGATCGATCAAATGTGGGTGGCCACACTGTGACCACCGACACGGCACGTGTCAAGACCCTGGTCGGGAGCGGTCCCGAGAGTGCCGTGCCCGCCCCGCCGCCCCATCGACTCCTGGAGGAGCCGTGCCCCGTCCGCTGGACACCACGACCGAGGGCCTGCCCGCCGAGCCCGCCCTGCCCGCTGCCGGGACGCCCCTGCAGCCCTGGCTCAACGACCTCGTGGCCTGCCTCGCCGCGCCGACGCAGTGGTGGTCGGGGCCGGACGGCCAGACGCGGGCCGCCGGCGCCCAGGGCCTGTGGCACGGCGACGTCCGGGTGCTCTCGGCGGCCCGGCTCACCGTCGGGGGGCGGGAGCCCTCGCCCGCCCTCGTGGCGCCGGCCGACTCCGACGAGGTGCGCGTGGTGGCCTACGCGCGTCAGCTCGGGGACCCCACGCCCGACCCGACGGTGCGCGTCGAGACGCGACGACGGGTGCGCCCCGGGGTGGGCGGCGAGACCATCGTCGTGGCCTCCACGGCGTCCGAGCCGGTGACCGCCGACGTGGTCGTCGAGCTGGAGTGCGACCTGGCGCCGATGGACCGCGTGAAGACCGGGCTGCCCAGCGAGCCGGTCGCCCCCCTGGAGGGCGGTACCCCCGGCTGGTCCGGCGACTCGATGGCCGTGCAGGTGCAGGCCCCCGGCGCTCGCGTGGACCGCACGGACGCCGGTCTGCGCCTCACCTGGCACGTCGACCTGGCGCCCCGGGCCTCGGCCGAGCTGGAGTGGCAGGCCCGGTCGCACGACCCTCGCCCGGTGGTCGTCTCCCCGGCCGACGCCGGCACCGCCGCCTGGCAGGTCGAGGTCACCGCCGACGACCGCCGCCTGGAGCGGTGGGTGCGGCGTGCGCTCGGGGACCTGTCGGCGCTGCGGCTGGCCACGACGGCCGCACCGGACGACGTGTTCGTCGCCGCCGGGGCGCCGTGGTTCCTCACCCTGTTCGGACGGGACTCGCTGTGGGTGGCCCGCATGCTGCTGCCGCTCGGCACGTCGCTGGCCGGGTCCACGCTGCGGGTCCTGGCGGCCCGCCAGGGCCGCGACGTCGACGCCGGCTCCGCCGAGGAGCCGGGCAAGATCCTGCACGAGCTGCGTCGTGACGCCCTCGACCTGCCGACCGACCCGGCCGGCGGCATCCACCTGCCGCCGGTCTACTACGGCACCGTCGACGCGACGTCCCTGTGGGTGTGCCTGCTGCACGACGCGTGGCGGTGGGGACTGCCCGCCGAGGAGGTCGAGGCGCTCCTGCCGCACCTCGAGGCGGCCCTGGAGTGGACGACGACCCACGGTGACTCGGACGGCGACGGCTTCCTCGAGTACGTCGACAGCAGCGGCCGCGGCCTGAGCAACCAGGGCTGGAAGGACTCCGGCGACTCGGTGCAGTGGCACGCCGGCGGGCTGGCGCAGGCGCCGATCGCGCTGTGCGAGGTTCAGGGCTACGCCCACGAGGCGGCGCTCGGCGGCGCGGCGCTGCTGGAGGCGTTCGGGCGCCCGGGGGCGGATCGCTGGCGGGAGTGGGCGGCCGGTCTGGCGGAGCGGTTCCGCAGTCGGTTCTGGGTCGAGGACGCCGCGGGCGCGTACCCGGCCATCGCGCTGGACAGCTCCAAGCGACCCGTGGACTCCCTCACCAGCAACATCGGGCACCTGCTCGGCACCGGACTGCTGTCGCCCGCCGAGGAGGCCCACGTCGCCGGCCGGCTCGCCGGGCGGGACATGGACTCGGGGTTCGGGCTGCGGACGATGTCGACCACCGCCGCCGGCTACGGCCCGCTGAGCTACCACGGCGGGTCGGTGTGGCCGCACGACACCGCGATCGTGGTGTCGGGCCTGGCGCGCGGGGGCTTCCACTCCGCGGCGGCGTCGCTCGTCGAGGGGCTGCTCGCGGCGGCCGACGCCTTCGACGGCCGACTCCCCGAGCTGTACGGCGGGGACGCGCGGGAGGACGTGCCGGCGCCGGTCCCGTACCCGGCCGCGTGCCGCCCCCAGGCCTGGTCGGCGGCGGCCGCGGTCGTCACGCTCGCCGCCGTGACCGGCCTGCGCCCGGACGTGCCCGCCGGGGCGCTGGACGTGCGTCCGCTGGCACCGTCCCCGGTCGGCGCGGCGCGGGTGGCCGGGCTGCGGGTCGCGGGCCGGCCGGTGGAGGTGGCGGTCGACCGCGAGGGCACGGTGCTGTCGGCGCCGGACCGCATCATGGAGGGGTGACGACGCCGCACGCCCCGCCCGGCTGGCCCGCCCCCGTGCCGCCGCCCGACGTGGCCGGCTGGCAGCGGCGCGCCGTCGGCTGGCTGCTCGACCTGTGCCCGGCCGACTACCGGGGGTACCCGGTCGTGACGCGGCACCCCGTCGTCCTCGCCCGGCTGGCCGCCCACCACGTCGAGGCGTCGCTCGACGCGCAGCGCCGGGCGACCGCCACCGTGCGGGGCGACCTGCGAGACCACGTGCCGCCGCAGGTGCTCGACGAGGTGCTCGAGGCGCTGGACGTCGAGCAGGCGCGGCTGCTCGCGGCCCGGCGTGCCGTCGGCCTCGTGCAGGAGGCCCTGCGGGGACGCCGGTACGTGCCGCGGCTGTGACCGCCGGCCGGCGAGCCGCGCCGCGACGACGCACCTAGACTCTCCCGGACGCCGTCCGCGCTCGGACGCGCCCGACGCCATCGTCCCCGAGCCACGAGGAGCACCGCCCCGTGCCGAGCCTGCTGGAGAGCGTGCGGTCCCCGCGCGACCTACGGGGGATGTCGAGGCAGCAGCTGGAGCAGCTGGCCGACGAGATCCGCTCCTTCCTCGTGCAGTCCGTCGCCCGCACCGGCGGTCACCTGGGTCCCAACCTCGGGGTCGTCGAGCTGACGATCGCGCTCCACCGGGTCTTCGACTCGCCCCGCGACACGGTGGTCTTCGACACCGGGCACCAGGCGTACGTGCACAAGCTGCTGACGGGGCGGCGCGACTTCAGCCGCCTGCGCCAGAAGGGCGGCCTGTCGGGCTACCCGTCGCGCGGCGAGAGCGAGCACGACGTCGTGGAGAACTCGCACGCCTCGACGTCGCTGTCGTGGGCCGACGGCATCGCCCGCGCGCACCAGCTGCGCGGCGAGTCCGACCGGTACGTGGTCGCCGTGATCGGCGACGGCGCGCTGACCGGCGGCATGGCGTGGGAGGCGCTCAACAACATCGCGACCGGGCAGGACCGGCGACTCGTCATCGTCGTCAACGACAACGAGCGGTCCTACGCCCCGACGATCGGCGGGCTGGCCCACCACCTGGCCACCCTGCGCACGACGAAGGGCTACGAGCGCTTCCTCGAGTGGGGCAAGCAGACCTTGCAGCGCGGCGGGGCGCCGGGCCGGCTCGCCTACGAGACGCTGCACGGCGTCAAGAAGGGCCTGAAGGACATCGTGGCCCCGCAGGGCATGTTCGAGGACCTCGGGCTGAAGTACATCGGGCCGGTCGACGGCCACGACGTCGAGGCGGTCGAGCACGCCCTCGCGCGCGCCAAGGCGTTCGGCGGGCCCGTCATCGTGCACGCCATCACGCGCAAGGGCCAGGGCTTCTCCGCCGCCGAGGAGGACGACGCCGACCGCTTCCACGCCGTCGGGGTGATCGACCCCGAGACCGGCCAGCCGCTCGCGGCGTCCGGCACCTCGTGGACCTCGGTCTTCACCGACGAGATCGTCGAGATCGCGCGCCGGCGCTCGGACGTCGTCGGCATCACGGCCGCGATGCTGATCCCCGTCGGCCTGCACAAGATGGCCGAGGAGTTCCCGGACCGGGTCTTCGACGTCGGCATCGCCGAGCAGCACGCGGTGACGAGCGCCGCCGGGATGGCGTTCGCCGGACTGCACCCGGTCGTCGCCGTCTACGCCACGTTCCTCAACCGCGCCTTCGACCAGCTGCTGATGGACGTCGCGCTGCACCGCGCGGGCGTGACGTTCGTGCTGGACCGGGCGGGCATCACCGGGGACGACGGCGCGAGCCACCACGGCATGTGGGACCTGGCGATCCTCCAGGTCGTGCCCGGCCTGCACCTCGCCGCGCCCCGCGACGCCGCCACGCTGCGCGAGGAGCTCGCCGAGGCCGTCGCGATCTCGGACGCGCCGAGCGTCGTGCGGTTCTCCAAGGGGGCGGTGCCCGCCGACATCCCGGCCGTCGAGCGCGTCGGCGGGGTGGACGTCCTCGCCCGCACCGGTGACGAGCAGGCCGGTCGGGACGTGCTCGTGGTCGCGGTCGGGGGGCTCGCCGGCATGGGCCTGGACGTCGCCGAGCGGCTGCGCGCCCACGGCATCACGAGCACCGTCGTCGACCCGCGGTGGGTGCTGCCGGTGCCCGACGCGCTGGTGGGGATGGCGGGCGACCACCAGCTCGTCGTCGTCCTGGAGGACGGCGTGCGCACCGGCGGCGTCGGCGGCCGGGTGGCCCTCACCCTGGCCGACGCCGGCGTGGTCACGCCGGTGCGGGAGGTGGGCGTACCGTGCCGCTTCATCGACCACGCCAGCCGCGCCGAGGTGCTCGAGGAGGTCGGCCTCACCGCCCAGCAGGTCGCGCTCGGCGTCGCCGAGCACATCGCCGCCGTCGGGTCACCCGCGGGCGACGTCCGGCAGGGCGCCCCCGCCCAGCGGACGACTCAGCGGTAGCGCACGTCCCGCATCGTCGGTGGGTCGACCACCGGGTCGGCCAGCGCGGCGGCCAGCGCGGCGGCCGCCGCGTGCGGCGCGACCGTCGCGATGCGCACCTCGTCGGCGGTGACGAGCAGCGGGCGGGGCACGCCGCGCTCGACCTCCGGCGTGGCCGACCACGCGGCCCCGACGAACGCCGGGTCGATCCTCGCCAGGTCGTACCAGCCGCGGCTGCGCATCGGCACCGCCAGGGCGCGCATGCCCGACCCGTCCTCGTCCGCGAGGTAGCGACGCAGTGTGGGGGAGACGAGCAGGGTGAGCACCTCGCAGCCACCGACCGGGCGCAGCACGCTCTGGCGACCCGCGCCGGCGTCCCGCGCCAGACGGTGCGCGGCGAGGGCGCCCATCGCGTCGACGTGACCGGCGAGCCGCTCCCACCACCACCTGACGTCGGTGCCCGCCGCCGCCGCCACCCCGGGGTGCAGAGGCACGACCTCGTCCGGGTCGCCGAGCAGTCCCAGCACGCCGACGCCGGCGTCGAGGTCACCGCCGAGCACCGTCTCCGCGACCCATCCGGGTCCGAGGTGGTCGACGTGCCCGACGGGCAGCGCCAGCGCGCGCGCCGACGACTCGAGCACAGCCGGCGCCTGCGCGCCGAGCTCCATCACGAGGCGCCGCAGGCGCAGGAACGTGCTGAGCCGGCGACGTCCGGCCGGGTCGTCCGGCTCGGCACCGGCCAGCACGCGGCGCAGCACCGCCCAGCGGACGAGCACCCCCCGCGGACCGGTCAGCAGGACGCCGCTGGTGCGGGGCTCGAGGTCCACGTCGTCCAGCACCGAGACCGCCAGGGCGGCCTGGCGCAGCAGGCTGACCTGGCCGGAGGTCTCGGGCTCGGCCACGGCACCACGGTACGGGCGCGCGTGCGTCCCGTCGCCGCGCCGTGCCGCCGTCCGGGTGACGAGCGGGCGGCGTGTGATGGCAGGCTCACGGCGTGGGCCTGTTCACCGTGGTCGAGGCGCGCGCCGAGCTGGCGCGGCTGCTCCCCGCGCTGCACGAGATCGTGGCGGTGCGGGCGGACGCCGCCGAGCTCGCGGCGTGGTTGACGGCCGGCACGTCGTCCGGTCCGCTCGGCGGCCTGCCGGAGTACAAGGCCGCCCAGGCGCGTCTGGACGAGCTGATGACGGAGGTCCAGCAGACCGGGGCGGAGCTCAAGGGGTTCGCGCCGCTGCTCGTCGACTTCCCGGCCGACCTCGACGGGACGCCGGTGCTGCTGTGCTGGCTGGAGGGCGAGCAGGGGCTCGGCTGGTACCACCGCGCCGACCTCGGGTTCGCCGGCCGGCGTCGCCTGCCCGGGCCGCCCAGCGCGCTCCACTAGCGTGACGGGATGGCCGGGCACGCGAGGACCGTCGCCCTCGTCGTCACCACGGCGCTGGCGCTGCTTCTGGCGGCAGCCGGCGGCGCGGTGGCGTGGCAGCAGCGGGACGTCGCGCAGCAGTGGCGCGACCGCGCCACGACGCGGGAGGCGGAACGCGACGACGCGCTGGGGCGCGTCGGGGCCCTGCAGCGCCAGCTCGACGAGGTGGCGGCGGCGCTCTCGACGTCCGAGGCCGACGTGGCGGCCCTCGAGGAGCGGCTGCGCGAGCTGGCCGACGAGAAGGCGCAGGCCGAGGACACGGCGACCACGGTCCAGGTGCAGCGCGACGCCGTCGTCGACCTGACGCAGAAGGTGGCGTCCTCGGTCACGTCGCTGGACGAGTGCGTCACACGGCTGCTGGCCCTGCAGCGCGACTCGGTCGAGGCGTTCAACGCGGCGGCGGCCGGCGAGCCGGTGGACGTCGACCCGCTCAACGCGGCGCTGGAGGAGACCCGGGGGTTCTGCGACGCCGCTCGGGCCGCCGCCGCCCAGGCGGCGGCCGCGGCGCAGGCCCTGCCGCGATGAGACCCGTCCCGACGAGCCTGCGCCTGACGCTGGCAGCCGCCGCGACCGCCGCGGTGCTGGCGGGCTGTGTGGAGCCGCCGCCCGCGGACGACGCCCCGGTCGAGGTCGCCGCCGTCGAGGAGCTGGACCTCGACGAGCCGGCCGCCGCGTCGGTGGTGCGCCGCGCGCAGGAGATCACGGTGAGGATCAGGTCGCTCGGCTGCGAGCGGCTCGGCATCGGCTCCGGCTTCGTCCTGCCCGGCGGGGTGGTGGTCACCAACCGGCACGTCGTGGAGCAGCCCCGGGAGGTGACGCTGAACACCTGGGACGGCCGCAGCCTCGACGCGGTCGTCGACGGCGTCGCCGTCGACTCGGACCTCGCCGTCCTGACGCTCACCGACGCCGCCGGCCTGCCCGAGGCCGAGCTGGCCCCCAGCCCGGCGGCCCCCGGGGACCCGGTCATCGCCGTGGGCTATCCGGGCGGAGGGCCCGCGACGGTCACCACGGGCCGGGTGCTCGACGTCACGGACGCCGAGGTGCTCGGCGAGCCCGCCGGGGTGATCGTCGTCGACGCCCCGATCCGGCAGGGCAACAGCGGTGGCCCGCTGCTGGACGAGCAGGGGCGGGTGGTCGGTGTCGTCTTCGCGCTGGACGTGCGCAGCGGCAACGGGTTCGCGGTACCGGTCACGACCCTGCTGGAGCGGCTGGGCACGGGCGCCTTCACCGCGCCCAGCGGTGACTGCTGAGCGGGCGGCTCAGCCGACGAACACGCAGAACGGGTGACCGGCCGGGTCGGCGAGCACGTACAGCGGCTCGTCCGGGTCGTCGGTCCGGTCGAGCAGCACCGTCGCGCCGAGCGCCGTCGCCCGTTCGCGCTCGGCCTCCAGCGCCTCTCGCGTCCGCACCGTCATGTCGAGGTGCAGCTGCTGCGGCACGGCGGCGTCGGGCCAGCTCGCCGGGGTGAGGTCGTCGACCTGCTGGAACGCCAGCTGGACGCCGCCCGGGTTCCGCAGCACCAGCCAGTCGTGGCCGGCCACGTCCGCCTCGCCCACCGGCGGCGGCTCGTCGCCGTCCCGGTACGACAGCCCGAGCAGCTGCCGGTAGAACTCGGCCAGCCCGCGTGCGTCCGTGGTGTCGAGCACCACCTGGGAGACGAGGGGCCGTTCGCCGGCTGGGGTCACGTGCCGAGTGTGGCAGCGGGTCGCGGCCGTCGCACCGGCACGAGAAGGGGCTCGACGAGCCGGTGCAGCGCCGGGCTGGGTGGCACGCCGAGCTCGGCGGCCAGGAGCGCCTCGACCCGGCGGTAGTGCTCCAGCGCGGCCGCGGCGTCGTCTCGCGCGAGGTGCGAGCGGATCACCAGCTGGTGACTGCGCTCGCGAAGCGGCTCGGCCCGGGCCGCGGTCAGCGCGACGTCCAGGGCGTCGTCCGGGCGTCGCTGCCGCAGCAGGGTCTCGGCCAGTGCCTGCAGCGCCGTGAGCCGCAGGTGGTGCAGCCGCTCACGTTCGGCGACGACCCAGTCGTCGTACCACCCCGGGAGCAGGTCGCCGTCCCGGGCGAGGCCCGGCAGCGGCGGTGTGCTCGCCGGCCGGGTCGACCGTGGAGGGCCGGTCACGACGGCGGCCGCCCAGCCGACGAGGTCCTGGACGTCGATGCGCACCCTGCGGTGCAGGCCCAGGGTGCGAGGACTCGCCTCCAGCACGTCGTCGACTGCGTGCGTGACCTGCCAGACGGCGACCCTCAGGCTGCCCAGGGCACGGTCCTGGGTCGTCTCGGGCCACAGCGTCCCGGCCGCCAGCGCGCGCGGCTGCTCGCCGCGCAGGCCCAGGAGCGCCAGCAGCCGGCGGGGACGGTCCGGCAGCCCCACCTGGTGTCCCGCCACCTCCAGCCGCCACTCGCGCAGGAGCGACAGACGTACCGGAGTCCGCCCAGCAGGCCGCCCACCCATCGCCCGCCCCTCCCCGTCGCGACGTTCGCCCGTCACCCCTGAGCTGTTGACGTCGTGTGCCGCGACGGTCTCAGGCTGTGAGGGAAGGTGTGGCGTGTCAACGGTTTCGGGCCGGTTGGTCCGAACGAAACGGACAGATGTGGATCAAGAACCGGTGAACTTTTCCAGATGTTGACGAACGAGCTCCGTCACCGCCTGCGGCGAGTCGACGACGCGGACGTCCTCCGGGCCACCGCCCACGCCCGGGAGCCACGTCACGCGCGCGCGGAAGCCCTCGAACGCAGGGTCGCTCCACAGCCGGACGACGATGCTGGCCGCTGCCACGTCGCCGTGCACCGCGGGCGTGTCGTGGTCGTTCAACGGCTCGGGGGCTGCCATCGGGACCTGCCTGCCTCTCGGGGGTCGGCCTCGACGGCCGGGCGCGTCGCGACGCACCGGCGACAGTGTGAGGCCTGACTCCCGTCGGTGTGGGCGTTTCGGCGTGATCGTCCCCCTGACGGGCCAGAGGTCGTCAGTGCCCCCGCCTGGCGCCGCGGTCCACGTCGACCCGGACCGTCGCCACCGGCAAGGGGTGCACCGCATCGGCGAGCCTGTCCGGCGCGGCCGCCAGCGCACCCGCCCCGGTGGCCGCCAGCAGCTCGTCCACCACCCGGCGCAGGTTCTCCCTGGTGTGCCGTGACAGCCCTCGCTGCGCGGGGTCGAGCACCACCAGCTGGTAGGCCGCGGCGGTGGCACGGCAGCCGGAGCAGCCGGCGGTGACCGCCAGCGCGGTGTTGTCGGCTCGCACGAGGGCGGGGTCGCGGGCGAGCACCACCTGGACGGACACCGCGGAGGCGTCGCAGTCGGCGCAGGAGGCCCACGAGCTGGCGGCGTTGCCCGCGCCGAGCGCGTCGGCGCGGTCGGCGATGACGACCTGGACGGTGCCGGCCCGGGCGGCGCAGCCGTCGCAGGTGGCCGACGCGACCGCGGTCCCGCGGGCGCGTGCCTCGCGGGCCGTGATCCGCACCAGGTCGTCCGCGGCGTCGACGGCGGTGAGGCCGGGCCGGCCGACAGCCGCCACGGTGGCGGTCCCGACGTCCGCGCCGCTTCGGGCCGCGGCACGGTCGCCCTGGCCGGCCAGGACACCGGCAGGTATCCCGAGCACGACGGCTGCAGCGCCGGCCACGACGCGCCCCACGGGTCTCACCGCACTGCCCCGCGCGTGACGTTGTCGGTGACCGCCGCGGCCAGCTCGGTGACCGCCCGCCTGGTCGCTGCCGACAGGTCCACCAGCCGCGTCCGTGCGCCCGGGGCGAGCCGGCGGTCCCACGGGATCCGGACGACTGCCGAGCACCGGGCCCCGAAGTGGTCCTCCAGCGGCGTGATCAGCGGGTCGTCGTCCGCGGAGGTCGCGTTGACCGCGACGACGGCTCGGGTGATCAGCTCTCCGTAGCCGTGCTCCTCCAGCCAGTCGAGGGTCGCCGCGGCGGCGCGCGCCCCGTCCAGCGCCGGCCGCAGCACGAGCACGAGCTGGTCGGCCTCGTGGAGCAGGCCCTGGTTCGCGCTGTCCAGGATCCCGGTACCGGTGTCCAGCAGGATGAGGTTGTAGTAGTGGTCGAGCAGGTCGATGACCTGGCCGTAGGCGTTCCGGTCGAGGGCTCGGGTGATGCGCGGGTCGTCGTCGGAGGCCAGCACCTCCAGGCCCGAGTCCGGAGCCTGGGCCAGGTACTGGCGCAGGACGGCGTAGCGGTCGATCGTCTCGACGTCGGCGAGCAGGTCGGTCAGGGTCCGGCCCGGGTGCGACCCGACCCGGTAGGCGAGGTTGCCGGCGTCCGGGTTCGCGTCGACGGCCACCACCCGGTCGCCGCGCAGCATCGCGAAGGTGCTGCCGAGGGCCAGCGTCACCGTGGTCTTGCCGACCCCGCCCTTGCGGCTCATGACGACGACCCGGCGCGACCCGTCGATCCGCGCGGCGACCCGGGCGCGCAGCGCCTGCTCGGAACGCTCCTGCGACCCGGGACCGGCGTTCAGCCGCCCTCCGGTCGCGGCGTAGACCCCTCGGCGCCACCCTCGCGTGGGCACCGGCCGGCCCTGTCGCAGCACCGCCTCGTCGGTGAACGCGGCCGCGGTGAGCCGGGCGTCGGTCCCGGGCCCTCCTGCCTCCGTCGGCGCCGCCGGGCCGTCGTCGCCGTCCGGCGGCGCGGCGCCCAGCATCCGTTCCCACTCGGTCGGGAACGCGGGTCGGTGTCCGGGTGCGGTCATCGGGAACTCCCTCACGTGTCGGGGGCCCACCGTCCGCCGCGCGCGCAGCACACGCGTGAGAAGCGGTGAGCCGAGCCTCTGGGCCATCAGCGCGAGGCCCAGCAGGGGCAGGATCAGCAGGGCCATCGAGAGCACCGCCAGCGCGGCGGTCCCCGGGCGGCCGTCCGCCACCGCGGCGTCCAGCGTCAGCGCGTGGGTCCGAAGGGCCCGCCAGGTGCTCACCAGCAGCGCCGGGGTGCTGGCGACCAGCCAGACGCCGGTGAGCCCGAGGAGCGGCAGGACGACGAGCACCCAGCCGGTGACCAGGCGTCGGCTGGCGGGCCGCAGCTCGGCGACCCGAGGGTCCAGGGGCCGGCCGGGCAGCAGCCCTCGCACGACCGGTCGCAGCCGGGCGAACAGGTCGGGGACCCCGGCCAGGTCGGACAGCACCCAGTACCCGTCGAGCCGGACGACGGGCAGCAGCTGCTGCAGCATCTGCAGGTGGGTCGCCAGGACGGCGAGCAACGCCACCGGGCTGCCGGTGCGTACGTGCACGACGCCCCAGGCCACGGCGACGACCGCGTTGAGGTACAGGCCGCCGAGGTCGGTGCGCACGCGGGCCGAGCGCGACAACCGGTAGGAGTCGGTGACGTCGGTGAAGAACGCCGGGAACACCAGGTACAGGCCGACCCCGATGCGGCCCGGCCGCCCGCCGCCGTAGCGGCAGGCCGCGGCGTGCCCGAGCTCGTGCAGCACCGCACCCGCGGTGAGCAGCAGGGCGAGCACCAGCATCCGCGCCGGGTCGGCCAGCACGTGGTCCACCGCGCCGAGCACGTCGGCGCCGGCCACCACCGCGACGTCCAGCCACGCCAGCACGACGAGCGTGGCCACCACGACCGGTGGCCAGAACAGCGGGGCCAGCACCCGCGACGCGACCCGCACCGCAGGTGCGGGCAGCAGCGTGCCCCGGAGCCGCAGGCCGAGCAGCGGGTCCGCGCGCGGCGCCTCCCGCGGGGCCGGAGTGGTGCCGTCGACGACCAGCCCGAGTGGCTGGAGCTTGGTGCGCAGCACGTGGCGGAGGCCGTCGACGCCGAGCGTGCGGCCGAAGGCCTCGCTGACGGCGGCGGCGACCGCTTCCGGTGGGCGGGTCGGGGAGACCTCGCGGAGGACGAGGGCGAGCAGCTCCGAGACCTGCAGCACCTGGCCGTCACCACGCCGCACCAGGTACCGCGGGTCGGTGACGCCGGAGTCGAGGGACCGGCCGAGCAGCGACAGGCCGGGCGCCCGCCGCCAGCGGGCGGCGTCCGGCGCCGGTGGGCGGACCACCTCGCGGCGCTCCGCCCACCGGCTGGTACCGGCGGTCACGCCCGCTAGCCCTGCGAGACGAGAATCGTCTGCAGCGCGAACGCCTGGGCGGTGCTGCCGATGGTCGCGGCGTTCACCGCGATCGCGACGTTGACCCCGACGACCGGGGCCACGTTGACGTCCAGGAGCAACGTCTCCCGTCGCGGGACCAGCTCGACGCCCTGAGCGTCGAGCTCGGGCAGCGTCAGCGTGTCGGTGCGACTCATGCCCGTTCACTCCGTTCCCTCACGGGTGCCGCCGCCTGGCGTGCCGCGGCGGCGGCACCCTCGGTCGGTCAGCTCTGGGTCACGATCACCGCCTGGTAGGCGGCGCTCTGAGCAAGCGACGCGACGCTCGCGGCGTTGAGCGCGAGCGACGAGTTCGACGCGTAGACGTTGGCCCAGTTGGTGTCGAGCAGGAGCGTCTCGCGCGACGGCAGGAGCTCGACGTCCTGGACGTCGAGCTCTCTCGGTGTCAGCTCGTCCGGCATGGTGAAGTCACCCCCTTCCGGCCACTCGGGTCCGATCCGGCACCTGGAGTGAAGGGGGAAGTGCGTTATCCGGGCGTTACGGCGGCCGGGTGGTGGCGTACCGGCCGGTCGTCAGTCGCCGCCTGCGTCGAGGCCCCCGTCGCCGAGGGGCGGCAGGGCCTGGAGGTCCTCGAGGCGGGCCGGCTCGGCGTGCTCCTCGTGCTGCTCGTCGTGCGCGACGACCGCGCCGGCGGTCAGCGTCGAGAGCGGGACGGCGTACCGGCTCGGTGGGCGGTCCTCGCCGATGAGCTCCTCGCCGGAGGGCTCCTTCATGTCGGACACCATGCCCCTCCCGGCGCGCCCGGGCAAGGCGGTCAGGCGGGCGTGCTGGCCACGCCGCGCGGCAGGAAGCGGCGTCCGGTGACCGCCTCGGCCACGCCGGTGCGGTCGAGCAGCGGGGTCAGCCCCCCGTTCCAGAAGGAGAAGCCCGCGCCGGTGATCATCGCGAGGTCGAGGTCCTGCGGCTCGGCGACGACGCCCTCGTCGAGGATCAGGCGGGCCTCCTCGGCCAGCGCCGACAGCACGCGCTCACGCACCTGCGCGCCGTCGAGGGCGACGGGCGCGGCCGGCTGCTCGAGCAGCGCGGCGACCTCCGGGTCGAGCACCGGCCGGCCGCCGCTCGTGTCGTAGTAGGCCCGTTTGCCCGCCTGGACGACGCGGCGCAGGCTCTCCGAGACGGAGAAGCGGTCCGGGAACGCGCGGTGCAGCGACTCGCTGTTGTGCAGGGCGATGGCCGGGCCGACGAGACCCAGCAGCACGAACGGCGGCATCGGGGCCAGCCCCGCGAAGGCGCGGTCGGCGACGTCCAGCGGGGTGCCCTCGTCGACCACGCGCGCCACCTCGCCCAGGAAACGCCCGAGCAGGCGGTTGACGACGAACGACGGCGAGTCCTTGACCAGGATCGCGGTCTTCCGCAGCACCTTGCCCGTGGCGAACACCGTCGCCAACGTGGCGTCGTCCGTGCGCTCGCCCCGCACCACCTCGAGCAACGGCATCACGGCGACCGGGTTGAAGAAGTGGAAGCCCACGACGCGCTCCGGGTGCGACAGCCGTGAGGCCATCTCGGTCACCGACAGCGACGACGTGTTGGTGGCGAGCACGCAGTTGGCGGAGACGACGGCCTCGACCTCGGCGAAGACCTGCTGCTTGACCGCCATCTCCTCGAACACCGCCTCGACGACGACGTCGGCGTCCGCGAAGACGTCCTTGGAGGTCGAGCCGGTGACGAGCGCCTTGAGGCGGTTCGCGGCGTCCCGGCTCACCCTCTTCTTGGTGAGCAGTGCGTCGACCTCGCCGTGCACGTAGGCGACGCCCTGGTCGACGCGCGCCTGGTCCAGGTCGGTCATGACGACGGGTACCTGCAGACGGCGGGCGAACAGCAGGGCCAGCTGGCTCGCCATCAGCCCGGCACCGACGACGCCGACCTTGGTCACCGGCCGGGCCAGTGCGGCGTCCGGTGCACCGGCGGGGCGCTTCGCCCGTCGCTGCACGAGGTCGAAGGCGTAGACGCCGGCACGGAACTCCTCGCTCATGACGAGGTCCGCCAGCGCCTCGTCCTCGGCGGCGAACGCCTCGTCGCGGTCGGCGGTGCGCGCGAGCCGCACGAGATCGAGCGCCCGGTACGGCGCCGGAGCGGCCCGTCCGGTCCTGGCGTCGGCCGCCTTTCGGCCCGCGGCGACCGCCGTCTCCCAGACCTGCTCGTCGCGGTCGACCTCCTGCCGTCGGACGGTGACCTCGCCGTCGAGCACGCGGGCGGCCCACGCGATCGACTCCTCGAGGAAGTCGGCCGGCTCCAGCAGCACGTCCGCGATGCCGAGCGCCGCTGCCCGGGGTCCGTCGAGCATCCGGTTGCTGTCGAGCGCGTTGCCGACCATCACCTCGACTGCCGCGGCGGGCCCGACGAGGTTCGGCAGCAGGTACGTCCCGCCCCAGCCGGGCACGAGCCCCAGGAAGCACTCCGGCAGCGCGACGGCCGGCACGCCGGCCGACATGGTGCGGTAGGTGCAGTGCAGCGCGATCTCGAGGCCTCCGCCCATCGCCGCGCCGTTGACGAAGGCGAACGACGGGACGCCGAGCTCGCCGAGGCGGCGCAGCTGGTCGTGGCCGAGGCGGGCGACGGCCAGGGCCTGGTCCCGGTGGGCGAGCCGCCCGACGTCCTTGAGGTCGGCTCCGACCGCGAAGACGAACGGCTTCCCGGTCAGGCCGACGGCGGCCACCTCGCCGGCGGCCACCCGCCGCTCGACGACGTCCAGCGCCGCCCCGAGGTTGCCCAGCCCCTGCGGGCCGAACGTCGTCGGCTTGGTGTGGTCGAAGCCGTTGTCCATCGTCACGAGCGCCATCGTGCGGCCGTTCGTCAGCGGCACGTCGCGCACGTGGAACGACGTGACGCGCTCGCCGGTCGTCGCGGCGGTGAGCTCCTCGAGCGTGGTCATGCCGCCGCCTCCGTCCCGTAGTCGGCGTGGTGGGGGTTCTCCCAGACCACCGAGCCGCCCATGCCGATGCCGACGCACATGGTGGTCAGGCCGTAGCGCACGTGCGGGTTCTCCTCGAAGTGCCGGGCGAGCTGGGTCATCAGCCGGACGCCGGACGACGCGAGCGGGTGCCCGACGGCGATCGCGCCGCCCCACGGGTTGACCCGCGGGTCGTCGTCCGCGATGCCGAAGTGGTCGAGGAAGGCGAGCACCTGGACGGCGAACGCCTCGTTGACCTCGAACAGGCCGATGTCGTCGATGGTCAGTCCGGTCTGCCGCAGCACCTTCTCGGTGGCGGGCACCGGACCGACGCCCATCACCTCCGGCTCGACACCGGCGAAGGCGTAGCCGACCAGGCGCATCCGGACCGGCAGACCCAGCTCCTGGGCCGCCTCGGCCGACGCCAGAACGCACGCGGTGGCGCCGTCGTTGAGGCCCGCCGCGTTGCCCGCCGTCACGCGGCCGTGGGGGCGGAACGGCGTCTTCAGGGCCGCGAGGTCGCGGGTCGTCGTCCCCGGTCGGCGCGGCTCGTCGGCCGTCGCGAGTCCCCAGCCCTGCTCGACGCTGCGGGTGGCGACGGTGACGAGGTCGCGCTGCACCTTGCCGGCGGCGTAGGCCGCCGCCAGCCGGGCCTGGCTCTCCGCGGCGAACGCGTCGGCGCGCTCCTTCGTCAGGTACGGGAAGCGGTCGTGCAGGTTCTCGGCGGTGGAGCCCATGACGAGGGCGGAGGGGTCGACGAGCCTCTCGGCGACGATCCGCGGGTTCGGGTCGACGCCCTCGCCCATCGGGTGGTGGCCCATGTGCTCGACGCCGCCGGCGATCACCACGTCGTAGGCGCCGAAGGCGATGCCGGAGGCGGTCGTCGTCACCGCGGTCATCGCCCCGGCGCACATCCGGTCCACCGCGAAGCCCGGCACGCTCGTCGGCAGGCCCGCGAGCAGGGCGGCGAGCCGGCCGATCGTCAGCCCCTGGTCGCCGGTCTGCGTGGTCGCCGCGACGGCCACGTCGTCGATGCGCTCCGGCGGCAGCGAGGGGTTGCGGCGCACGAGCTCGCGGATGCACCGGACGACGAGGTCGTCGGCTCGCGTCTGGGCGTACATGCCCTTCTCGCCGGCCTTGCCGAAGGGGGTCCGGACGCCGTCCACGAAGACGACGTCGCGCAAGGTGCGGGGCACGGGGCCTCCAGGAGGTGACGGGATGCCGTACGAGCGCCGATGCTACTCATGGGTAACAAGCTGTGGCACCCGCCCGGCGCGTGGCGCCCGTCACGTCACCGGCTGGGCGTCCCCGCTCGTGGTCCACGCCGCCACCAGGGCGGGTGCGATCAGCTCGGCCTGCCAGGGCCGGGCGTCGGCGGCGAGCAGCGCCGCTCGGAGGCCGGCCACCGAGGTGTCCGCCGGAGGCCGCCAGCACAGCCGACGCAGCAGGTCGGGGATGAGGAGGTTCTCGACCGGCACCGCGTGCTGCTCGGAGAGCGCCGCGACGACCTCCCGCGCGCGCGCCAGGCGGTCGGCGGCGTCGGGGTCCCGGTCCTTCCACACGCGCGGCGGGGGCGGGCCGTCCGACGGCAGGCTGAGCGGCGGCAGCTGGTCCTCCCGCAGCCGCCGGGCCCGGTCGACGGCCGCGAGCCACCGGGCCGCGATGCGGCGGTTCGCCGGGCCGGAGAAGACCGGCAGCCGGGTGAGCTCCGGCACCGACTCCGGCATCGCGGTGGCGGCGGAGACGATGGCGCGGTCCGGCAGCACCCGCCCCGGCGCGACGTCGCGGCGCCGCGCCATCTCCTCGCGCACCTGCCACAGCTCGCGGACGGCGGCCAGCTGCCGTCGTCCGCGGACGGCGTGCAGGCCGGAGGTGCGCCGCCAGGGGTCGGTGCGCGGCGGCGGGGGAGGGGCGTCGCGGACGGCGGCGAACTCCTGCGCCGCCCACTCGGTCTTGCCCTGCTCGGCCAGCTCGGCGGCGATCGCGTCGCGCAGGTCGAGCAGCACGTCGACGTCCAGCGCTGCGTAGGTCAGCCAGTCGGCGGGCAGCGGCCGGGTCGACCAGTCGACGGCAGAGTGCTCCTTGGCCAGGCTCCAGCCGAGCAGCCGCTCGACGACGGCCGCCAGGCCGACCTTCTCGAAGCCCGCGAGCCGGGCCGCCAGCTCGGTGTCGAACAGGTCGCCGCCGGGGCGCAGGCCCACCTCCGCGAGGCACGGCAGGTCCTGGGACGCGGCGTGCAGCACCCACTCGGCGTCCGCGATCGCATCGGCGAGCGGCGACAGGTCCGGCAGGGCCACCGGGTCGACGAGGACGGTTCCGGTGCCCCGCCGGTGCAGCTGGACGAGGAACGCCCGCTGCCCGTACCGGTACCCCGAGGCGCGCTCGGCGTCGACGGCCACCGGCCCCTCGGCGGCGGCCAGCGCCTCGGCAGCGGCGCTCAGCCCGCTCGCGGTGTCGACGAGATCGGGGGTCCCGTCGCGAGGAGCGAGCAGCGGCCGGGGCTCGCTGGGGTCCATGGGGGGTAACCGTACGTCGCGGTGTGGCGCCCCGGCCGGGAAGCCGCCGCCCGCGTGGCGCGCGGGAGCGGCGCCTGGCTCAGCGGATCACGCCGGCCCGGAGCGCGATGACCACCATCTCGGCGCGGTCGCCGGTGCCGAGCTTGCGGGCGATGCGGGCGAGGTGGCTCTTCACGGTCAGCCCGGAGAGACCGAGCGCGTTACCCACCGCGGCGTTGGAGTGGCCGTCGGCCACGAGCTGGAGCACCTCGATCTCCCGCTGCGACAGGCCCCGCACGCTCTCGGGCACCGAAGGGCCCGGCGCCGTCCGCGGCGCGGAGTCGATGAGCAGCAGGCACCGGACGCCGCCGCGCACCGCGGCGCGCACCGTGTACGGGTCGGCGCTGGTGGCCACGACGACGGTGCGGCGCCAGCCGGCCGTCTTGAGGTCGCCGACGAGGCCGATGCCCGATCCGTCCGGCAGCGTGGCCTCGACGACCGCGACGTCCGCGTTGCGGGGCACGACGGCCCGCCGCGCCTCCGCGACCGTCCCGGCGGCCACCACGTCACTCGCACCGAGGGCGCGCAGCAGCCGGACGGCGGTCTCGCGCGCCGCGGGGTGCTGGACGGCGACCAGCGCGGTGGAGCGGCCAGGCTGCCGGGCGACGGTTCGGGCGCCGACGCGCTCCACGACTGCGGTCATGCAGCACCTATCGGCGCGCGGTGACCGGACCTTGAACGAGCCGCCGCGCTCAGCGCAGGCGGCGCGGCAGCGTGGCCACGCCCTCGGGCAGCGGCGGCAGGCCCGCGACGGTGCAGAGCAGGTCGGTCCAGCCGCGCAGGTGCGGGCCGAGGTCGCCGTCGACCGGCGTCCAGGAGGCGCGGATCTCGATCTCCACGGTGGCGGGCCGGTCGGCCAGGCCCGCGAAGCTCTCGGACAGGACACGGGTCACCGTGCCGCCGTGGGCCACCGCCGCCGCGCCGGCGCCGGCGAGGGACTCCTCGAGCCACGCCCACCCGACCTGGCCGAGCATGGCGTCGGAGCCCATCTCCGGCTCCAGAGCCGCGCGGACGAAGGTCACGGCGCGGAAGGTGCCCTCCCACGCGTCCTGGCCGGCGGGGTCGTGCAGCAGCACGAACCGCCCGGTCGCCAGCTCGTCGTCGCCGACCAGCACGTCCGCGGTGAGCGCGGCGGCGTGCGGGGCGATCCGTTGCGGCGCGGGCACCTCGGTGAGGACGATCTCGGGGCGCACGGCGGCGGCGCGCAGGGACGCCACCGCGCGGGCGAAGGCCTCGGGCGCGGCGCCGGGCACCTCACGGACCGCCACGTCGGCAGCGTACGTCGCGCGTGCCCCGATGGCCCGGACCCGGCGACCGCGCGCGTCGTGTCGTTCTCTACCCTCGCCGCCCGTGACCGCACTCGCCGGCCCGGCGCTCGCCCTGCTCTCGTCGGTGCTGTGGGGCAGCGCCGACTTCGGCGGCGGGCTGCTCTCGCGACGGCTCCACCCGGCCGCCGTCGTCGGGGCGTCGCAGGCCGTGGGGCTGCTCGCCGTACTGCTCGTGGCCGTCGTGAGCGGCGCGGTCACCGGGCCCCTGGGCTGGCTCCCCTGGGCGGTCGCGGCCGGCCTCGCGGGCACCGTGGGGCTCGTCTCCTTCTACGCCGCCCTGGCGAGCGGCACGATGGGCGTCGTCTCGCCGATCGCGGCGCTCGGCGCGGTGGTGCCCGTGCTCATCGGCCTGCTGTCGGGGGAGCGGCCCTCGGCGCTGCAGGTCGCGGGGATCGCCGTGGCCCTGGTGGGCGCGGTCGCCGCGAGCGGCCCCGAGCTGCGCGGCGCCGCCGGCGCGAGGCCGGTGCTGCTCGCGGCCGTCGCCGGCGTGGGTTTCGGGCTGGCGCTCGTCTTCATCGGGGGCGGCTCCCAGACGTCGGCGATCATGACGCTGGCCGGGATGCGCGGCGTCAGCGTCTCCCTCTTCCTGCTCGCGGCGCTCGCGCTGCGCACGACCGGCGGGGTGCGGCCGCGCGACGCGCTGCCGCTGGCCCTGGTGGGGCTGGGCGATGCCGGTGCCAACCTTGCGTTCGGCGTGGCCTCGACGCTCGGGCTGCTGAGCGTCACCGCCGTGCTCGGGTCCCTCTACCCGGTCGTCACCGTGCTGCTCGCCCGCGGCGTGCTGCACGAGCGGCTGCGGCGGGTGCAGCAGGTGGGGGTCGCGGCCGCGCTCGGCGGGGTGGTGCTCATCGCAGCCGGGTGACTTGCGAGGATCAGGGGGTGCCCGACGCCCTGCGAGACAGCCCCTTCCTGCGTGCCTGCCGGCGCGAGCCCGTGCCGCACACCCCGGTGTGGTTCATGCGGCAGGCGGGCCGGTCGCTGCCGGAGTACCGCCGGGTGCGCGAGGGCACCACGATGCTCGAGTCGTGCCGGCGCCCGGAGCTCGTCACCGAGATCACGCTGCAGCCCGTGCGCCGCTACGGCGTCGACGCGGCGATCCTCTACTCCGACATCGTCGTGCCGCTGGTGGCTGCCGGCGTCGATCTCGACATCGTGCCCGGCACCGGGCCGGTCGTCGCCGAGCCGGTGCGCGACGGGGCTGCCGTGGCCGCCCTGCCGCCGCTGCACCCCGGTCAGGTCGACTACGTGGACGCCGCCGTCCGCATGCTGGTCGCGGAGCTGGGCGCTACGCCACTCATCGGCTTCGCCGGCGCGCCGTTCACCCTCGCCAGCTACCTCGTCGAGGGCGGCCCCAGCCGCCACCACGAGCACACCAAGGCGCTGATGTACGGGCGTCCCGACGTGTGGGCGGCGCTGATGGAGCGGCTCGCCGACGTCACCACCACCTTCCTGCGCGTCCAGGTCGAGGCGGGCGCCAGCGCCGTCCAGCTCTTCGACTCGTGGGCTGGCGCGCTGCCGCTGGCCGACTACGAGGCGTTCGTACGGCCGTGGTCGGCCCGCGTGCTCGCGGGCGTGGCCGACCTCGGCGTCCCCCGCATCCACTTCGGCGTGGGCACCGGCGAGCTGCTGCACGCCATGGGCGAGGCGGGAGCGGACGTCGTGGGCGTCGACTTCCGGGTGCCGCTCGACGACGCCGCCCGGCGGGTCGGGCCCGGCCGGGCGCTGCAGGGCAACCTCGACCCGGCCGTCGTCTTCGCCCCGTGGGACGCCGTCCGGGCCCGTGTGCTGGCCACGCTGGAGGCTGGGCGGCCGGCGGAGGGGCACGTGTTCAACCTCGGCCACGGGGTCATCCCCGACACCGATCCCGACGTGCTGGCCCGGGTCGTCGACCTGGTGCACACCGCGAGCGCGAGGTGACCCTGCCGCGCGTCGCCGTCGTCGGCGCGGGCGTCAGCGGGCTGGCGGCCGCCTGGGCACTGCAACGGTCCGGGCGCTGCGAGGCCGTCGTCCTCGAGCAGGCCGAGCGCCCCGGTGGGGTGCTGCGGCGCGGACCGGTGCCGGGCGGCCCCGCCGGCCTGGTGGTCGACCTCGGCGCCGAGGCGATCCTCGCGCGCCGCCCCGAGGGGCTGCGGCTGGTCGAGGAGCTGGGGCTGTCCGGCGACGTCGAGTACCCGGTGACCACGCGGGCCGCGGTCTTCTCGCGCGGCGCGCTGCACCCGATGCCGAGCGGCACGGTGATGGGGGTCCCGGGCGACCCGGCCGCGCTGGGCGGGCTGCTGGACGACGACGAGGTCGCCCGCGCGGCCGCGGAGCCGGACGGCGCGTGGGCGCCGGTGGACGGTGACGTGGACGTCGCGTCGTGGGTCGGCTCTCGGGTCGGGCCGGCCGTGGTCGACCGCCTCGTGGAGCCGCTGCTCGGCGGCGTCTACGCCGGTCACGCCGGCCGGCTGTCGCTGCGGGCGACCGTCCCCCAGCTGTGGCCGGCAGCGGAGTCCGGCGCGTCGGTGGTGCGGGCGGTCGCCGAGCGCGGCGCCGGCGGCACGGCGGCCGGTGGCCCGGTCTTCGCCGGCCTGCGCGGCGGCGTGGCCCGCCTCGTCGAGGCCCTCGCCGACCGGCTCCAGGTCCGCACCCGCAGCGCCGTGCACGCGCTGGAGGCCCGGCCCGACGGCTTCCGACTGCTGGTCGGCGCCCGCCCGGCCCCCGAGGTCGTGGACGTCCACGGCGTCGTGCTGGCTCTGCCCGCCCCACGGGCGGCCAGGTTGCTGACGGGCGTCGTCCCCGCGGCGGCCGAGGGGCTCGCCGCGGTCCGGACGGCGAGCATGGCGCTGTGCACCGTCGTCCTGCCGGCGGGCACCCTCGGCGGCCTGGCCGACGGGCAGCCGCTGTCCGGCGTCCTCGTCCCGCCGGTCGAGGGCCGGCTGGTCAAGGCGATGACGTTCTCCAGCGTCAAGTGGGCGTGGGTCGAGGAGGCCGCGCACGGCCACGACGTCCTGCGGATGTCGGTCGGCCGCGACGGCGAGGAGCGTGACCTGCAGCGCCCGGACGACGACCTGCTCGCCGCCGCGCTGGCCGACGCCGCCGCGATGCTGGGCCGCGAGCTGGCGCCGAGCGCCGGCCTCGTCACCCGCTGGGGCGGAGCGCTGCCGCAGTACGGCGTCGGCCACGTCGACCTCGTCGCCCGCGTGCGGGCCGCCGTGGACGAGCAGCCCGGCCTCGCGCTCGCGGGCGCCACCTACGACGGTCTGGGCATCCCGGCGTGCATCGCGTCCGCCGACGCCGCCGTCGCGCGGGTGCTGGCCAGCCTCACCTGATCGTCGCCGGCCGCCGCGGGGGCCCGCGAGAACGACCACGCGAGGCCGCGCGACAATGTGCCCATGCCCGACGACCAGAACCAGCAGCGGGTGAACGCCCGCGAGATCAACGCCACCATCCGCTACGCGATGTGGTCGGTGTTCGCGGTGCGGCCCGGCACGCTGGGCGACGACCGCACGTCCCTGGTGGCCGAGGTGGAGGACCTGCTGGCCGAGCTGGCGGGCAAGGGGCTCGTCGTCCGCGGCTTCTACGACGTGGCCGGCCTGCGCGCGGACGCCGACCTCATGGTCTGGTGGCACGCGCCGGACGTCGAGACGGTGCAGGAGGCCTACCGCCGGCTGCGGCGCACGCGGCTCGGACGGTCCCTGGAGCCGGTGTGGTCGGTGGTGGCGCTGCACCGGCCGGCCGAGTTCAACAAGGGCCACGTCCCCGCGTTCATGGCCGGGGAGGAAGCCCGCGGCTACGTCTGCGTGTACCCGTTCGTGCGCTCCTACGAGTGGTACCTGCTGCCCGACGAGGAGCGCCGCGCGATGCTGCGCGACCACGGCATCGCCGCCCGCGGCTACCCCGACGTCCGCGCCAACACCGTGTCGTCGTTCGCGCTCGGCGACTACGAGTGGGTGCTCGCGTTCGAGGCCGACGAGCTGCACCGCATCGTCGACCTCATGCGCGACCTGCGCGCCACCGAGGCGCGCCGGCACGTGCGCGAGGAGATCCCGTTCTACACCGGGCCGCGCGTCGCGCTGGCCGACCTGGTCGCGGCGCTGCCCTGACGCGGCGGCACGCCGCCCTCGCGCCGCATCGGCACGTGCGGGATGCCGTCCTCGACGAACTCCGGCCCCGCAACGGTGAAGCCGAACCGCTCGTACCAGGCGGTGAGGTACGACTGCGCATCGAGCACGATCGGCCGGTGACCGTGCCGGGCCAGGACGTCCTCCACGAGGCTGGCCGCCAGGCCGGCACCCCGCGCGCCGGGAGCCGTCACCACCCGCCCGACGCGCCGCGCGCCGTCCGGCTCGGCGAGCACCCGCAGGTACGCCGCGACGGGCAGGCCGGGCGCCGCCACCCAGACGTGCTCGGTGGCGGGCTCGACGTCCCGCCCGTCCAGCTCGGGGTACGGGCAGCCCTGCTCGACGACGAACACGTCGACCCGCAGCCGGACGATCTCGTGCAGCGTCGCCGGGTCGAGCTCCGCCCAGGCCGCGCGACGGACGTCGCTCACTCGTCCGACTGCAGCCGCAGGCTGATCGAGTTGATGCAGTAGCGCTGGTCGGTCGGCGTGCCGTAGCCCTCGCCCTCGAACACGTGCCCGAGGTGCGAGCCGCAGCGGGCGCAGCGCACCTCGACGCGCTTCATGCCGAGCGAGCGGTCCTCGACGTACTCGACCCGGTCCTCGGCGAGCGGCGCGTAGAAGGACGGCCAGCCGCAGTGGGAGTCGAACTTCGTGTCACTGCGGAACAGCTCGGCCCCGCACGCCCGGCAGGAGTAGACGCCCACCGTCTTCGTGTGCTCGTACTCGCCGGTGCCCGGCCGCTCGGTGCCCGCCTGCCGCAGGACCTCGTACTCCGGCGGCGACAGCTCCGCCCGCCACTCGTCCTCGGACTTGCTGACCTCGTACGTCCTGCCGGTGGCCTCCATGCCAGCCATAACACCACGGGGCCTGACACCATGCCCCCGTGGGGACGGCGACGGTGCTCGAGGTGGACGGGCCGCACGGGGTCCGGGAGGTGCGGCTCTCCAGCCCGGAGCGGGTGATGTGGCCGCAGGCGGGCGTGACGAAGCAGGACCTGGCCGAGTACGTCGTCGCCGTCGGCGACGGCCTGCTCACCGCGCTGCGCGACCGGCCGGTGACCCTTCAGCGGTTCCCGGACGGCGTCGAGGGTGAGGAGTTCTACGCCAAGAACCCGCCGAAGGGCCTGCCCGGGTGGGCCCGGACGACGATGTGCACCTACCCCAGTGGACGGCGGCACACGCAGCTGGTGATCGACGAGGTGGCGACCGCGGTCTGGGCGGTGCAGATGAACACCGTCACCTTCCACCCGTGGCCGATGCGCACGGCGGACAACGACAACCCCGACGAGCTGCGGATCGACCTCGACCCGCAGCCGGGTCGGGTCTTCGCCGACGTCGTCGAGGCGGCGGTCGCGCTGCGCGAGGTGCTGACCGAGGCCGGCCTCACGCCGTGGGTCAAGACGTCCGGCAACCGCGGCCTGCACGTCTTCTGCCGCATCCGCCCCACGCACGAGGTGCTCGACGTCCGGCACGGCGTCATCGCGGCGGCCCGCGAGCTCGAGCGGCGGCTGCCCGACCTCGTCACGACGGCGTGGTGGAAGGAGGAGCGCGGCGAGAAGGTCTTCGTCGACTTCAACCAGATGGCGCGCGACCGCACCATCGCCTCGGCCTACAGCCCGCGGCCGCTGCCGCACGCGCCGGTCTCGTGCCCGGTGACCTGGGACGAGCTGCCGGACGTCGACCCGCGGGCCCTCACGGTGCGCACCGTGCCCGAGCGCTTCGCGGACGTGGGCGACCCGTGGGCGGCGATGGACGACGCGGCCGGCGACGTCGCGCCGCTGCTGGAGTGGTGGGACCGCGACCTGGCGGACGGCCTGGGGGAGATGCCGTTCCCGCCGGACTACCCGAAGATGCCGGGCGAGCCGCCGCGCGTGCAGCCGAGCAAGAAGAACCCCGCGAACTGGCCGTCGGACTGACGG
>JBKHXE010000139.1:0-9241 GCA_046566185.1 Actinomycetes bacterium | reverse complement strand
CCGGTGCTCGAGCGGGCCAGCGCCCGGGAGACCGCGGCCCGGGTGGCGCTCGGCGCGGTGGCGGCGGCGTTCCTCCGCGACGCGCTCGGCGTCCGGCTCGTCAGCCACACCGTCTCCATCGGCCCCGTCGGCGTCCCGGACGACGCCCCCGTGCCCGGGCCGGACGACGTCCAGGCCCTGGACGACGACCCGGTGCGCTGCCACGACAGGGCCACCAGCGACGCGATGGTCGCCGAGATCGACGCGTGCCGGCGGGCCGGCGACACCCTCGGAGGAGTCGTCGAGGTCGTCGCCCACGGCCTGCCGCCGGGTCTCGGCAGCCACGTGCACTGGGACCGCCGCCTCGATTCCCGCCTCGCCGGAGCCCTCATGGGCATCCAGGCCATCAAGGGCGTCGAGGTCGGCGACGGCTTCCGCACCGCGGCCCGTCGCGGCTCGGAGGCGCACGACGAGATCGAGCGCGGTGGGGACGGCGTGCTGCACCGCCGCTCCGGCCGGGCGGGAGGCACCGAGGGCGGCATGTCGACCGGCGAGGTGCTGCGGGTGCGGGCCGCGATGAAGCCGATCTCGACGGTGCCCAGGGCGCTCGACACCGTGGACGTCGCGACCGGCGAGCCCGCCGTCGCCATCAACCAGCGCTCCGACGTGTGCGCCGTGCCCGCCGCGGGCGTCGTCGCGGAGGCGATGGTCGCCCTCGTGCTCGCGGACGCCGCCCTCGAGAAGCTCGGTGGCGACTCGGTCGCAGAGGTGCGCCGCAACCTCGACGGCTACCTCGCCTCGATCCCCGAGCTGATGCGGAGCGGCGGCGTAGGGTAGTCGCCGTGGCCGTGCAGCCGGTGTTCGAGCGGAACTTCCCGAGCGACCGTCCGCTGTCGTGGGAGGACCTGCAGGGGATTCCCGACGACCGCTACGCGGGATACGAGATCGTTGAGGGGACGCTCATCGTGTCTCCGTCACCGGACAGCCGTCACCAGTCGTGCGTGGGATCGCTCTACCTCGCCCTCCGCGCGGCCTGCCCGTCCGACCTCAAGGTGTTCGTGGCGCCCTACGACTACGTCCCGCGCCCCGGGTACTCCCTGCAGCGCGACGTCCTCGTCGCCCGCCGTAGCGAGGTGGGCGGTCAACGGCTCGAGCACCCCCCGGTGCTCGTCGTCGAGGTGATGTCACCCAGCTCACGCACCACCGACCGCTCGTTGAAGCGCGTCGTGTACGAGGAGCACGGCGTGCCGCACTACTGGCTCGTCGACCCCGACGGTCCCTCGGTCGTCGCGCGGAGCCTCCGGGGCGGCCAGTACGTCGAGGTCGGCTCGGCCCTGGGTTCCGAGGAGTGGAGGGCCGTCGAGCCGTTCCCGGTGAACATCACTCCCGCCGACCTGCTCGACGAGTGACCCCCCGCGTCGTCCTCGTCGCACCCCCCGGGGTCGAGGTCGAGAGGATCGCCGCCGCTCTGGGCGCGCTGCTCGACCTGCCGGTGCGCGACACCGACCGGGACGTCGAGGGGCTCGCCGGTGCCTCGGTGGCCGAGATCTTCGTCGAGTCGGGCGAGTCGCACTTCCGCGACCTGGAGCGACAGGCCGTCGTGGACGCCCTCGCCGAGCACGACGGGGTGCTCGTCGTCGGCGGCGGGGCGGTGATGGACCCCCGCACCGAGGCCGACCTCGCAGCCCACCGGGTCGTCCTGCTCGACGTGTCGATCACCCACGCCGCAAGGGTTCTCGGCCTGACCGGCACCACGCACGTCGTCAACCCACGCGCCCAGTGGCTGCGGATGATGGAGGCCCGCCGGCCCGTCTACGCGCGCGTCGCGTCGCTGACGGTGAGCACCGACGGCCGGCAGCCGGACGACGTCGCGCGCGAGATCGCCGCGGCCGTCAGCTAGCTGCGGCCAGCCGCGCGAGCACCTCGTCGGCGACGTCGGCGACGCTCCGCCCGGCCGTCGGGACGGCGATCGTCGCCACGTCCGTGTAGTCGGGCACCCGCGTGCGGTAGCGCGCCGCCAGCTGGGGGTCGCGCAGCACCGGCCGCTCGGCGTCACCTCCGACGCGCTGCAAGGCCACGTCGAGGTCGACCTCCAGGTAGACGACGTCGTGCCCGCGCAGCGCCTCGCGGGTGGCGGCGTCCTCCACCGCGCCGCCGCCGAGCGCGAGCACCACGTCGGGACCACGCAGCAGGTCGGCGATCGTCGCTCGCTCCAGGGCGCGGAAGGCCGCCTCGCCGTCGGCGGCGAAGATCTCGCGGATCGCCCGGCCCGCCCGCTGTTCCACCGCGTCGTCGCTGTCGACGAAGGGCAGCCCGAGCCGCCGCGCCAGCAGCCGGCCCACGCTCGACTTCCCGGCGCCCATGAACCCGACGAGCACGATCACGACCGCAGCGTAGGCGGGCCGGGTGCCCTTCCTACACTCTGACGGTGCCCACCACCGACGCGACGCGCATCACCGTCACTGGCGACGCCCCGTACGACGTGGTCGTCGGCCATGCGCTGCTCGGGGAGCTGCCGGGCCTGCTGACCGGCGTGCAGCGGGTGCTCGTCGTGCACCCGCGTGCGCTGCGCGCCACCGGCGAGGCGGTGCGAGACGACCTGAAGGACAACGGTTTCGAGGCCTTCGCCGCCGAGGTGCCGGACGGTGAGGAGGCGAAGTCCGCGGAGGTCGCCGCCTTCCTGTGGGGAGTGCTGGGCCAGGCCGGCTTCACCCGCACGGACGCCGTCGTGGGCGTCGGCGGGGGAGCGGTGACCGACCTGGCCGGCTTCGTCGCCGCGACGTGGCTGCGCGGCGTCCGGGTCGTGCACGTGCCGACCACGCTGCTGGGGATGGTCGACGCCGCGGTCGGTGGCAAGACCGGCATCAACACGGCCGAGGGCAAGAACCTCGTCGGCTCCTTCCACCCGCCCGCCGGTGTGCTGTGCGACCTCTCCGCGCTGCAGACGCTGCCGCGTCACGACCTGCTGGCCGGCATGGCCGAGGTCGTCAAGTGCGGGTTCGTCGCCGACCCGGTGATCCTCGACCTGGTCGAGGCCGACCCGGCGGCGGTCGCGGAGTGGGACGCCCCCGTCGTCCGCGAGCTCGTCGAGCGGGCGGTGCGGGTCAAGGCGGACGTCGTGGGGCAGGACCTCAAGGAGTCGGGCCTGCGCGAGGTGCTCAACTACGGCCACACCTTCGGCCACGCCGTCGAGCTCGTCGAGCGGTACCAGTGGCGTCACGGCGCTGCCGTCAGCGTGGGGATGGTCTTCGTCGCCGAGCTGGCCCGTCTGGCCGGCCGGCTGGCGGACGACGTCGTCGCGCGGCACCGCTCGGTGCTGACGTCGCTCGGCCTGCCGATCACCTACCGGGGCGACCGTTGGCCGCAGCTGCTCGACGCGATGCGCCGTGACAAGAAGACCCGTGGCGACCTGCTGCGGTTCGTCGTGCTCGACGACATCGGCCGGCCCTCGCGGCTCGAGGGCCCGGACCCGTCCCTCCTGCTCGCCGCCTACGGCGAGATCTCGCGCGACTGAGCCGCTCGCAGGGCCTCAGCCGTACCGCTCGGCCGACACGGCCTCCTGCGCCATCCGCCGCAGCGCCAGCAGCACCGGCTCGTACAGCACAGTGCCGACGACGACCGTGGTGGCGGCCTCGTCGGGACTCGTCGTGGGCACGGAGGCGACATCCGCCTCGGCCACCCTCCGGGCGGCGTCCGCGTAGACCGCCAGCGTCTCGGGTGACGGGGGCAGCGCGACGTCGTCCAGCGTGCTGAGGGCGCGCTCGAGCTGGCGCAGGGCCGGGGAGCCGGGGTGGACGCGCCACCCGAGCTCCTCGGCCAGCCGCCGTGCCCTCGTCGGCTCGACGTCGTCCTCGACCGTCGGGGCCAGGGCCGAGTGCGCGGCCCCCATCACCTCGTGCAGCGACCCGGACTCGGCGTCCAGGCAGGCCACCACGTCGCGGGCGGCCGCGACCGACAGCCCGCCCACCTGGAGCAGTGCACGGACCAGGCGCAGCCTGCGCACGTGGCGCTCGTCGTACTGCGCCTGAGTTGCGCCGGTCGCGGTGCCGGGCGGCAGCAGCCGCTCCCGCAAGTAGTACTTCACCGTGGCGACGGGGACGCCGGTGGTCCGGCTCAGCTCGGAGATCCGCATGTCACCTCCCTTGACAATGGACAGTAGCACTCGCCAATATTGGAAAGTGTCAGTATCCAAGGGAGAATGCATGACCATGATCCACGGACGGCGATCCGTCCGACCCGACCACGCTCTCGCGGTGTTCGTCATCGGCCTGCGCATCCACCGGTGGAGCCGCCCGGACGTCTGGTGGGACCGGGCCCTGGCCAGGCAGCTGCCGGCATGACCGTGGTGCTGGCCGACGACAGCCGCGTCACGGCGGGCGTCCTGCTCGTCACCGTGGTCGCCATCGCCTACGGCGGCACCTTCCTGCTGAAGGTGGCGCGCGGACGTGAGCCTGCCACCGAGTTCCAGCGCGCCTTCTACCGCGCGGGCCACGCCCACGCCGGCGTCCTGGTGCTGCTGTCGCTCGTCGTGCTGCTCTACGTCGACGCGACGGGGTCGACCGGCTGGTGGCGCTGGGTGGCCGGACACGGCGTGCCGATCGCGGCCATCCTCATGCCGGCCGGCTTCTTCCTGTCCGCCGCCGGCCGCGGACGCACCCGGCCCAACCGGCTCGTCGTCCTCGTCTGGCTCGGTGCGGCGAGCCTGACGGCCGGCGTCCTGGCGGCCGGGGTCGGGCTCCTCACCGCCTGAGCGACTCCGCGAGGTCGGCGACGGCGTCCACGAGGGGGTCGCCCGCCACCAGCTCGGCGTCGTTGTGGTCGGCGCCGGGGACCGCCACCAGGGCATGCAGGCTCCGTGCGCTGCGCGCCACCGCGACGCTCTGCTCCGGCGGGACGACCGAGTCGGCCTCGCCGTAGACCACGACCGTCGGCACGTCGAGTGCCGCGACGTGCCGCTCGACCGCGAGCTCGTCGCGCAGCAGCCACCCGGGGACGATCGGGTAGTGCACCCGCGCCACCGCGGCCAGGTCGCGGAACGGCGAGCGCAGGACCAGCCCGGCCGGCGGACGCTCCGTCGCCAGCTCGGCGACCACCGCGGCGCCGAGCGACTCGCCCAGGTACAGCAGGTGGTCGGGCGGCACACCCCGCTCCCGGGTGAGGTGGTCGTGCGCCGCGCGGACGTCCAGCGCCAGCCCGTCCTGCGTCGGCGTCCCCGGGTTGCCCCCGTAGCCGCGGTAGTCCAGCAGCAGCACCGACACCCCGCGCTCGGCGAGGCGCCGGGCCAGGGGCGCGCGGTCCGCGCGGTCGCCGGCGTTGCCGTGGGCGACCAGTGCGGTGACGTCCAGGGCCGGGATCCGTGCCGGGACGTACCAGGCGGTGAGCTCGACCCCGTCCGACGGCCGCAGCACGACCTCCTCGGCGCCGGGCAGCACCGACGACGCCGGCGGCACGTCGGCCCCGCCCGGCAGGTAGACGAGGCTGCGCTGGAGGGCCCACACCAGAGCGGCCAGGCCGACGGCGAGCGCGGCGAGCACGGCGGCGACCACGAGCGCCGTCCTCATGGTGCGGCCCGGTCCTGCGCTGCGGGCGCCGCGGGCGTCACTACGCTCACCGGACATGACCCGGGTGCTCGTGCTCAACGGACCCAACCTCGGCCGCCTCGGGGCGCGTGAGCCGGAGGTCTACGGCGCCGCCTCGTACGCCGACCTCGTGACGCGGTGCCGCCGGGAGGGCGAGCGGCTCGGCCTCGAGGTGGACGTGCGGCAGACGGACGACGAGGCGCAGCTCGTCGGCTGGCTGCACGAGGCGGTCGACAGTCGCGCCCACGTCGTCCTCAACCCGGCCGCCTTCACGCACTACTCCTACGCGACCCGCGACGCGTGCGCTCAGGTCACCGGCGCCGGCCTCGTGCTGGTCGAGGTGCACCTGTCGAATCCTGCCGCCCGGGAGGAGTTCCGTCACACGAGCGTCGTGGCCGCCGTGGCCACCGGCACCGTGGCCGGCTTCGGTCAGGACTCCTACCGCCTCGCGCTGGAGGCCGTCGCCCGCCGTGCCCCAGAGGCTTGATGCACCCAAATCAAGTTCCACACCTTGCTTCTGATGAATCAAGGCTCTAGCCTTGCTATTGGCCGGGAGACCGTCGGGGAGGTGAGGCACGGTGTTCGTCATGACGGTGGACCAGCGCGGGAGTCGGCGGGCCGAGGACCTCGTCGACGGCCTGCTGGCGGCGTTGGGTGGCACGCCCGGCCTGGTGCGGAGGTTCGAGCGCACCGCCGGCGACGAGCTGCAGGGCCTGCTCGACGACGCCGCGACCGTCGTCGACATCGCCCTCCGCCTCGCCCGCCACCACACCTGGAGCGTCGGCATCGGCGTCGGTCCGGTGCGAACGCCCTTGCCGCGCAGCGTGCGGGCCGCGTCCGGACCGGCGTTCGAGAACGCGCGCCTCTCGGTGCAGCGGGCCACGGCCGCCGGCCCGCACCTCGCGGTCAGCGGACCCGACCCGGCCAGCGCCGAGGACGCCGAGGTGCTGCTGGCGCTGCTCGCGGAGATCGTGCAGCGCCGGACGGCTCAGGGCTGGGAGGTCGTCGACCTGCTCGCCGAAGGGCACACGCAACGGGACGTCGCCGAGCGGCTGGGCGTCAGCGCGCAGGCCGTCAGCCAGCGTGTGCGGGTCGCCATGTGGCACCACGAACAGGCCGCCCGCCCGCTCGCGGCCCGACTCCTGAAGGAGGCCGACTCGTGATCGACCTGCTCGACGGACGACGCGACGCGCTCGCCGTCTCCGCGGTCGCGGCGCTGGCGGTGGCCGCGGCGGTCGTCGCCGCCAGTGGCGCCACCGCGACCGGCTGGGCGGCCGGACTGGTGCGGGTCGTCACGGTGGTGGTCGCCGTCGCGGGTGGTGGGCCCGTGACGGCCGCGATCCTGCGGCGCGCCGGCCGCGGCCCGGCGCAGGCCATCGAGCACCCGGACCAGGCGTCCGAGGCGCTGCGGGGCGGTGCCTGGATCGGTGTCCTGGAGCGCGCGGCGATGTCGGCGACCCTGCTGGCCGGCTGGCCCGCCGGCATCCCCGTCGTCCTGGCGGTCAAGGGGCTCGGCCGCTACCCGGAGCTGCGGCACCCCGGCGTGTCGGAGCGCTTCATCATCGGCACGCTGGCCAGCCTGCTCTGGGCGGCGGCCGCCACCGGCACGGGGATGATGCTGCTGTGACCACCGAGAGCCGTATCGCGCTGCTGATCGACGCCGACAACGCCCCCGCCTCGAAGATCGAGCTGGTGCTCGCGGAGGTCGCCCGGCACGGGACGGCGAACATCCGCCGCGCCTACGGCAACTGGAAGAGCCCCCACCTGGCGGGGTGGGAGGCGACGTTGCACCCCTTCGCGATCCAGCCGATCCAGCAGTTCGCGTACAGCTCCGGCAAGAACGCCTCCGACATGGCGATGGTCATCGACGCCATGGACCTGCTGTACGCCGGCTCACTGGACGGCTTCGCGATCGTCTCCAGCGACGCCGACTTCACCCCCCTGGTGATGCGGATCCTCACCAACGGGCTGAAGGTCTACGGCTTCGGCGAGCGGAAGACGCCGGAGCCCTTCCGCAACGCCTGCTCCCAGTTCACCTACGTCGAGGGTCTCGTCGAGCCGGCCTCGGACGTCGCTCCGACGCTCGACGACACGCAACGACTGCGTGGGGACAGCGGGCTGGTGCGCCTGCTGCGCAACGCCGTGGACGCCGCGGCCGGGGAGGACGGCTGGGCCCACCTGGCGAGGGTCGGGCACCAGATCAGCAACCAGGCGTCCTTCGACCCACGCAACTACGGGTTCCGCAAGCTCGGTGACCTCGTCGAGGCCACCGGGCTGTTCGACGTCAGGAGAGGGGACGAGGGCGTCTTCGTCCGGGACCGGCGGAAGGGCTGACGGCGCCGGTCATGAGGGCGAGCCCTCGCCCGCCTCAGGCCGCATCCCCTCGTCGACGGCGTCCAGGACCGGCTGCACCCAGGGCTCCGGCACCCCTCGCTCCGCGAGCGCGAACCGCAGCCAGGCCCGCAGCACCTCGGGGAGGGCACGCTCCTCGGCGGGCTCGAGCGCCACGCGCCCCGGGAGGGCGTCACCGAGGAACGCGATGACGGCGACCGGGCTCCAGCTGAGCGGACCGTCGGGCAGGTACGCCTCGCCGAAGTCCAGGAACAGCCGGACGAGCGCGGCCGACGTCTCGTCGTCCGGCACCGCGCCGGAGGCGAGGAACGCGGCGCCCAGCCGCTCCCGATCCTCCTCCGACAGGGCCGGGCGAGGCGGGGCGGCCTCGGCGGCGTGCTCGACCGCGCGCGACCACGCGAGCGCCCGCAGGTCCTGGTAGTCCTCGGCGTCGGGGAAGGTCTCGCTGTTCACCTCGGTCCCGGCGAGGGCGTCGGCGAGGTCGGCGAGCGCCACGTCCACCGGGGTCTCGACCGGCTCCATCGGGACGTCGTCGTCCGTGCGATGCCCGGCCCACTCGGGGACGACGTCCGGCCCGACCGCCAGGGCGAGGGTCTCGACGTAGCGCCCCGCGACGTCGAGCACCTGGGCGACGAGCGTGTGCACCACCGGGGTGTCGTACTCGACGAAGACCAGGCGCTCGGCGCCCCACACGTCCACCGCCGTCCAGGCCCGCCCGGGCTCGGCCCGCGGCGCCGTCGCGAACGCCGGTGCCGGCAGGGTCGCGGGCAGCTCGTCGATCGCCTCGGCCACCAGGTCGGTCCCCTCCGCCGGCGCGACGCGCGCGAGGGCGTGCAGCGCGGCGAGCCCGGCGGACGACGGGTGGCGGAGCACCCGCTCGACGACGGCGTCCACGAGGTCCAGCTCGCCGTCCAGCGGGTCGACGTCCTCGTCGCCCAGCGCCGCGGACCAGGCGTACCCGAGCCACCGGCTCGCCCAGGCCTCGGCCAGCAGGGCGTCGTCCTGCTGGACCAGCGACGACGCCTCGCCCAGCAGCAGGGCGAGCGGGTCCTGCGCCGGGGGCCGGCGGCTCTTGCCCTTGCGGCCCCGCCCCTTGGGGCGTCCGCGGCTCTTCGGGCTCATCGGTCACTGCTCCGCTGTCGCACCGGGCCATCCCACCACGGGTAGGATGCCGGGGATCCCCGAGGCTGAACGACGGGCACGGGCGTGCCCGCAGCCGCCCCGACGGAAAGCGGATGACGACGTGGCGACGACGAACGACCTGAAGAACGGCATCGTGCTCAACCTGGACGGCCAGCTGTGGTCCGTCGTGGAGTTCCAGCACGTCAAGC
>JBKHXE010000138.1:0-8140 GCA_046566185.1 Actinomycetes bacterium | reverse complement strand
GGTCGAGATAGGTCCGGTTCACGTCGGTGATCTCCAGCTCCCCGCGCGCCGACGGCTTCAGGTCCCGGGCGATCTCGACGACGTCGTTGTCGTAGAAGTACAGCCCGGTGACGGCGTACGGCGACCGGGGCCGGTCCGGCTTCTCCTCCAGCGAGACCGCGCGCCCGTCCTCCCCGATCTCCACGACGCCGTACGCCCCCGGGTCGCGCACCCAGTAGGCGAACACGGCCGCACCGTCGACGTCGGCGAAGCGCGACAGCTTCCGGCCGAAGCCGGGGCCGTAGAAGAGGTTGTCGCCGAGCACCAGCGCGACCTTGTCGTCACCGATGAAGTCGGCGCCGATCGTGAACGCCTGCGCCAGCCCCTCCGGCGCCGGCTGCTGCGCGTAGGACAGCGCGATGCCGTACGTCGACCCGTCCCCCAGCAGCCGCCGGAACTGCTCGGCGTCGTGCGGGGTGGTGATGACGAGGATGTCGCGGATCCCGGCCAGCATCAGCGTGGACAGCGGGTAGTAGATCAACGGCTTGTCGTAGACCGGCACCAGCTGCTTGCTGATGCCCTGCGTGATCGGGTGCAGCCGCGTGCCGGAGCCGCCGGCCAGGATGATTCCCCTCATGCCGCCCGAGTGTGCCGCATCAGGGCCGGGCGGAGGGCCGCCGTCGCGGCCCACCTGCAAAACGGCGCAACGTGAGCTGTCTGGCAGCCCGCGCCGCCCTATTCGCCTGTCACATCACGCAGGTGAGCCGTCTGGCCGCCCCGGCAGCGCCCGCGACCCCCGAAGCCCCGGGATCACTCGACATCCTCACCCCTGCGGCCGGGCCAGCTCCTCGTAGAGCGGTCGGAGCAGGTCGACGATGCCGGTGCCCCGGACGCCCACCTCCACGGCGGGCAGCTGCGCGAGCAGGTCGTTGCCCCGCCCGTGACCGAGCGGCCGCCGCGGCAGCTCGGCCTGCAAGGAGAAGTACGAGTCAATGCAGTCCTCGAGCGGCGCACCGGACCCTTCGGGGTCGACACCACGGGGCGCGTCGGTGCGGGCGGCCTGGAGGTTGGCCAGGAGGTCTTCCCGTTCCCGGCCACGCCAGGCGAGGATCGCGAACGGGTCATCGTCGAAGCTCTCGGCGAGCAGGTAGAGGGTCGCCGCGACGTGCTTGCAGGGCACCTCCCAGTCCGGGCACGAGCAGTCCATCACCAGGTCGCTCCCGCCGGCCGGGAACAACGACAGGCCGACCCCGCTGAACGCCTCCTCGATGTCCTCGGGCATCTCGCCGGCCAGCAGCTTGGCGAGGTACCACGCGTTCCCGGCCAGCTCGCGTTCGACGGCCGCCCACTCGGCCTTGCCGTAGGCGGTGATGCCGATGCGCACTCGGTACGGCGCCGGGCGGCTGCCCTGGACCCGGGCCGTGACGGACCCGGCGTCCACGTGAAGGTCGATCACCTGTCCACGTCGGGCGTAGGCGCGGCCGCGTTGCAG
Source organism: Actinomycetes bacterium (assembly GCA_046566185.1). GTDB lineage: Bacteria > Actinomycetota > Actinomycetes > Actinomycetales > SCSIO-59966 > SCSIO-59966. The sequence goes on along the minus strand of JBKHXE010000138.1, from coordinate 6,669 downwards.
CCTCCCGCTGACCCCGATCTCGTCCAGCACCGCGATGAAGCGCTCGGACCACCAGGTCCGGCCGATCGCGCCGCGCTTGCTTCGGGCCTTGAGCCCGCCCTCGACCGGGCGGGGCTTGGAGGGGGCGAAGAACTGCGAGCTGCCTCGCCTGCTCCCCCTACTCACCGACGGCTCCCTCGGAGAGCGCGAACACCTGGCGCAGGTCCGCGGTGGACAGCTCGGTCAGCCAGCCCTCCCCGTCGCGGATCACCAGGTCCGCCAGCGCCTTCTTCTCCTCGATCATGTCGTCGATCCTCTCCTCGAGGGTGCCGGTGCAGACGAACTTGTGGACCTCCACGGTGCGCCGCTGCCCGATCCGGAAGGCGCGGTCGGTGGCCTGGTTCTCGACCGCCGGGTTCCACCACCGGTCGAGGTGGATCACGTGGTTGGCCGCGGTCAGGTTGAGCCCGGTCCCTCCGGCCTTGAGCGAGAGCAGGAAGATCGGCGGTCCGTCGCCGGACTGGAACCGGGTGACCAGGTCGTCGCGCCGCGCCTTCGGCGTCCCGCCGTGCAGGTAGGCCACCTCGGTGCCGAACCGGGTGGACAGGTGCGGCAGGAGCAGCTCGGCGAACTCGGTGAACTGGGTGAAGCAGAGCACCTTGTCGCCCTCGGCCAGGATCTCCTCGAGGATCTGCTCGAGCCGGAGCACCTTGCCGGACCGGCGACCGATCTCGGAGCGGTCGTGCAGGACCTGGGCGGGGTGGTTGCACACCTGCTTGAGCTTGGTCATCGCGGCCAGCACGTTGCCGCGGCGCTCGATGCCGTCGGAGCTCTCGATCTTCGCCATCATCTCGTCGACCACGGACTGGTACAGCGACGCCTGCTCGACGGTGAGCTGGCAGTACTGCTTGACCTCGATCTTCTCGGGCAGGTCGTCGATGACCGCCGGATCGGTCTTGAGCCGCCGGAGCACGTAGGGCCGGGTGACCGCCCGCAGCCGCTCGGCCTGCTCGGTGGCGCCGTGCCGCTCGATCGGGATCGCGTACCGGGTGCGGAACAGCTCCGAGGTGCCGAGCATGCCGGGATTGAGGAAGTCCATGATCGACCACAGCTCGGCGAGCCGGTTCTCCACCGGCGTGCCGGTGAGGGCGACCCGGTGCTCGGCGGACAACCGGCGGACCGCCTTCGCGGCCTGCGACAGGCTGTTCTTGATCGCCTGTGCCTCGTCGAGCACGACGCGGTGCCAGTCGTGGCGCTCCAGCTCGTCGATGTCCCGGGTGGCGGTGGTGTACGTCGTGACGACCAGGTCGGCCTTCGCCAGCCGCCTCTGCAGCTTCTTGCCGCGCAGCCGCTGCGGGCCGTGGTGGGCGTAGACCCGCAGCCCGGGCGCGAACTTGGCGCCCTCCCGCTGCCAGTTGCCGACCAGCGACATCGGGCACAGCAGCAGCGTGGGCGCGGTGTCCGGGCGCTCGGCGCGGTGCGCGGACTCGAGCGCGAGCAGCTGCACGGTCTTGCCCAGCCCCATGTCGTCGGCCAGGCAGGCCCCCAGGCCGAGCGAGGACAGGAACGCCAGCCAGGACAGGCCGCGCTCCTGGTAGGGGCGCAGGGTCGCGGCGAACCCCTCGGGTGGCGTCACCGGCTCCAGCGTCTGGGCCGCCGTCCCGTCGAGCAGGGCACCGAGCCAACCGTCGGCGCGCACGTCCATCACCGGCAGCGGGGTGTCCAGGTCGTCGGGGTGGCTGGTGGCGATGCCGAGCAGCTCCCCGGCGGTGGTCCGCCCGGTCGGCGTCGTGCGGAGGAACTCCAGGCCCCGGGTGAGCTGGTCGGGGTCGACCGCGACCCACCGGCCGCGGAGCCGGATCAGCGGCGCCTTCGACTCGGCGAGCGCCGCGATCTCGTCGTCGGTGAGCGTGTCGTCGCCGACGGCGAGCTGCCAGCGGAAGTCCATCAGCTGCTCGCGTCCGAACGATGCCTCCTTCTGCACCACGCCGTCGACCGGGGTGTGCGCCGACAGCTTCAGCCCCAGCCGGGAGCGGCGGTCCCACCACGACGGCAGCAGCACCCCGAAGCCCGCCTCGTCCAGTGTCGGGGCCGCGCCGGCGAGGAAGTGGTAGGCCCCGTCCACGTCCAGCTCCAGGGCGCAGGGGGTGGCCTGGCGCAGCCCCGGCACCAGCTCGGGGTAGATCCGGCTCGCCCGCCCCAGCTCGCCGAGCAGCAGCTCCTGGGGGCGGTCCAGCCACCGGCGCAGGCGGCCGTCGTCGCGCCACACCTGGTCCGCCGGAACCAGCAGGCTCGGGTCCTGGGTCGACTGCAGCAGGAACTCCAGCCGCCAGCGCTGGTCCTCCGGCGCGGGCTCGCCGGTCGGGTCAGCAGCGTGCTCCGCCTCGACCTCGCCGAGCCGGAAGACCGCGCGCGCCGGCCCGACGTGCCCGAGGCCGACCTCGGCCCACGGCTGGAGCGCCCGCTCCAGCGCCTCGATCTCGGCCTCGTCTGCGTCGAACTGCCCGTCGGGGCTGGTGAGGGCGGCCAGCCACGCCTCGACGGCGGGCAGGCGGCGCGGGCGGCGTCCGCGGCGCGGCGGCAGCAGGTCGGTGTCCGGAGGAAGCCGGTCCCGGACCGCGGCGTCGGTCAGCGCGTGCAGCGCCTCGGTCACCAGGTCATGGGCGTCACCGTGGTCCGCGGCGGCCCGGCACACCGGCGGGAGCGCCTGGACCAGCGCGCCGAGGGCGACCACGTCGGGACCCTGGAGCACGGGACGCCACCGCGCGACCGACCCCACGTCGCGACGGGCCAGCGTCGGCAGCACCCGGCCGCGCTCGGCGAGCTCGCCGGCGAACGTCGCGACGTCGACGAGGTGGACGACCGAGGCGCCGTACCGGACCCCGGCCTCGCTCTCCGAGGCGGCCCGCTTCAGCCAGGACAGCGCGGCGGCGGGGTCGAGGACGATCACCGGGACGCTCCAGGACAGCAGCGCCGGCGCCGAGCGCGGCGCCGGCCGCGGGGTCGCCCGGACCAGCTCGGGCGAGTCGAGCGGCGCCGTCCGCAGCGACGGGAGCCGCAGGACGACCTCGCCGGGCTTGCCGGGGTGGATCTCGGCGAGCGCCTCGGCCGGGGCGGCGTAGGGATGGGGGCGGGCTGCCCGCAGTGCCTGGCTGGGGCTCTTGACGGTGCGCTCGGAGTCCTCGGCCCACAGGCACAGGCCCTGCGGCGGCGACCAGAGCGCGTGCAGGACCAGCATGTCCACCTCTTCGCGCTTGGGGCGAGCTCCGACCTTAGCCCGCCGTCGTCGTCAAGCGGCGGCCGTCCGACATCACTGATGGATTGCCGACGTGCGCGGAGTACGTACCGGCACTGCTGATGGAGACCCCGAACGTCGCCACGCCTTGCGGGCGACCCTCTAGGTCACGTATCGCCAACGCGCGGATGTAGGCGGAGACCGTCTGGCCCCTCTCCTGAGCGTAACGCTGAATCCGTTCGAGCTCATCCGGAGCAAATCGAACACTGACCATTGCCTGCAGCCGTTGCTTACGCTGTACCGGCTCGGGAGCCTCCTCGGGCGCTTCCCACTCGCCCGGGTCGCCCTTGCTCGCCTGCAACTCTGCCGCCAAGTCCTTCTCGCTCATTTTCGACCCTTCAAGTACATCGCGCTCTCGCCGTCCGTGCTGTCCCAACCGGTCACCGGCCGAACCATCCGTCGCCGCTCGTCATACGTGGCTGGCACCGATAATGCTCTTCCAGCATCAGTGATGCCCACCGCAAGCCATAGCCCTGCTCGGCCCTTCTTGTTACGCGCCCAGGTGGGACCGTTCGTGAGCATCTCGACCACCTCGGACGCCGAGATGTGATGTGCCGCGAGCTCCGACTCGTTGCCCTCGTCAAAATCGACCAACTCCGCATGCCGTGGGTGCCCCGACACCGGTGGTCCCCCTAGGTTCAGTGGTGTGCGCCTAGCCGAGCGGGCGCCCCTGGAACGTGGTTGTCTGCTGTTGAGCGACTCCGAAGCCAAGGCGGCGCATTTCGGTGCCGTCCAGGCTGAGGACCACGACGTACCGACCTGTAGCCATGAGCGGCAGGCCTTGGAAGTTGAACGCGAACGGCACCAACTGCTCTTGGCCGTTGGTGGCGTGAGGGGGACGACCGACGTTGAACCGCATCTCCCCAGCGATTCCGCCTTCGCCAGGCTCGGCGCCGACAGGCATCGCGGGGATCCTGCCGTCTTCTGTGACGAACTCGAACCTCAACACGTGTTCGGAGTTGGTCGCAGTCCAAGGCACCCGGACCAGCCCTGCGACGGCGAAGTTGGCCACGAATGGGGGCGGCAGATCAGGCGGCAGATCCATGCGGTCGATTGCTGCACCGCTGATGAACAACTTCCCTCCAGCGACCTCCCCATGGTCGCAGAGCATGACATCGAGCCCCATCACGTCTCCGTTGTATGACACGAAATGGAAGATTACACGCACTTGTATGACATCGCAAGTCCCCGCGTCAGACAGCCCGTCGTCGGCATCGAGGTGTGCTGGCGCAACCACGTGATCACCGCCGGCCAGCGTCACTAGCACAAGTGCTACCGTGGGGCCATGAGCGACGTGGGACTGCGCGAGCTCCGCCAGAGCGCGTCGGAGCTGGTGCGCCGGGTCGAGGCGGGCGAGGAGATCACGATCACGGTGTCCGGCCGGCCGAGCGCACGGCTCGTGCCCGCCCGACCGACCCCGTGGCGATCCTGGGCCGAGATCGCCGACCTGTTCCGGGGGGCGGCCGACCCCTCCTGGGAGCAGGACCGAGCCCTCCTCGACACCGACCTTCACGATCCCTGGGTCTCCCGGTGAGCGAATCCGCCGAGGCGCCGGAGCGGACCGTCCTGGACACCAGCGTGGTCATCGCGGCCGACGTCGCGCCCATCCCTGGCGCGCTCGCCATCAGCGCCATCACCCTGGCCGAGCTCCACTTCGGGGTCCTGGTCGCCAGAACCGCGGAGGTCCGTGCCGAGCGGCTGAGGCGGTTGAGCGTCCTGCAGCGGCACTTCGACGCGCTGCCCGTGGACGAGGCGGTAGCGGTGAGCTACGGCGGGCTCGCAGCCGCGGTCGTGGACGCCGGACGCCAGCCGCGGCCTCGGGTCATGGACCTCCTCATCGCCGCAACCGCCCACGCGCACGGCGCCCGGCTCTGCACCCGCAATCCCGAGGACTTCACCGCCCTCGACGATCTCGTCACCGTCGTCGCGGTGTAGGCAACGATGGGCCAGCCCCCTCACGCGATGAGGTCGAACGTGCAAAGCGGGCCGTGAGCGGCAGCAAGGCGGGCGTCGGAGGTGATGAGCGGCGCCCCGAGTCGTTCGGCAAGGGCGACGTACGCAGCGTCGTAGGCGGTCACGTTCTCCCGAAGCTCCCACATCCGCGCCAGCAGCGGCGCCAACGGCACCCGCCGAATCGGGAGGCCGGCCAGGTGTCGCACGGCAGCGGGCCCAGCGGTTCGGACGCCAGCGATCCCCTGGGCCAGACCGCGCAACGCGGAGCCGACCTCGGCATCAAGGTGTGCCGGTGCGACCAGGTGGTCGCCGGCGGCCAGTCGGGCCGTGATCAGCTCCCGGCGTGCATCCTCGGCGTCAGTTGCGTAGAACGCCGTCACCACCGAGGCGTCGACCACTGCCAGACTCACGAGGCCTCTCGCGTCTCGCGGACCGCGGCGGTCGCGTCCTCGAGCGTGACACCGCTGTCACGCGGCGGACCATAGGAAGCAAGGTAGTCGCCGATCCGTGCAACGCGAGCCACCTCACCGAGCTGCTGGACCACGTACGCCGACAGCGACTGGTGCTGGGCTGCAGCAGCCTCGACCAGCACGGCGTAGACGTCATCCGGCACATCGCGCAGGTTCATCCGCCTCATGGTGCCATTTTGGCACCACCAGGCCGGCCGGGCCAAGACGTCGTTCGTGCCTGGCGACGCGTCGCTCGTGCGGCCAGGAGGCGCGGCTCCCCCATGCGGCAGCATGTGCCCCATGCGACTTCTCGTGACAGGGGGTGCGGGCTTCATCGGCTCGCACTACGTGCGGTCCGTGCTCACCGGCGCCTGGGGCGGGACCGAGCCCGACCAGGTGACCGTGCTCGACAAGCTCACCTATGCCGGCAACCGCGCCAACCTCGACCCCGCCGCGGACGACCGCCGGCTCCGGTTCGTCGAGGGCGACATCTGCGACAACCCCCTGGTCGACGAGCTCATGGCCGCAACAGACGCCGTCGTCCACTTCGCCGCCGAGTCCCACGTCGACCGCTCCATCCAGGGCGCCGGCGACTTCGTGCGCACCAACGTGGTCGGCACCGACACTCTTCTCGAGGCGGCCCTGCGCCGCGGGGTCGAGAAGTTCGTGCACGTCTCCACCGACGAGGTCTACGGCTCTATCGAGTCCGGGTCCTGGACCGAGGCCGAGCCGCTGCTGCCGAACTCGCCCTACTCCGCCTCCAAGGCGTCCTCGGACCTGCTCGCTCGCGCCTACCACCGCACCCACGGCCTGCCGGTCTGCATCACCCGCTGCTCGAACAACTACGGGCCCTACCAGTTCCCCGAGAAGGTCATCCCGCTCTTCGTGACCAACCTGATCGACGGCGGCACGGTGCCCCTGTACGGCGACGGGGGCAACGTTCGTGACTGGCTGCACGTCGACGACCACTGCCGGGCCCTGCACCAGGTCCTC
>JBKHXE010000137.1:0-9066 GCA_046566185.1 Actinomycetes bacterium | reverse complement strand
GAGCGACGGTTATCCGCGAGGACCCATGAGCGGTGATGAGGTGGGCATCATGGCCGACGGCTTCGACGACACCGAGACCCTGCTCGACGTGCTGCACGAGTCGGACATCGAGTGCGTCGCGGAGCGTGTCGTCCGGTCGGCCGCGAAAGCGTGCGAGTGGGACCACGCCAGCGTCATGGTGCTCTTCCCCCGCCGGACGGTGGACGTCCTGGGCGTCACCGACGACGTCGTCCGGCGTCTCGACGAGGCCCAGCTCTCGCTGAACGAGGGTCCCTGTCTGGACGCCGTCACCAAGAACCTCGTCGTGACGTCGCCGGACATCGCCCACGACGAGCGGTGGCCGGCCTGGGGGCGTCTCGTGGCCCAGGAGGGCTTCGGGTCCATGCTCAGCGTGCGGCTCTTCACCGGGGCACGGGTCGTCGGAGCCCTCAACGCCTACCTGACCGGCCCCCGGCAGTTCGACCAGGACCACGTGACGACCGCCCTGGTGCAGGCCCACCGAGCGGCCGCGCTGCTGGCCCTGAGCCAGCGCCACGAGGAGCTCAAGGAGGCCGTGGACCGGCGGCACCACATCGGTATCGCCCAGGGCATCCTCATGTCGCAGTACGACCTGGACGAGGAGGCCGCGTTCGAGGTCCTGCACCGGTACGCCCGCAGCTCGGGGCGCAAGCTGCGGGACGTGGCGTCCGAGGTCATCGCGCGCCGCAGGCTGTGACGGGGAGCGAGGAACCCCTTCCGTTTCGCCGGTGGACCTCGGGGTACCTGGACGGCGCACGAGCCACGAGCGCTGGGGAGTGACTGATGGCGACGCCCTCGGAGACGACCGACGCGGTCGACGTCCTGGCCGCGCACGGTGAGCTGCCGGTGCTCGGCACGGTCGGCGAGATCGCCGAGCTGCTGCGGGCGGTCGGCCCCGTGTACCTGCGGTACAGCAGCGGCCCCGAGGCCGACGCCGCCGAGCAGAGCCGCGACCACGAGAGTGGTTGCGCGCTGCCCGGTCTCAGCGTCAACCCGCTCCGCCCCGAGCCGTGGTGGGACCGCCCGGCCGAGGAGTGGGTCGCCCGCCAGCTCTGCCAGTACCTGCACCTGCATGGCGACGACCGCCGGGCCTGGCTCCTCACCGGCACCGAGGTGGGGCGCGGCCCGGACTGCGAGCCGCTCCTGGCCGACGTCACCACGCTGGCGGTCCTGGACGACCGCTGCCTGACCGAGGCGCAGGCGATCTACGCGACGCGGTTCGACGCGGGCCGCACCTCCTGACCCCGAGCCGGGTGCCTCGTGTCGCGCGATGAGGCGGGCGCGCCCACGGCGGTGGTCACGGCCTGGCGACGTCAGGGGGCTCGAGGACCACGACCGCCGTCTCGCGGGGGCGCCTCGCCGCGAACCCGTCGAGCCGGCCATCCACGGAACGCCATCGCTGCCACAGCCGCTCCCGTTCGGCCCCGGTGCTCGCGCGCGCGACGACGTCCCGGGTCTCGCCCCGCAGCTCCACCCGGGCCCGCGGATGCGCCTGGAGGTTCAGCCACCACGCGGGCTCGGCCGGGTCCCAGCCGTTCATCGCCAGGGTGACCAGACGGGGACCGTCCTCGAGGTACCCGAGGATGACGGACCGCTCCTGTCCGCTGCGACGTCCGACGACTGTCAGGCGCATCGTTCCCCAGCCCTGCGGGCGGGGCCTCCACAGGCCGCGGCGCCCACCGGTCAGCCGGACCAGCGCCCGGTGCACCCTCCACGCTCCGTGGACGAACCACCGTGGCGGTATCCGCGGCGGTCGTTCCTCATCGGTCTTCATCAGGGCCTCCGCGCAGCATCGTCGCAGTGACCGCCGCCTCGGGGACGCCGAACGCGTCGACGAGCGTCCGCGCGTGCGGGCGCAGCTCGCCGCACAGGTCGTTGACGGCGCGCGTCACGGCCTTGGCGCGCGCCGGTGTGAGCCGGCTGTGCCCGGTGAACCAGTCGAGATCGGCCTCGACGCTGCCGAGCACGTACAGGTCGCAGACGCGGTCGAGCAGGTCGACCACGTCCGGGTCGCCGCAGGCGTCGACGGCCGCGACGAACGCCTCCAGCACCACCCTCTCGACGTGGACCCGCGCCGCGCGCAGCACGTGGTCCTGCGCGCCGTTGAACACCTCGAACGCGTCCACGCCGGACGCCGAGCCGGCGCGCAGGCGGCGGGCGAGCGTCTCGAGCACGTGCCGCTCGCGGTCCTCGAAGAGCTGCACGTGCCAGGCGCGGTCGCGCAGGTCGGCGTCCGGCCCGCGCCTCGCCGACGACAGCCGCTGCAGCAGCGCACGGGCCGCCGTCCGCTCGATGACGGCCTCGACGAACTGGTCGGCGACGAACCGCGCGGTCCCGAGGGTGTCGAGCTCGCCGAAGTGGTCGCGGTAGCGGGTCAGCAGCGTCTTCGCGACCAGCTGCAGGAGCACCGTGTTGTCGCCCTCGAACGTCGTGAAGACGTCGGTGTCCGCCTTGAGGGCCGGCAGCTGGTTCTCCCAGAGGTAGCCCGCACCGCCGCACGCCTCGCGGCACGTCTGGATCGTCGCGGTCGCGTGCCAGGTCGCCAGGGCCTTGAAACCGGCTGCGCGGGACTCCAGCTCGCGCTGCCGCGCGTCGTCCGGCACCTCGGCGCCCTGCACGTCGTGCAGCGTCGAGGTCAGCTCGTTCTGCGCGAACCGCAGGGCGTAGGACGTCGCGAGCGCCGGCAGCAGCCGCCGCTGGTGCGCGAGGTAGTCGAGGACGACGACCTCCTCGTCGCTGCCGGGACGGCTGAACTGCCGTCGCTGCTCGGCGTACCGGACCGCGATCGTCAGGGCGAGCTCGGCCGCCGACAGCGCGCCGCCCGCCACGCTGACGCGGCCTCGCACCAGGGTGCCGAGCATCGTGAAGAAGCGGCGGCCCTCGTTCTCGATCGGGCTGGAGTAGGTGCCGTCCTCGGCGACGCTGCCGTACCGGTCGAGCAGCGCCTCTCGCGGCACCCGCACGTCGTCGAAGACCAGGCGACCGTTGTCGACGCCGTTCAGCCCGGCCTTGCGGCCGCAGTCGGTGATGGTCACGCCGGGCGCCGGCGCGCCGTCCTCGTCGCGGATCGGGACGAGGAACGCGTGCACCCCGCGGCCCTCACCCGCGGTGACCAGCTGGGCGAAGACCACGGCCATCCGCCCGTCGCGGGCCGCGTTGCCGATGTAGTCCTTGCGCGCCGAGGGGTCCGGCGTCCGGACGACGAACTCGCGGGTGGCCGGGTCGTACGTGGCCGTCGTCCGGATGCTCTGGACGTCGGACCCGTGCCCGGTCTCGGTCATCGCGAAGCAGCCGAGCAGGTCGAGGTCCATGATCGGGCGCAGGTACCGCTCGTGGTGCCGCTCGGTGCCGAGCGCCTGCACCGCCCCGCCGAACAGGCCCCACTGCACGCCCGCCTTGACGAGCAGCGACAGGTCGGTGAAGCCGAGCATCGCGAACGACGTCACGCTGCCGCCGATGTCGTCGCCGCCGCCGTGCCGGGACGAGAAGCCCAGCCGCTGCACGCCGCTGGCGGCGAGCTCGTGCAGCTGGCGGAGCACCTGGGCGCGGTGCTCCTCGGTGGCGAGGTCCGCCGTCGGCGGGTGGAGCGCGGCCTCGATGCGTGCCCGAACGGCCTCGCGGACGTCGGCGCGCGGTCCGTCGAGCACGGTGCGCAGTCGCGCCGTCCGGTCGACGGTGACCGGGGGGTCGGCGGCCGGGCGGTCGGCGGTGGCGGTCATCGGGTGCTCCTCTCGCGAACGCGGTGGGACAGGCCGCCCCACGCCAGGTCGGTCAGGGACCGGGTGAGCTCCTCGCGCGGCGTCCGGGCCCCGGTGGCGACCCAGTGGTCGCCCGCCGCCCGCACCAGGCCGACGAGCCCGTGGCCCCACAGCAGTCCCTCCGCGTCGTCGGTGCCGGGCAGGCTGCGGGCGAGGACGGCGCCCGCTCGGTCGCCGACCAGGGCGGTGAGGTCGGCGACCGGGTCACCGTCCTCGGGCCGCTCGGTCGCCGGTGGGCTGACGACGAAGCGGTAGACCTGCGGGTCGTCCTCGACGAACGCGAGGTAGGTGTCGACCGCCCGGGCCAGCAGCCGGCGGCCCGGCTCGGCCTCGGCGCCGGCCTCGTCGAGCACCGCCTGCAGACGGGCCACGAGGGTTCCGGTGATCCGCTCGCAGACCGCGAGGTACAGCGCCGACTTGTCGGCGAAGTAGCGGTAGACGACGGTCTTGGAGGTCCCGGCCACCCGGGCGACGTCGTCCATCGCGACGGTGGGCCCGTGCTCGCGGACCGCCGCGAGCGCCGCGTCCACGAGCTCCTCCCGGCGGCCGGCGCGGTGGGCGTCCCAGCGGGCGGCCCGGCCGTCGCGGCGTGCCGTGGCAGCGTTCACGGTACCGACCGTACGTGGTACCTGCCGTACCGGCAACTGCTGTCGGGGCGGTGGCCGCTGCCGGCGACTGCGGCTCAGCGGTCGGCGGGCAGCAGCACGCCGGGGTTGAGCAGCGCCTGCGGGTCCAGCGCGCGCTTCACGGCGCGCATCACGGCGATCTCGGCCTCGCTGCGCGACAGCGGCAGGTACTCGACCTTCGCCCGCCCGACCCCGTGCTCGGCGCTGATCGACCCGCCCTCGGCCGCGACGAGACCGAGTACCGCCGCCTCGACCGCGCGCTCGGCGTCCGGGTCGCCCGCCGCGCCCAGCACGTTGACGTGCAGGTTCCCCTCACCGAGATGCCCGAAGATCACCGGAACCGCTCCCGGACAGGCGCTCTCGATGAGTGCCGGGAGGGCCTCCACCACCGACGCGAGCCGGCCCACCGGCACCGCGACGTCCAGCTTCACCGGCACGCCCTCGGCGTTGATCGACTCGGTGTGCGCCTCGCGGTAACGCCAGAGGCGCTCTCGCGCAGGGCCGTCGGTGGCCAGCACGATGTCGCGCACACCCCCGGCCTCGCTGACCTCCTCGAGCGCGGCGAGCAGGTCGTCGGTGGGGTCGGTGCGGCCGGCCACCTCGACGAGCAGGTAGGCGGGGTGCTCCTCGGCCATCGGGGCGCCGAGCCCGGTGTGGCGCCGCACCAGCTCCAGGCCACCGGCGTAGAACAGCTCGGCCCCCTCGACCGCGGGCAGTCTCGCGGTCAGGCCCGCGAGCGCCGCGAGGGCGGCGCCGGAGTCGTCGACGGCCAGCAGCGCACTCGCCCGCTCGGGCAGCACCGGCACCAGCCTGAGGCGCACCCGGGTGATCACGGCGAGCGTCCCCTCGCTGCCCGACAGCAGCATGACGAGGTCGTACCCGGTGTTGTCCTTCGGCAGGCCACCCAGCCGCGACACCACGGTGCCGTCGGCGAGCACCGCCTCCACCCCGGCGACCTGGGCGCGCATGCTGCCGTGCCGGATCACCTTCTCCCCGCCCGCGTTCGTCGCCACCAGCCCGCCGAGCGTCGCCGAGTCGCGGGCCGCGAGGTCGACGCCGAGGTCCAGCCCGTGGGGCCGCACGTGGCGCTGGAGCGCGGCGAGGGCGACGCCCGCCCCGGCGGTGACCTGGCGGGCGAGCGGGTCGACGTCGCCGAGCTCGCGCAGGCGGGTCGTGCTGAGCAGCACCTCGCCGCCGGCGGGCACGCTGCCGCCCACCAGGCCGGTGTTGCCGCCCTGGGTGACGACCGGGACGCCGGCTGCCGCGCACGCGCGCAGGACGCCGGCCACCTCCTCGGTGCTGCCGGGCCGGACGACGCAGCGCGCCGAGCCGGTGAAGCGGCGGGTCCAGTCGGTCTCGTACGACGCGGTGACGTCCGGGTCGACCAGCACGTGGGCGTCGCCGACGACGGCCCGCAGCTCGTGCTCGAGGTCGGTCACGACAGCACGCGCAGCCGCACCGTCTCGGGCAGCCGGCTCAGCTCGTCGACGACGTCCGGGGCGGCGTCGAGGTTCATGTCGGTGAGCACGTACCCGAGGTCGCCGCGCGTGGCGAGCAGCTGCCCCTCGACGTTGACGCCGTGGTCGGCCAGCACGCCGTTCACGCGGGCCAGCACGCCCGGCACGTTGTGGTGCAGGTGGGCGACGCGGTGGTTCTCCGGGCGCTGCGGCAGGTCCAGCGTCGGCAGGTTGACGCTGAGCATCGTCGAGCCGGTCGTGGCGTAGTCCCGGAGCTTGCCGGCGACGAAGAGGCCGATGTGCTCCTGCGCCTCCTCCGTCGAGCCGCCGATGTGCGGGGTGAGGATGACGTTGGGCAGACCACGCAGGATGGAGGTGAACTCGTCGCCCTGCGCCTTCGGCTCCTCGGGGAACACGTCGACCGCGACCCCGGACAGGTGACCGCTGACGACGTGGTCGCGCAGCGCCTCGTGGTCCACGACGAACCCGCGGGAGAGGTTGAGGAAGATCGCTCCCGGCTTCATGCGCCGCAGCTGGGGCTCGCCGAAGAGTCCCGCGTTGCCGGCGCGGCCGTCGACGTGCAGGGAGACCACGTCGGCGGCCTCGAGCAGCTCGTCCAGGGTCGCGCAGCGGTGCGCGTTGCCGAGGGCCAGCTTGTCGGCGGTGTCGTAGAAGACGACGCGCATGCCGAGCGCCTCCGCGACGACGGAGAGCTGGCTGCCGATGTTGCCGTAGCCGACGATGCCCAGCGTGCGGCCGCGCACCTCGTGCGCACCCGCCGCGGACTTGTCCCAGACGCCGGCGTGCAGCGACTGGTCCTTCTGGGTGAGGCGCCGGGTCAGCGCGATGATCTCCGCGATCGCCAGCTCGACGACGCTGCGGGTGTTGCTGAACGGCGCGTTGAAGACGGCCGTGCCGTTCGTGGACGACGCCGGCAGGTCGATCTGGTTCGTGCCGATGCAGAAGGCGCCGATCGCGACCAGCCGCGGCGCGCTCTCCAGCACCTTCGCCGTCACCTGGGTCTTGGACCGGATGCCGAGGAGCTCGACGCCGTGCAGGGCCTCGACGAGCTCCGGCTCGTCCATCGCCCCCTTCGCCGTCCGCACGTCCCAGCCTGCGGTGCGCAGCACCTGCTCGGCGACCGGGTGGATGTTCTCCAGCAGGAGGGCCGTGGGCATGCGGAGAGTCTAGGTCGCGCTCCGCGGCGTGACCGCGCCGCCCGCATGACGAGACGTCCGTCTCGCCGAACCGAACCGGACAGCGGACGAGACGGCCCCGGCCGAGATGACTGGCCCGGTGAGACCGGTCAGGGGGACGTGGTCGGGGCCGCCCCGTCTCTCCACGGTGCGCCACATCCCGGGCCGTGCGCAGTAGCACGTTCACGTCAGTGGCGCCGCGTGCCCGTTCGGTCACGGCACGATGCCCCGGTGCTGGACGAGGAGGTCACGGCGACGCCGACGCAGAGCCCCGCAGGCGCTCGTCGAGCCGCACGACGGTCGCCCAGTTGCGTGCCGTCACCACCCCGTCGTAACGCTTCACGACCGGCACGAGCGGCGAGCGGTGCGACTGCGCGGCGTAGGAGAGGTACAGCACGCCGGGGCCCGGCGCCAGCTCGTCGTCCCCGTGCCGGCGTCCGACCCGCTCCACCCAGTCGGGGGCCGGGGCCGGCTCGACGAAGGCCACGTGCAGCAACGTCGGCTCGGACACCTTGTGCGGGAACGGGTTCGCCGCGATGACGTCGGCGAGCTCCGCGGCCGTCCTGACGAGCACCCGGACGTCGAGGGACAGCCTGCCTCGCAGTGAGGCCTCGACCCTCTCCGCCAGCCCGTGGGGCTCGGCCGTCAGCACGGCGTTGCCGCTGTTGAGGATCGTCTCGACGTCCCGGCCGCCGGCGTCGGTGAGCACGCCGCGGAGGTCCGTCATCGTCAGCCGGTTGCTCGTGCCGACGTTGACGCCTCGGACGAGCACGGCCACCCGGGTCATGCCCTCTACCGTAGCCTCGCGTGGCGCGACGCTGGACCCGTTGCGCGACAGCCGCTTCGACCGGACGGCGTCGCCGGTGCCGGCGAGGGTTGCGCCGTCCACCCACGTCAGCAAGGGGCTCCGTCGACGAAGAGCTCCACCCGCTCGTTGTAGAAGCAGGCGAGCCCCGCGATCTTCTGGCTCTCCGCGAAGGGGGCACGGTAGGTCCAGACCAGGTCCTCGTGCAGGCCCTCGCCGGTGTCCACCGACCAGTAGGTGGCCTGGCCCTTGTAGGGGCAGTGGGTCACCCTCTCCGAGGGCCGCAGCAGGTCCATCCGGACGTCGGTGAGCGGCAGGTAGAAGCGGGGCGGCAAGCCCGTCTCGAACAGGATGGTGGGACGGGTGGACTCCGCGACCGTGACGCCGTCGACGACGACCCGGACGTGGCGCGAGCTCGCCAGCACGTCGACCCGGGTGTACGGGTCCCGCGCGTGGGTGTAGACCGGCTCGTCCTCCTCGAACCACGCATCCATCGCGTCCCACTCCAGCCGGACCAGGGGCCGGAGCTCCTCGATCGGCGAGTCGAGGTACCGCACGGCCGCCGCGGCGGCGGACGCCGTCGCCGTCACCACGTCGTAGACCGTTCCGTCCCCGCGGCTCGGAGAGCGCCGCACCTCGTCCGTCGCACGCAGCTCGACGCGGACGTCGTCCACCGGCAGGTAGTACGTGGGGTAGTACGGCTTCTCCCAGACCAGCCAGGGACGGGTCGTGTCCACGACGAGCTGACCGCCCAGGACCGTCCGGACCCGCTTGCCTGACCGCTCCACGCGGACCCGGCCACGTCGCTCCGGCTGAGCCATGCCCCCTCCTCCGTCGGATGGTCACTGCAACCACCAGCGGACCGCGCGCCTTCCTCCCGTGGGCCCGAAGGCCTTCCCGTTTCCCCCTCCGGAGGCGCACGCTGGTGACGTGCGGTGGACGACGCGCCGTCTCGACGGCACGCGCTTCCGGGACCGCTCGGAGGCCGGCGCCGCGCTCGCGCGCCGCCTCGCCTCGATGGACCTGCGCGACGTCGTCGTGGCGGCCCTCCCCCGGGGCGGGGTGCCGGTGGCCGCCGTGGTGGCGCGCGAGCTCGGCGCCCCCCTGGACGTCGTCGTCGTCCGCAAGCTGGGGGTGCCCTGGCAGCCGGAGCTGGCCTTCGGGGCGGTCGGCGAGGGCGGCGTGCGGGTGCTCAACCCGGAGATC
>JBKHXE010000136.1:0-22631 GCA_046566185.1 Actinomycetes bacterium | reverse complement strand
CGAGGTCCGGGTCGCCGACGACGTCGCCGGGACGCGCGCCCGGCTGCGCCTGCTGCGAGGCGCGCTCCAGCTCGGCCAGCACCGTGGCGTGCTTGTCGGCGCAGAGCACCACGAGGTCGCCCGGGTTGGCGCGGGCCATGCAGTGCCGCACGGCGTGCAGCTCGTCGAGCACCACCTCGACCTGCTGGCAGCGGGCCGGCGGCAGGTCGTCGGCCGTCATGCGCTGCCGCACGCCCTCGGCGACCAGGGCCGCGGTCGCGCCCCGCTCACGGCCGCGCAGCGCGGCGTCCTCGCGGACGACGACGACGTCGAAGTGCTCGGCCGCCACCGCGCCGAGCTCGCGCATGTCCTGGTCGCGGCGGTCGCCGGCGGTCGCGACCATGCCGATCCGCGACGGCTTCGACAGGTCGGCCGCGGCCGTGCGCTGCTCGGAGTACCGCTCGACGAAGTCGCCGACCTCGCGAAGGCCCGGCACGTTGTGGCAGTAGTCGACGATGTAGTCCACGCCGCCGACCGAGATGAGGTTCATCCGGCCGGGGGAGAGGTAGTAGGAGGTGGCGAACGTCCGCAGGCCCTGCCGGATGTCGTGCAGCGGCGCGCCGGCCGCGAACGCGGCTCCCGCCGCCGCCATCGCGTTGGCGACGTTGAAACGTGCGGTGCCGCCGAACGTGGCCGGCAGCAGGTGGGTCCAGGCCAGCTGCATGGAGCGCCGCCCGTGCCGGATGACGATCATCTCGCCTCGCTCGCCGGCGTCCAGCACCACTGCCTTCCCGCCGCGCCGGCAGTGGGCGTCGATGCGCTCGCGTGCCGTCGACCCGGGCCCCGCCATCGAGAACCACACCACCTCGCCCGAGCAGGCCCGCCGCATGCCCGCCACGAGCTCGTCGTCCGCGTTGAGCACCGCCGCGCCCGAGCGCGGCACCGCCTCGACGACGACGCGCTTGACGGCCGCGAGGTCCTCGAGGGTCTCGACGCCGCGCAGACCGAGGTGGTCCGGTGCGATGTTGGTGACCACCGCGACGTCGTTACGGTCGTACCCGAGCCCCTCTCGCAGGATCCCGCCGCGGGCCACCTCGAACACCGCCATGTCGACGCGCGGGTTCTGCAGCACCATTCGAGCGCTCTTGGGTCCCGACGCGTCGGACCTGATGAGCAGCCGCTCGTCGATGACGACCCCGTCGGTGCTCGTCATGCCGACCTTGCGCCCGATGCCCTTGAAGATGTGGGCGATCATCCGGGCCGTCGTCGTCTTGCCGTTGGTGCCCGTCACGGCGACGATCGGCACCCGGCTCGGGGAGCCCGGCGGGAACAGGGAGTCCACCACCGGCTTGGCGATGAACTGCGGGTCGCCGACCGTCGGGTGGGTGTGCATCCGGAAGCCCGGAGCGGCGTTCACCTCGCAGATCGCGCCCCCCGTCTCGCGCACCGGCTCGGCGATGTCGGGACAGATGAAGTCGATGCCCGCGACGTCCAGGCCGATGACGCGGGCTGCCTCCTCGGCGATCTCGACGTTGTCGGGGTGCGCCTCCAGCGTGCGGTCGATCGAGATGCCCCCGGTCGACATGTTGCCGGTCAGTGCGAGCTTGACCACCTCGCCGTCGGGCGGAACGTCGTCCATCGCCCACCCCTGCCGGCGCACCAGCTCGACGGCGGCGTCGTCCACCCTGATCCTGGTCAGCACCTTCTCGTGGCCGACGCCCCGGCGCGGGTCCGCGTTGGTCTGCTCGACCAGCTCGGCCACGGTGTGCCGCCCGTCGCCGACGACGTGCGCGGGAACGCGCTCGGCGATCGCCTGCATCCGCCCGTCGATGATGAGGCAGCGGTAGTCGCGCCCGTGCAGGAACGACTCGACGACCACCGAGCCGCGCCGGGACTCGGCACGGGCCACGTCGAACGCCTCGCGCACCGCTGCCGCGTCGGGCAGGTTCAGGCACACTCCGCGGCCGTGGTTGCCGTCGAGCGGCTTGACGACGACCGGGTAGCCGATGCGGTTCGCCGCCGACACCGCACCGTCGACGGTGCGCACGCTGACGCTGCCCGGCACCGGCAGCCCCGCCGCACCGAGCAGGCGGGTCGTCAGCTCCTTGTCGCCGGCGATGTCGACCGCCAGCGCGGAGGTGTTCGACGTCATCGTCGCCCGGATGCGCTTGGCGTGGACGCCCTGCCCCAGCTGGACGAGGGAGTACTCGTTGAGCCGCTGCCAGGGAATGTCGCGGGCGATCGCCTCCTCGAGGATCGCCTGCGTGCTCGGCCCGAAGGCCACCCGCTCCGCCCGCACGAGGAACGCCTCGACGGCCTTCGCCGGGTCGAAGTCCTCCTCGGCCCGCACGAGGTGGTTGACCAGGCGCACCGCCAGCTCGCCCGCCGCGACGCCGACCCGCTCGTCGGTGTGCGCGTACACGACGTTGTAGACCCCGCGCTCGCCCTTCACCTGACGGGTCTTGCCGCGCGCGACGTCGTGCCCGGCCTCCTGCTGCAGCTGCAGCGCGATGTGCTCCGTGACGTGCCCCAGCCAGGTCCCCTCCCGCAGGCGCTCGACGAAGCCGCCCGAGCGGCCGCGCGAGCAGCTGTGCCGCGCCAGCCCGGGCACCACCTCGAGCAGCGCGTCGGTGAACCCGTCGAGCCGGTCGGTCGGGTAGTCCTCCAGGACCCCGAGGTCGACCACGAGGTGCACGGCGGGGTCGTAGGACCAGACGTTCGGGCCGCGGTAGACCCGGGTCGAGCGGATGGTGAGCTCGGGTGCGGGCTCCGCCGTCGTGGGGGTCGCGGGGGACAGGTCAGTCACGGGTCTCGACCTCCTCGAGGTCCTCGCTGCGATGGAGCTGGGCGCGCAGCCGGGCGGCGAGGGCCCGCACCTCGTCCGGCTCGGCTGTCGCCCCGGTGATCGCCCGGTCCGGGTGCCGCTCGGTGAACGACACCAGCACCCGCCGCTCGAGGTCGAACCGCGCCCCGGCGGGAAGGGTGTGCACGACGGCACCGGAGAGCAGCAGCGGCGCACCCGCCCTGGCCTCGTGCGCGTCGGACGTCGCGGAGCGGGCGTCGACGAGGAAGACCGAGCCGCTGCCGACCACCTCCAGCCACCGCCGCTCGGTGACCAGGGCCGCGGTGTCCTCGTCGACCCCCATCCCGAGCAGCGACGGTGAGGTGGCCACCACGGACAGCAGCCGGCCGTGCCGGGTCCGCTGGTCGAAGTGCTGGTCGACGACGACGTCGTCGAGCAGGCCCAGCCCGGCCGTCAGCTGGCTGCTGCGCTGCCGCGGCGTGACGCCGTGGCCGCCGAGGCTGATCATGTGGCGGCTCATGATGCTCGCGCCGGCCGACGTGCCGGCCACCACCGCCCCGCGCCGGTGCGCCGCGAGGACGGCGGTGCCCAGCGCCGTCCCGGTGACGATCTGCGCGAGCTTGAGCTGGCTGCCGCCGGTGAGGAAGACCCCGCTGGACTGCCCCACGACGGCGGCCAGCGCCGGGTCGTCGGCCTCGGCCCGGCTGCCCGGCGCCACCGCGTCCACCCGTCCGGCCCCCAGGTCGGTGAGGACCCGCGTGTACACCTCGACCATCTCGGGCTCGACGGAGGACGCGGTCGGGACCAGCGCGATCCGTGCGCGCCGACCGCCGGCGGTCCGGACGAACCGGCGCAGGACACGCGACGTGCCGACCTTGTCCTCCGCTCCGCCGATCACCAGCAGCGGCCCCGGTGTCTCCGGGGGAGCGGCGGGCGTGGGCACCGGCGAAGCGTAGTGGTGCCGCTGCCCGGGGGGCGCGAGGATGCCGGGCGTGACCACCGTGACCCGCCGCCTGCTGCTGCTCCGCCACGCGAAGGCGGACCGGCCCGCCGACGTGACCGACCACCTGCGTCCCCTCGCCTCCCGCGGTCGCCGCGACGCCGCCGCGGTGGGGCGCTGGCTCGCCGCCGAGCACCTGGTGCCCGACCTCGTCCTCTGCTCGGACGCCACGCGGGCCGTCGAGACCTGGGACGGCGTGCGCGAGGGGCTCGGCCACGACGTGCCGGTGCGCCACGAGCCGCGGCTGTACGACACGTCGCCGTCCTCCGTGGTCCAGCTGTGCGCGGAGGCCCCGGACGAGGTCCGGACCCTGCTCGTCGTCGCCCACGAGCCGACGATGTCTGCGGTCGCCGTCGCTCTCGCGGGCCCGGGGTCGGACCACGGGCTGGTCGCCCGGGTGCGCGCCCACCTGCCGACCAGCGGCGTCGTCGTCCTCGAGCTGGACGGCACGTGGCAGGACCTGGCGGCCGGCGCCTGCCGGCTGGTCGGTCTCACCGCTCCTCGCGGCTGACGTCAGGCGTCGCCGTCGCGGTCGGCGCTCTCGATCTCCTCGCGGCTGATGCCCAGCAGGTACAGCACGGTGTCGAGGTACGGGTGGCTCACCGCCGTGTCGGCCTGCGCCCGCACGACGGGCTTGGCGTTGAAGGCGATGCCCAGCCCCGCGGTGGCCAGCATGTCGAGGTCGTTGGCGCCGTCGCCGATGGCCACGGTGCGGGACAGGGGGAGCCGCTCTGCCGCAGCGAAGTCCCGCAGGGCGGAGGCCTTCCCGGCCCGGTCCACGACCTCACCCAGCACTCGGCCGGTGAGGAGGCCGTCCGCGACCTCCAGCCGGTTCGCCCGCACCCGCGAGATGCCGAGGTCGGCGGCGAGGGGCTCGACGACCTCCGCGAAGCCACCCGACACGAGGGCGAGGGTGAAGCCGAGCCGGTGGAGCGTGCGGCAGAGCGTGCGGGCGCCCGGGGTCAGCACCACCGCGCGGCGGACGTCGTCGAGCACCGAGACGTCGAGTCCCGCGAGGCACGCCACGCGCTCGTGCAGGCTCGCCGCGAAGTCGAGCTCGCCGCGCATCGCCCGCTCGGTGACGGCCGCCACCTCCTCGCCGCGGCCGGCGTGCGCGGCCAGGAGCTCGATCACCTCGTCGGTGATGAGGGTGGAGTCGACGTCCATGACGACCAGACGGCGTCCGCGACGGGCCAGGCCGGCCGGTGACACGGCGACGTCGACACCGAGGTGCGCGGCCTCGACGGCGAGAGCGCGCCGCACGTCCACCGCGTCCGCCGGGCCGGAGACGTCCAGCTCGATGGTGGTCACGGGGTCGCGCGAGAGGCGCCGGATGCGGTCGATGTTCGCCCCGTGGGCGGCGACGCGGCTCGCGATCTCCGCGACGGCGACCGGCTGCAGCGGACGCCCGATCACGGTGACGTGCAGCCGGGTCGGCGGCCGCGGGGCGGCGTCACCGGTTCCGGCCACGCACGTGACGCGCATGTCCAGCTCACGGCCCAGCGCGGTGGCCGCGGCCATCAGCCGCCCCTCGTCCGGGCCCGCGGTGACGAGGACGGCGAGGGTGAGGTGCTCGCGGACGACGACCTGCTCGACGTCCAGCACCTCGACGCCGGGCCCGGCGAGCGCCTCGAAGAGCCGGGCGGTGACACCGGGCCGGTCGCGGCCGGTGACCGTCACGAGCAGGGTCCGCGAGGCGCTCGGTCGACGGCCGTCCGCGACCGGGGTCATCGGTTGCGCTCGTCGCGCCAGGCCAGCCAGTCGCGCAGGCGGGCGACGTCGTAGTGGGGGCCGCTGAGGCCGACGGTGAACAGGGTGACCCCGTGGTCGAGCAGGGGGTCGCCGTGCGTCTCGGGAGACCCCTTGACGCCGACGGAGCGCTCGATCTCGGCCGGGTCCCGGCCCTCGGTGGCGCACCACCCGTCCAGGACGGCGACCTTGCGCGCCACGGTCTCCGGCCCGCCGAAGCCGTGCCAGATGTCCGCGTGCCGTGCGGCGTAGCGCAGCGTCTTGCGCTCCCCGCCACCCCCGACCAGCACCGGGATGGGCCGGGTCGGCGCCGGGTTGAGGCGACCCCACCGGCGCTCGATCCTCGGCAGGGCGGCCTCGAGGTCGGCGAGGCGGCTTCCCGGAGTGCCGAACTCGTAGCCGTACTCGTCGTAGTCCCGCTCGAACCAGCCTGCCCCGATACCCAGGATCAGCCGCCCGTCGCTGATGTGGTCGACGGTGCGCGCCATGTCGGCGAGCAGCTCGGGGTTGCGGTAGGAGTTGCAGGTGACCAGGGCGCCGATCTCGACGCGTTCCGTGACCTCGGCCCACGCCCCGAGCATCGTCCAGCACTCGAAGTGCTTGCCGTCGGCGGCGCCCGAGAGCGGGAAGAAGTGGTCCCAGTTGAAGACGACGTCGACACCCGCCTGCTCCGCGGCGGCGACCGCACGGCGGATCTCCGCGTAGTCGGCGTGCTGCGGCTGGATCTGGACGCCGATGCGCACGGGTCGGCCCGTGGACGTGGTCACGGCCCGAACCTAGAGCACCGTGCCGGTGCTAGGAGGCGGCGCCCCGTGCGGCGCCGACCCGCACCCGCTCACGGGGCGCGGGGACCGCCTGGCCCTTGCCCACCACCGTCAGACCGCTCTGGGTGACGGTGAACCCCCGCGCGCGGTCCTCCTCGGGGTCCATGCCCACCCGGGCGCCCTCGGGGACGACGACGTTCTTGTCGATGATGCAGCGGCGCAGGACGGCGTGCCGGCCGACCTCCACGTTGTCCATCAGCACGCACTCGCTCACCGATGACCAGGAGTGGACGTAGACGTTCGTGCCGAGCACCGAGCTCTCGACGAGGCCGCCGCTCACCAGGGTGCCGGGCCCCACGACCGAGTTCACCGCGTGGCCGATCCGCCCGTGCCAGCCGTGCACGAACTTCGCGGGCGGCAGCGGCGGCTGCTGGGAGAGGATCGGCCACTCGGTGTTGTAGAGGTTGAAGACCGGGTGCACCGAGATGAGATCCATGTGGGCGTCGAAGAACGAGTCGATCGTCCCGACGTCGCGCCAGTAGTCGCGGTCGCGGTCCGTGGAGCCGGGGACGTCGTTGTCCCGGAAGTCGTAGACGGCCGCGTCGCCGCGGGACACGAAGTCCGGCACGATGTCGCCGCCCATGTCACGTTTCGAGCCCTCGCGTGCCGAGTCGCGCGTCACCGCGTCGACGAGCGCGTCGGCGTCGAACACGTAGTTGCCCATCGAGGCGAGTACCTGGTCGGGCGCGTCGGGCAGGCCCTCGGCGTCCGTGGGCTTCTCCAGGAACGCCTCGATCCGCCGCGGGTCGGTGGCGTCGACCGCGATGACGCCGAACTGGTCGGCGAGCGAGAGCGGCTGGCGGATGGCGGCCACGGTGCAGGCCGCCCCGACCTCGCGGTGGTAGTCGACCATCTGCGCGAAGTCCATCCGGTACACGTGGTCGGCGCCGACGACGACCACGATGTCCGGCCGCTCGTCGTGGATGAGGTTGAGGCTCTGGTAGATCGCGTCGGCGCTGCCGAGGTACCACTGCTTGCCGACGCGCTGCTGCGCCGGCACCGGCGTGACGTAGTTGCCGAGCATCGTCGACATGCGCCACGTCATCGTCACGTGCCGGTCCAGGCTGTGGGACTTGTACTGCGTGAGGACGACGACCTTGAGGTAGCGCGAGTTGATGACGTTGCTCAGGGCGAAGTCGATGAGCCGGTAGGTGCCGCCGAACGGCACCGCCGGCTTCGCCCGGTCCGCCGTCAGGGGCATCAGTCGCTTGCCCTCGCCACCTGCGAGGACGATGGCCAGGACCTTGGGAGCCGGCATGGTGCGCAGCCTAGGGCGGTGGGGGTCCGTGCGCACCGCTGCGGCGCGAGTTTTCGCTAGCGTTCGCGCCGGAGGTGGTCGACCGTGCGCGTGGACCTGCTGACTCGTGAGTACCCGCCGGACGTGTACGGGGGTGCCGGCGTCCACGTCGCCGAGCTCGCCGCCGTCCTGCGCCGCCATCTCGACCTGCGCGTGCGCTGCTTCGGCGCTCCCCGGGACGAGGAGGGGGTCACCGCCTACGGCGACCCACCGCGGCTCAGCAGCGCCAACGCGGCGCTGCGCACCCTCGGCGTCGACCTCGAGATGGCCGCCGACGTCGGGGGGGCGGACCTCGTCCACTCGCACACCTGGTACGCCAACCTCGCCGGGCACCTCGGCGGCCTCCTGCACGGCGTCCCGCACGTGCTGACCGCGCACAGCCTCGAGCCGCTGCGGCCCTGGAAGGCCGAGCAGCTCGGCGGCGGCTACGCGGTCTCGTCCTGGGCCGAGCGCACCGCGTACCTCGGTGCCGCGGGCGTCGTCGCCGTCAGCGCCGGCATGCGGGCCGACATCCTGCGCGCCTACCCGGACGTCGACCCCGAGCGCGTGCACGTCGTCCACAACGGCATCGACACCTCGCTGTGGCAGCGCGACGAGGGGACCGGGCACCTGGCCCGGCTGGGCATCGACCCCGGCCGGCCGTCGGTGGTCTTCGTCGGCCGCATCACCCGGCAGAAGGGCCTGCCGCACCTCCTGCGCGCGGCCCGCCGGCTGCCCCGCGACGTCCAGCTCGTGCTGTGCGCGGGCGCACCCGACACGGCGGACATCATGGCCGAGGTGACCGGGCTGGTCCGCGAGCTGCAGGCCGAGCGCGACGGCGTCGTCTGGATCGAGGAGATGCTGCCGCGGGACCAGCTGTGCCAGGTGCTCTCGAACGCCACCGTGTTCGTGTGCCCGTCGGTGTACGAGCCGCTCGGCATCGTCAACCTCGAGGCGATGGCCTGCGGCGCCGCTGTCGTCGGCACGGCGACCGGCGGCATCCCCGAGGTGGTGGCCGACGGTGAGACCGGGTGGCTGGTGCCGATCCAGCAGGTGGACGACGGCACCGGTACGCCGGTCGACCCGGCTCGGTACGAGACCGACCTCGCGGACACGCTCACCGCGGCCGTGAGCGACCCGGACGTCGCCCGCCGGCGCGGGGCGGCCGGGCGCCGTCGCGCCGAGCAGGAGTTCTCGTGGACGCAGGTGGCCGAGCGGACGCTCGACGTCTACTCCACGGTGCTCGGCCGGCCCGCCTGACCCCCCGTCTGGGCGTCGAGCGCGGCGGCGAGACAACGGCGCGCCACCGCGTCGACGTCCCGCAGCGCGGCGGCCCGTCGCGTGGCCTCCCAGCCGGTCACCGCCGCCCCGTCGTCCTCGAGGGCCAGCTCGACGATCGCCCGCACCCGGGCCGCGGTGGCGACCACCCGCGCCACCCGCGGGTCCGTGCCCGGTGGCAGGACGTCGGGCAGCAGGCCACCGTCGCGGACGGCGACGATGCGGTCGGCCGCGTCCTCCCGCCAGCGCGACACGTCGAGCTGTGCGAGCGCCTCGGTGGCCGCGCGCAGCGCCTCCCGCAGGGCCCGGTCCGCGTCGGCCAGCGACTCCGTCGGCGGGCGCAGCGGGTTCACCGCCAGCACCCGCCAGTCGACCATCGCCCCCGGTTCCAGGTGCGAGCCGAAGACCGTGACGTCCGGCACGAGCGCCAGCGTCGCGCGGGCTGTCGCGACGACGGCGGCCTCGCCGGCGTCGGTGGCCGCGACCGTCGCCTCGGGCGGGCCGGTCAGGCCCTGCGGGTCACCGGCGGCGGGCAGCACGGTGCGGAGGCTGGTCGCGCCGGCCGCCCGGCAGTCGTCGAGCAGGCCGACCAGGGTCGTCGCCACGGTGACGTCGCCCGTCACGGTGTGCGGCTCGTCGTCCCGCTGGACGGCGCGTGCCGCGTCGGCGGCGGACGCGTCGCCGTGCAGCGCCGTCGTCCCCCAGAGGGCGAGGCGTGCGGCGCGCGGCAGGTCGAGCACCCCTGAAGGGTAGAAGGGCCGTGAGCCAATAGGGTCGGGCCCATCATGGGTGACGTCCTCGAGCTCGCCGGCGTGACGGTCAGGCGCGACAGCGCCGTCCTCCTGGACTCGGTCGACTGGTCCGTGGCCGAGGGGGAACGGTGGGTGGTCCTCGGCCCCAACGGTGCGGGCAAGACCACGCTGCTGCAGATCGCCGCCGCGCGGATGCATCCCACGAGCGGTGTGGCGGCCGTCCTCGGTGAGGTGCTCGGCACCGTCGACGTGTTCGAGCTACGTCCGCGGATCGGCCTGTCCAGTGCCGCGCTCGCCGAGCAGCTGCCGCCGCGCGAGCGGGTCGCGGACGTCGTCGTGACCGCCTCCTACGGCGTGGTCGGCCGGTGGCACGAGGCGTACGACTCGCTCGACCACGACCGCGCCGCCGAGCTGCTGGCGGCGCTCGGGGTCGGGCACCTGGCGGACCGCCTGTTCGGCACCCTCAGCGAGGGTGAGCGCAAGCGGGTGCAGATCGCCCGGGCCCTGATGACCGATCCCGAGCTCATGCTGCTCGACGAGCCCGCGGCCGGTCTCGACCTGGGCGGCCGGGAGGACCTCGTGCGGCGTCTCGGGCTGCTGGCGGCGGACGAGTCCGCGCCGGCGCTGGTGCTCGTCACCCACCACGTCGAGGAGGTCCCGCCCGGCTTCACGCACCTGCTGCTCCTGCGGGGGGGCCGCGTGGTCGCGGCCGGCCCGCTCGAGGCGACGCTGACCGGCGAGAACCTGCAGGCGACGTTCGGGATGCCGCTGAGCGTCGAGCGGCACGGCGACAGGTGGTCGGCGCGCGCGTTCGGCTGACGGCCGCCCTGCTCAGTCGCGCGTCGCGAGCATCGCGACGATCTCGGCCTCGACGCCGAGCACGAGGTCCACGTACCACTGCGCGTCGTTGTAGCGCAGCAGCGCGCGGCGGTCGCTCTCCGGCGTCCCCCCGCCGGCGCCGTTCGCGCACAGGTACCGGGCCGCGCTGAAGATCGCGTCCGCCGGGGACCACGGGTCGGCCACGCCGTCCCCGTCGCCGTCCACGCCGTAGGCGGCGAACGTTCTCGGCATGAACTGCATCGGGCCGACGGCTCCCGCCGACGAGGGTCCGTTGTGGACGCCGTGCCGGGACTCCACCTGGCCGACGGCGGCGAGCAACGTCCAGCGCAGCCCGGGGCACGTCTGTGCCGCCTGCTGGTAGAGCGCCTCGAAGGCGGCGGGTATACCGGCGGCGCTGACGGCGTGCGCCGCGCCGCTGGCGGCCGCGGACCGACGGGCCGCCGCCGCGCGCTCCGCCTCCTCCCAGCGTCGGCGGGCCTCCTCGGCGGCGGTCGACCGGGCCGCCTCGTCGTCCAGCGACGACAGCCGCTCGCGGGCGGTCACGAGCGTCTCCTCGACGGCCCGCGACGCGTCCGCGACGTCCGCCGCGGTGGCCACCTCCTGCCGGGCACCCGCGTCCGCCGCCTCGGCGGACCGGTGGGCCGCGGCCAACGAGGTCGCGGCCTCGGACGACGCGTCGGCCGCCGACCGCAGCACGTGCCGGGCCATCGCCTGACGGGCCATCAGGTCGTCCAGGGACGCCGAGCCGAGGACCGAGGCGTAGACGGCCAGCTCGCCGCCGCTGCTGTAGAGGGCGCGCACAGTCCGCGCCTGGTGGGCTCGTGCCGCGGTGAGGTCAGCCGCCGCGTCCTCGGCCTGCTGGAGCGCCGCGATGGAGGCCTGGGCGCCGGAGGCGACGGCCCGGAGCGCCTCCTCCTCGGCCGCCACCTGCTGCTCGAGCCGCGCGGCGAGGGCGTCGACCTCGGCGGCGGCGTCCGCGGCCCGCCGGCGCGCCTCGGCGGCCGACGACGCCGACGCCGTGCCGCCCGAGACCGCAGGCAGGCAGGCGAGCACCGCGGCCGTCACCGCGGCGGCGACCGTCGGCAGCCGTCTCATGGCCCAGTCCTCGGCGCGCGTGGTGGTGACCTTGACCGCGGCGGGGCCAGGAGACCCGGACGGGCTACCCGGCCAGGCGCTGGTCTGTGCCTAGGATGATCGCGACCCGGGGGAGGAGACGCCGTGGAGTGGTTGCGCGACAGCCAGTGGCTGTGGTGGGTCGGCGCCGCCCTCGTGCTCGGCCTCATCGAGGTGGCCTCTCTCGACCTCGTGTTCGCCATGCTGACGGTCGGCGCGCTGTCCGGCGCCGCAGTCGCCTTCGCCGGCGGCTCCTTCACCGCCCAGGTGCTCGTCGCCACCGGCGTCTCGGCCCTGCTGCTCGTCATCGTCCGCCCCGTCGCCCTGCGGAGGCTCAAACCGGCCGGGCCGGCGCAGCGGACGAACGTGGCGGCGCAGGTGGGCCGCGAGGCCGAGGTCCTCCGGCAGGTCACGGGACGTACCGGCCTGGTCAAGCTGACCGGCGAGGAGTGGAGCGCCCGCAGCGCCGTCGCGGACCGGACGTTCGAGGTGGGAGAGATCGTGCACGTCGTCCGGATCGACGGTGCGACCGCAGTCGTCGACGTCCGTCCACAGGAGAACGAGTGATGGAGAACCTGCCGCTGTACGTCGTCCTCTTCCTGCTCGTCGCCTTCACGGTGATGACGCTGGTGCGCGCGGTGCGGATCGTGCCGCAGGCCACCGCGGTCATCGTCGAGCGCCTCGGCCGTTACAGCCGCACCCTGGACGCCGGACTGCACTTCCTCATTCCCTTCATGGACCGCATCCGCGCCCGTGTGGACCTCCGCGAGCAGGTGGTGTCGTTCCCGCCGCAGCCGGTCATCACGTCGGACAACCTCGTCGTCAGCATCGACACGGTCATCTACTTCCAGCCGACGGACCCCAAGGCAGCGACGTACGAGATCGCCAACTACATCCAGGGCATCGAGCAGCTCACCGTCACCACGCTGCGGAACGTCATCGGCTCGCTCGACCTCGAGCAGACGCTGACGAGCCGCGACAACATCAACGCCCAGCTGCGGGGGGTGCTCGACGACGCGACCGGCCGCTGGGGCATCCGCGTGAACCGGGTGGAGCTCAAGGCCATCGACCCGCCGGCGAGCGTGCAGGACTCGATGGAGAAGCAGATGCGGGCCGAGCGGGACCGGCGTGCCGTCATCCTCACCGCGGAGGGGCAGAAGCAGTCCCAGATCCTCACCGCCGAGGGGGCCAAGCAGGCGCAGATCCTGCGGGCCGAGGGCACCGCCCAGGCCGCGATCCTCGAGGCCCAGGGTGAGGCGCGCGCGATCCTCCAGGTGTTCGACGCCATCCACAAGGGCAACCCGGACTCGAAGCTGCTGGCCTACCAGTACCTGCAGATGCTCCCGCAGATCGCGCGCGGGGAGTCCAACAAGATGTGGATCGTGCCGACCGAGCTGACCCAGGCGCTGCGGGGGATCGGGGCGGCGCTCGGGAGCCCCGACGCCGGCGGGTCCGTGGCCGACCTGGACGCCGCACCGCGCAGCGTGCTGCCGGACGCCGGGCCCGGCGACGGCGGGGTCCGCCTCGACGAGCCGGTGCTGCAGGACCCCGGCGAGGCCCTCGCCCAGGCCCGCGAGGAAGCCGCCGGCGCCACGCGCGAGGCGGAGCGGTCCACCCGGACGACGCGGGGCGAGCGGCCGGCGGAGTAGCCGCCCTGCCCGGTGACCTAGGGTGGCCGCCCGTGGGCGGGCTCGAGGCTGTCGCGATCTTCGCCGCCGGCGTGGCGGCCGGCACCATCAACACGGTCGTCGGCTCGGGCACCCTCATCACATTCCCGACCCTGCTGGCGTTCGGCTACGCGCCCGTCGTCGCGAACATCTCCAACAACATCGGCCTGGTGCCCGGCGGCGTGTCGGGCACGTGGGGGTACCGGCGCGAGCTCGCCGGGCAGCGCCGCCGGCTGCGCGTGCTGGCGCCGATGTCGCTGCTCGGCTCGGTCACCGGAGCGCTCCTGCTGCTCTCGCTCCCCGCCGAGGCCTTCGCGCGCATCGTGCCGGTGCTGCTGACCGCCTCGCTGGTGCTCGTC
The DNA here is from genome assembly GCA_046566185.1 of Actinomycetes bacterium. GTDB lineage: Bacteria > Actinomycetota > Actinomycetes > Actinomycetales > SCSIO-59966 > SCSIO-59966. Next base: position 8,991 of record JBKHXE010000136.1, on the reverse strand, counting down.
GTCACCCAGCCGCGCATCCAGCGGGCGCTGGCGGCCCGGCGGGCCGCGCGCGGGACGACCGAGACAGACCACGGTCACCTCGGCCTGGCGGCCGGCGGGACGTACGTGGCGGGCGTCCACGGGGGCTACTTCGGGGCAGCCCAGGGCGTGCTGCTGGTCGGCCTCCTCGGCTCGCTCCTGCCGGAGTCCCTGCAGCGCGTCAACGCCGCGAAGAACCTGCTGTCGCTCGTCGTCAACACGGTGGCGGCACTCGTCTTCTGCCTCGTCGCGTTCGACCGGGTCGACTGGGTGGTGGTGGCGCTGATCGCCGGCGGGTCGCTGCTCGGCGGCCTGCTCGGCGCCTCCGTCGGTCGCCGGCTGCCCGCCCCGGTGCTGCGCGGCGTCATCGTCGTGGTGGGCGTCGTGGCGATCTGGCGCATCCTGGCGTCGTGACGCAGCCCGCTGACCCGGTGGTGCGGGTCGACCACCCGGCCGACCCCCGCCTGCACGAGTACACGCACCTGACGGACGTCGCACTGCGGCGGCGCCGGGAGCCGGCGGAGGGGCTGTACCTGGCCGAGTCGCACACCGTGATCCGCCGCGCGCTGGCCGCCGGCCACCGGCCCCGCTCCTTCCTCATGGCGCCGCGCTGGCTGCCCGAGTCGGGCGACCTGCTGTCGGCCGCCGTCCGCCACGGAGCGCCGGTCTACGTCGCCGACGAGGACGTGCTGCGCGACCTCACCGGGTTCCACCTGCACCGCGGCGCGCTGGCGTCGATGCACCGGCCCGGCCTGGCGTCGCCGGAGCGGTTGCTGGCCGGGGCGCACCGCGTGGCCGTCCTCGAGGACGTCGTCGACCACACGAACGTCGGCGCGGTGTTCCGGGCGGCCGCCGCCATGGGCGTCGACGCCGTCCTGGTCAGCCCGCGCTGCGCGGACCCGTTGTACCGCCGCTCGGTCCGCGTCTCGATGGGGACGGTGTTCCAGGTGCCGTGGACGCGGCTGGAGCCGTGGCCGGCAGGGCTGGACCGCCTGCGGGAGAACGGGTTCACCGTGGCCGCCCTCGCCCTCACCGACGACGCCGTGCCGTTGGACGAGTTCGCACGGCGGCGGCTGGACCGCATCGCGCTGATGCTCGGCACCGAAGGTGACGGGCTGTCGCGCCGGTCGGTGGCGGCGGCCGACGTGGTCGTCCGCATCCCGATGGCCGGGGGAGTGGACTCCCTCAACGTGGCCTCCGCTGCCGCCGTGGCGTTCTGGGCGACGCGCTAGCGGCCCAAGGCGGTCACGGCGAGGGCGCCGGGCAGCTCGGCCAGCAGTCGACCCGGGAGGGCGAGCTTCGAGCGCCGGAGGCCGCTGCCGACCACGGCGAGGTCGACGGTCAGCACGGCGGAGTCGACGAGCACCGGCCAGTCGGCCGGCAGACCGAGCGGCGTGATGCCGCCGTACTCCATGCCGCTGCGGGCCACCGCGTCGTCCATCGGCAGGAACGACGCCTTGCGCACGTCCAGCCGCCGCCGGACGACGCCGTTGACGTCGGCCCGGGTCGTCGCCAGGACGACACAGCCGGCGACCCGCTCGTCGCCACCCCGCCGTCCGGCGACGACGACGCAGTTGGCCGACGCCTCGGGCGGCACCGCGTAGGCCTCGGTGAACGCAGCGGTGTCGGCCAGCTCGGGGTCGATCTCCGCGACGAGCGCGGCGTCGGCGTGCGGCCATGACCGCAGAGCGGCGGCGACGGGTGGCGCCACGAGGTCGGGCCGCTCCGTCGCCGGGTGCCAGCGCAGCGTGCCGAGGACGGGTGCCCCGGGGGTCACGTCTGCTGGAACACGGGCGTCAGCGTGGCCCGCGCGAGGGTGTGGCCGAGCATCGAGAACGAGACCACCGTCGGTGACGCGTCGGCGTCCACGCCGAGGGACTCGCAGTCGAGTGCGTGGACGGCGAAGACGTAGCGGTGCGGACGGTCGCCCTTCGGCGGTGCGGCGCCCCCGAACGCGCGGCTGCCGTAGTCGCACCGCACGTGGAACGCCCCACCGGGCAGCTTGTCGTCGCCCTCCTCGCCCGCCCCCGCAGGCAGCTCGGTGACCGAGGCCGGGAGGTCGACGACGGTCCAGTGCCAGAAGCCGGCCGGCGTCGGAGCGTCCGGGTCGAAGCACGTGACCACGAAGCTCTTCGTGCCCTCGGGGAAGCCGTGCCAGCGCAGGTGCGGCGACGTGTTGCCACCGGCGTACGTCTGGGCGGCGTCCATCGGCTGCCCGTCGGCGACGTCGTCGCTCTCGACGGTGAACGACGGCACCTGGGGCAGCAGCTCGTAGGGGTCAGGGGCCTGCGGTCGGTCGAGGTTCATGTGGCGAACGCTACTCAGCCGTCGTCGTTGCCGCGCGCCCGGATCGCGACCGGCAGCGCGACCCAGAAGAGCAGGAACCACACGGCGACGCCGACGGTCACGGCGACTGCGGCGGGGCGCGACATCAGCGTGTCCACGGCGAGGAGGCAGCCGCCCAGCATCGTCAGGGCCAGCAGCACGAGGCCTCCGCTCGCCAGCCGCGAGCTGGTGCGCACCAGCTGCTCCTTGAGGCCCTGGCGGAACACCGTGCGGTGCAGCGCGACGGGAGCGATGAGCAGCGCGGTGGCCAGCGCTGCACTGACGATCGTGCCGGAGAGCAGCAGATGCGAGAAGCGGTCGGCGTCCTGCATCAGCGGGGTGAAGGCCGCCGTCAGCAGGAAGGCGAAGAGGATCTGCACCCCCGTCTGCGCGACGCGCAGCTCCTGCAGCAGCTCGTTGAAGTTGCGGTCGAGCCGCTCGCTCTCGGACTCGTGGCGGCCCGAGACGGGGTTGACGTCGTGGTGGCGTGTCGGTGGCACGAGCGGACCGTACCCGGTGGCCGGTGTCACACGCGGTCGGCGCCCGCGACCGAGCGGTCATAGGATGACTCGGTTTCCCGGTGACCCCGGGACCAACCCGAGACGAGGAGAAGCACCACCGTGAAGCGCGCCCTGATCGCCACGTCCGCCGCCGTCCTGCTCTCGCTGGCCGGCTGTGCCGGTGGCGACGACGCGGTGACGGCCCAGTCGGCGCCGTCGCCGTCCTCCAGCCAGACGACGACGCCGACCTCCACCGTCGCGGAGACGAACGCCCAGGTGCGCGAGGCGTGCCGGGCCGCGGTGACCGAGAAGCTCCCGGGCGCGGACTTCGCGACGCGCGGCACGCTGCGGGCCGCCAGCTCCGAGGGCGGCCGGCTGTTCACCGTCTCCGGCACCGCGCAGGCCGACGGCACCGCGCACCCCTACACCTGCTCCGTCACCCAGCTGGGCGAGGAGATCACGGTCGACCAGGTGCTCGTCGACGGTCAGTGAGCCCCACCTGTCACCGAGCTCGACGGCCCCGGACGCGCGGATGCGCCCGGGGCCGTTCTGCGTAGCGTGGCCGTCGTGACGACGGATGCGACCAGGCTGACCCGTGCCGAGCGCCTCGACCGGCTGCCCTTCACCCCGCGGCACCGCCGGCTGCTCGTCGGCTCCGGGATCGGCTGGGCCCTCGACGCGATGGACGTCGGCCTCATCTCGTTCGTCATGGCGTCCCTCGCCGTGCAGTGGCGGCTCACCGACACCCAGCTGTCGTGGATCGGCTCCGTCGGTTTCGTCGGCATGGCCGTCGGTGCCACGGCCGGTGGGCTGCTCGCCGACCGCATCGGCCGGCGTCAGGTCTTCGCGGTGACCCTGCTCGTCTACGGCCTGGCGACCGGGGCGTCCGCGCTCGCCGGTTCGCTGCTGGCGCTGCTCGCCCTGCGCTTCGTCGTCGGCCTCGGGCTCGGGGCAGAGCTGCCCGTCGCCTCCACCCTCGTGAGCGAGTACGCACCCGCGAGGATCCGCGGGCGGGTCGTCGTCGCTCTCGAGGCGTTCTGGGCGGTCGGCTGGTTCCTCGCGGCGCTGATCGGGTACCTCGTGGTGCCGTCCGGGGACGACGGGTGGCGCTGGGCGCTGGCGATCGGCGGTGTCCCCGCCCTGTACGCCGTCGTCGTCCGGCTCGGGCTGCCGGAGTCCGTCCGGTTCCTGGAGCGCCGGGGCCGGGTGGCCGAGGCGGAGGACGCGGTGCGCGCGTTCGAGCGGTCGGCGGGCCGGGCGGACGGCGGGGAGCCCGCCGCCGCCGTCGCACCGTCCGGCCCGGCCGAGAGGTCGCCGGGGCCCGTCGTGCTGTGGCGGCCTCCGCTGGTGCGACGGACCGCGGCGGTGTGGACCGTGTGGTTCGGCCTGAACTTCGCCTACTACGGGGCCTTCATCTGGCTGCCGACCCTGCTCGCGACGTCCGGCATGTCGCTGGTGAGGTCGTTCGGCTTCACCCTCGTCATCACGGCGGCACAGCTGCCGGGGTACGCGGTGGCGGCCTGGCTCATCGAGGTCTGGGGCCGGCGCTCGACGCTCGCGTCGTTCCTCGTCGGCGCCGCGGTCGCGGCCGGCCTCTTCGCGGCGTCGGAGAGCGAGCCCGCGGTGCTCGCCTCGGGGATGCTGCTCTCCTTCTTCGCCCTGGGGGCGTGGGGCGCCGTGTACGCCGTGACGCCGGAGATCTACCCGACGCCGGTCCGCGGCACGGGTGCCGGCTGGGCCGCCGGCTTCGGGCGGCTGGCCTCGATCACCGCCCCGCTGTCCGTCCCCGCCCTGCGCGAGGGTGGCGGGACGGCGCTGGTGTTCACGACCTTCGCCGCCGCCTTCCTGCTCGCGGCCGCCGCCGCGTGGGCGCTGCCGGAGCTGCGCGGGCGGGCGCTGGAGGACGAGGTGACCTAGGGCTCCTGCCCGGCGGCCCGCCGCGCCCCGGCCCGCGTGCGGCGCTCGTCCGGTGCCGCCTCGTCGGGGAACCGTCGCAGGAACTCCTGCTCCAGGGCGAGCATCCGCCGCGTGTGGGTCTCCAGCGCGTCCTCGCTGCCGCCGAGCACGGTGGCGTGGCGGGTGTCGTGCAGGTGCTGCATCTCCCGGCGCAGGTCCTCGTCCGTCAGGTCCTGGGGTGGCACGCCGTGATCGTGGTCGGTCATGACGCTCACCTACCCGGAGCCGGCGACGGCCATGCGCCCCGGAAGCGGCACCCAGGGCTTCGTCGTGGTGTCCGAGGGGGGACTTGAACCCCCACCCCCTATACGGGGACTAGCACCTCAAGCTAGCGCGTCTGCCTATTCCGCCACCCGGACGAGGTGACCGCCGGCCCCGAGGGCCTGCGAGCGGGGACCACCGTAACACGCTCCGCGGCAGCGGATGCGCACCGGTGAGGCGGGGCTACCGTGGCGGGGATGACCGCCTCGAGCCCGCAGTCCGTGCAGCCCGCGAGCGTCCCGGCCGACGAGGTCGTCGGCCTGTGCCGGGACCTGCTCCGCATCGACACGTCGAACTTCGGCGACGGGTCCGGCCCGGGTGAGCGAGCCGCCGCCGAGCACGTCATGGGCCTGCTCACCGAGGTCGGCCTCGACCCCGAGCTCATCGAGAGCGAGCCCGGGCGGGCGAGCGTCGTCGTCCGGGTGGAGGGCAGCGACCCGAGCCGGGAGGCGCTCCTGCTGCACGGCCACCTGGACGTCGTCCCGGCGCACGCCCCGGACTGGCAGGTGGACCCCTTCTCCGGCGAGGAGCGCGACGGCTGCCTCTGGGGCCGGGGCGCGGTCGACATGAAGGGCATGGACGCGATGCTGCTCGCCGTCCTGCGCGACATGGCGCGAGAGGGCCGGACGCCGCCGCGGGACCTGGTGTTCGCCTTCCTCGCCGACGAGGAGGCCGGCGGCCTCCAGGGGGCTCGCCACCTCGTCGACACTCGGCCCGAGCTGTTCGAGGGGGTCACCGAGGCGATCAGCGAGGTCGGCGGCTTCTCGATCGACGTCGCCGGCCGCCGCTGCTACCTGCTGCAGACGGCCGAGAAGGGCATCACCTGGCTGCGGCTCGTCGCCCACGGGCGCGCCGGGCACGGCTCGCAGGTGAACGACGACAACGCCGTGACCCGGCTGTGCGAGGCGGTGGCGCGGATCGGCGGCCACGACTGGCCGCTGGAGATCACCCCGACCGTCCGCCGGTTCCTCGACGGCGTCAGCGAGGTGACCGGCGCCGAGCTCGACCCGACCGACACCCGGCGGCTCGTCGACACCCTGGGCACGACCGCGCGCTGGGTCGGCGCCACCCTGCGCAACACCGCCAACCCGACCGTCCTGGACGCCGGCTACAAGCACAACGTCATCCCCGGCAGCGCGACCGCTCTGGTGGACTGCCGCTTCCTGCCGGGCAGGGACGGCGAGCTGCTCGATACGGTGCGCGCCCTGGCCGGTGAGTCGGTCGACGTCGAGGTGCTGCACACGGACGTCGCCCTCGAGACCGAGTTCGCGGGCCCCTTGGTGGACACCATGGTCGACGCGCTGCTGGCCGAGGACCCGGGCGCGAGGGTGCTGCCGTACTGCCTGTCGGGGGGCACCGACAACAAGTCGTTCAGCCGCCTCGGCATCCGAGGCTACGGCTTCGCTCCACTGCGCCTACCGGCCGAGCTGGACTTCTCCGGCCTGTTCCACGGTGTCGACGAGCGAGTGCCCACCGATGCCCTGCGGTTCGGGACCCGTGTGCTCGACCGCTTGCTGCGCACCTGCTGACGGAGGCTGCGTCGCTGTGGGCAGGGCGCTACGGGTCGCGCGGGGGGCCCAGGGCCCTGGCCTGCCGGGCGACCTCGTGCGGCGCGCTCCAGTTGAGGGCGTGCCCGACGCCGGCCACCTGCACGACGCGGACGTCCGGCATCGGTTGCGCGAGGCGGGTCAGCCACGCCTCGGGCGCCAGGGCGTCGCGGGACCCGCGCATCAGGACGGCCGGCACCACGAGTGAGGCGGCCTTCTCCTCCGGAGTGTCGCGCAGGAGGAGGCGCAGGGTCCGTAGGAAGCGGGCCGGCCCGCAGGCGAGGTAGTCGCGGACCAGCACCGGGACGAGCGACGGCGCCTCCCCGGTCATCGCGGCGAGCAGTCGCGCCGCCTGGGGGGCCACCGACCGGCTGCGCGAGTCGAACGTCGGCCCGACGAGGACGCAGGGACCGAGCAGCTCGGGCGAGTGCCGGGCCAGGTCGAGCACGACCTGGCAGCCGGCGGAGTTGGCGACCAGCACGCTGCGCTCGCGTCCCGTCGTCCGCAGCCAGTCGGCCAGGCACCGCGAGAGCCCACGGACGTCGAGCGGCCGGCGCGGACCCGGGGTGAGGCCGAAGCCGGGCAGGTCGGGGGCGACGACCGCCCGGTCCGCCGCCAGGTCGTCGGCGAGGGGCCGGAAGTAGCGGTGGGACACCCCGAGCCCGTGGACGAGCACCACGCGCGGCGCTCCCGGCGGGCCGGCCGCGGCGGCCACCACCTCGGTGCCGTCGGGCAGGGTGCTGCGTTCGGCGCGCCCCCAGGCCGTCCGCGCGCTCAGGCGCCTGCCGTCCCGTCACCGCGTCGGACGCGCAGGATGCGGCGGCGCAGCCACACCTTCCGGCGCCCTCCGAGGTAGAGGCGGACCCGCGCGAGCTCCCAGCGGCCGTACTCGGCGTGCTCGGTGAGCAGCTGGCGGGCCTGGCTGCGGCTCGTGCCGCGCGGCAGCAGCAGGACCCGGTACTCGAACTCGGAACCGGTCCCGGCCCCCGGGTCGGGGCGACGGGAGGTTCCGTGCGGATCGGCGAGCTGGTCCTCCATCGACCCCATTGTGGCCCGGGACCGATACCGTCGTGCGCATGACGACCGATGCGCGTGCCGCGCTCGACCGGCTGGTGGCCGCACTCGAGGCGCACCTCGCCGCGGCGCAGCAGCGCCGTGGCGAGATGGACCCCCAGGTGGAGCGCGCCTACCGGGTGCTGGCCGACGCCTTCGAGGCCTACGACGAGGCGCTGTACGACGCCTTCGACGAGGTCACCCCGTTCGTGCTCTACGACGAGGTCGAGGACGACCGCGAGGACGGCGAGGACGACCTCGAGGACGACGAGATCGACGAGGACGACCTCGACGACACCGACGAGGACGACCTGCCCGAGCTCGAGCTGGAGGACGGCGAGGACACGGACGACGACGCGGACGACACGGAGGACGGTCAGCCGGCGGAGACGTCGTCCAGGGCCTGACGGATCTCCTCGGGCAGCACGACGTCCTCGGCCGCGAGCGACCCTCGCAGCTGGGCCGCCGTCCGCGCCCCCACGAGCGCCGAGGCGACGCCGGGAGCGTCGCGCACCCACGCGAGGGCGACCTCGAGCGGTGCGCAGCCCAGGCCGTCGGCGGCCGTGGCCACCGCCTCCACGACCCGCCGGCAGTCGGCGTCCAGGTAGGGCTCGACGTAACCGGACAGGTGCGGCGAGGCGGCGCGTGAGTCCGCCGGGGTCCCGGACCGGTACTTGCCCGTCAGGACGCCCCGCCCGAGCGGAGCCCAGGCGAGCAGTCCGGTGCCGACGTGCTCGGCGGCCGGGACGACGTCCGTCTCCGCGGACCGCTCCAGCAGGGAGTACTCCACCTCGTCGGCGACGAGGGGCACACCGGCCCCCTGGGCCAGCGTGGCCGCCCGTGCCAGCTGCCACCCCGAGTAGTTCGCGACGCCGACGTACCGCGCCCGTCCGGACGCGACCGCCGTCCGGAGCACCGCCAGGGTCTCCTCCAGCGGGACCACCGGGTCCCACGCCTGCACCAGCCACAGGTCGACGTGGTCGGTGCGCAGCCGCGCGAGGGAGTCGTCGAGGCTGCGCAGCATGCTGCGGGCGCCCGCGTCGACGCGGCTCGTGCCGGGCCACAGGCCGGCCTTGGTCGCCAGCACCAGCTCCGCGCGGTCGACCACGTCGCCGACCAGGGAGCCGAGCAGCTCCTCGGAGGCGCCGTCGCCGTAGCTCGCGGCGGTGTCGACGAGGGTGCCGCCGGCGTCGACGAAGGACCGCAGCTGGTCGGCCGCCTCGTGCTCGTCGGTGTCCCGGCCCCAGGTGAGCGTGCCGAGCCCGACGCGGGAGACGCGCAGCCCGGAGCGACCGAGGTGACGCTGCTCCATGGGGCGCAGGCTAACGGCG
>JBKHXE010000135.1:0-9122 GCA_046566185.1 Actinomycetes bacterium | reverse complement strand
ACAGCGGCCACGAACCGGCGCAGGTGGGTGAGGTCGTCGACACGCCGCAGCACGACGGCGTCGTCCACCGCGACGTACTCGCGCACCAGCAGGTTGCGGAAGCCGACGGCCCTGCGCATCTGATCGGCGAGTTCCGGAGTCAGGACGCCGTGGGCGCCCAGGAGCCGCATGGCGTCACCGTTGTCCGCCGGCGGTCCCCAGCCCTCCGACGAGCAAAGGTGCTGGGCGACGTCCAGACACGCCTCGACGGCCGTGAGGAAGGCGTACTTGACCCCCCTCAGCCACACCGGGTCGGCTCGCCGCTCGGCAGGAGCGGCAGCCTCGGACTCCAGGAAAACCAGGTCGTCGGTGACCGCGCGCAGCAAGCGCAGGACCCTGGTCTCGTCAACCACGGCGCCGGCTCTCGGCGAACTCCCGGTGGGCGCGCTGCAGGCGCGGGCGCTCGTCGAAGTAGATCTTCCGCGTCGTGGCGACCCACCTCACCCGCGCGACTGGGTCGTCGTCGAACAGCAGCCGGCCCTCGACGGCGACGCGGCCGGCGAGCTCGAGCGGTGCGGTGTCGAGGACCAGCAGGTCGACCCCTGTCGGCAGCAGGACGTCGAAGGATGCCGGCGCCCCGCCGCCCCACCACGCCGCGACGTCCAGGTCGGAGTCGGGTCTGGGCGCGCCCCGGGCGCGGCTGCCGTGGACGAATGCGAACCGCGCGCCGGCCGCCCGCAGGGTCTGGAGCACCGCCCCCCGCAGCTCCGCCTCGTCGACGACCATGAAGATCAGTGTTCCACGGAGGGTCGCTCGCGGTCGGTTGTCGGCGGTCGCCGTTATCGTGCCGCGCGTGAGCGAGCAGGCTGAGGAGACACGCCTCGACCGCGAGGGCCGGCTGCGGCTGGAGGCGCTCCGGTACGCCGTCAACGAGGAGGCGGCGTCCTACCTGGCGATCATGCGCACGTTCACCGGTGCCGTGGCCGGCCTGCTCTCGGACCAGTCGGCCGCCGAGGTGGCCGAGCGCCTCGACGTGCAGGGCCTCGAGCTGGACGTCGACACGGTCGACGCGCGGCTGTCGTACCTGGTCGAGCACGGCAACCTGGCCCGCAGCCCGCGTGAGACCGAGGCCCGGAGCCTGCGGGACTACCTGGCGAACCGGGCGCGCTACCAGCTGACGCAGCGCGGGGAGCTGGTGCAGCGCCAGGTCGAGGAGCTGCTGCGGCACAGCGAGACGGCGCACGAGGTCTCCACCGAGATGCTCGGGGGGATCCTGGAGGGCCTGCGCCGGCTCCGGCAGTACGACGACGCGAGCCTCGCCGCAGCCGATCCGGACGACGTGGCCCGCGACATCGGGACCGTCTTCGCCCAGTTCGAGCGGCTCGTGGAGTCCACCCGCGAGTTCTACACGTACCTGTCGCAGGTGCTGGTGCGGTACGACCTGGACCGGGAGGAGTTCCAGGCCTTCAAGACCGCGCTGCTGGACTACCTGCAGCGGTTCGTCGACGAGATCGCCCGGCAGATGCCGCAGGTCGCCGACGAGCTGACCGCTCTGGCTCCGCGGGTGGGTCCCCTCACGGAGCGGGCCAACGCCGGCGGGCGGCTGCTGGGCCTCGACGGCCGGCGTGCCCGGCGCGCCGCCGGCCTCGACCCTGACGACTGGGCGGGTCTGCACGCCTGGTTCATCGGGGGTCCGGGTCGGGACGCCGACGCCGACGGCGTGCGGCGGCTCGCGACGGACGCGATGCGCGCCCTGCTGGTCAACCTCCGGCGCATCGCCACGAGCAGCGACCGGGAGCAGAGCCGGTACGCCGACCTGCTGCGGCTGGCCGGGTGGTTCGACGCGGCGGACGATGCGACCACCCACGCCCTGTGGGCCGCAGCCTTCGGGCTCTACTCCTGCCGGCGCCTCGCGTTCGCCGCCGACGACGACGCCGACCCGGTTCCGCCGACGGCGTCCTGGTGGCGCACGCCCGTCGCCGAGGTGCCCGTGACCCTGCGGCGCAGCGGTGAGCGCCGGATCGCCGGCCGGTCGGGCCGCCGACAGGACTTCACCGAGGCCAAGGCGGCCCGCCTCGCCGAGCGGCAGGCCGCCGAACGCCGCCGCGCCGCCGCCCTGGCCGAGATCGCCCGGCACTCCGGCGAACCCGAGCACCTCCGGCTGTCGGACGACGCCCGGGCGGCGCTGCTGGAGGTCTTCGCGCGGGCGCTGTCAGGCTCCGCGCACGGCCTCGGCGCGGGCCGGCCCGCCGTCGCCGACGCCACGTCGTCGGCGGGCAGCCGGGCCGCGTTCCGCCTCGCCGTGCGGCGCACCCCCGGTCGCAGCACCACGCTCACCAGTCCCGCCGGTCGGCTGCTGCTCGCCGACCTCACGCTCGGCGTCGAGCCGGCCGAGGAGACGGTGTCTCGCCAGGAGGCCACCGGATGACCCCGCGCGTCGAGCGACCGGGCCCGGCGGTCGACGTCCAGGCCGCCGAGGAGCGCCGGCGCGCCGCCCGGGCGCTGCTGCTGACCCCGCTGCTGCACGGCGACACCGACGACCAGGCCGCCGCCCTGCGCCTCGTCCGCCGGCACCGCGAGGAGCTGACCCGCCTGTTCGCCGACGGCCTCGGCTACCGGCTCGTCGTCGAGCCTGGAGCGGCGCGGCTGTTCAAGGCGGGCCTCGGCCACGACTCCTCCCGACCGCTGCAGCGGCGCAACGGCCGGCCGTTCACCCCGCGCGGCTACGCCCTGCTGTGCCTCACGCTCGCCGCCCTCACCCGCTGCCGCAGCCAGCTGCTGGTCGACGAGCTGGTCGCCGAGGTCCGTTCGACCGCGTCCGACGCCGGGCTGGACGTCGACCTGGACGCCATCGCCGACCGGCGTGCCCTCCACGGCGCGCTTCTCGTGCTCGTCGAGCTCGGGGTGCTCCGCGAGCGCGACGGCGACCTGGAGCACTGGGCCGAGCAGCGGACGCTGTCGCTCCTCGACGTCCGGCGGGACCGGCTCGCCCTCCTGGTGTCGGCGCCGCTGGGAGCCGCATCAGGGCCCGAGGAGCTTCTCGACGTGGCGGCCCTGCCGTCGGCGTCCGGCGGCGCCCGGGTCGCCGTCCGGCGGCGCCTGGTCGAGAGCCCGGTCCTGTCGACGGCGGACCTCACCGAGGACCAGGCCGAGTGGTGGCGGCGCAACCGGAACCGCGAGCGCGAGTGGTTCGGCGACCGCCTCGGGCTGCAGCTCGAGCTGCGCGCCGAGGGCGCGCTGGCCGTCGACCCGGACGACGAGCTGACCGACGTCCCGTTCCCCGGCACCGGCTCGACACGGCACCTCGCGCTGCTGTGGCTGGAGCGGCTCGTGGACCTGGCCCGCGAGGACGCCCGGCGCGCCGAGCCGGGCGACCGGACGTGGCGGCCGGTGGACGCCGACGTCACCGACCGGGAGGGGGACGCCGTGCTCGCCGAGTGGGGCAGCGGGTTCAAGCGGGACCACCGGGAGGACCACGCCCGCGCCAAGGCCGACGCCACGGCCGTGCTGACCGGCGCCGGCCTCGTGCGGGTCGACGCCACCGGCACGTGGTGGCTGCACGCGGCCGCCGCCCGGTACGCGGCGCGACCCACCCTGAGCGCCACCGCGCCGTCCGGAGAGGCATCCCTGTTCGACGACGAGGAGACGCCATGACGAACCAGGCCGCCGCCGCCCCCTGGCGCTACCGGCTCTCCCGGGCGGGTGTGCTCAACGTGTGGCAGTACGACGAGCAGGTCTTCGAGCTCGCCGACGGCAGGATGCTGCTGCGGGGCACCAACGGGGCCGGCAAGTCCAAGACGCTGGAGATGCTGCTCCCGTTCGCCATCGACGGCGACAAGATGCGGATCACCGCGTCAGGACGGCACCACACCAGCCTGCTGTGGCTGATGACCGACGGGCACGACGGCAACCGGACCGGCTACCTGTGGGTCGAGTTCGCCCGCAGCACCGACGACGGGCGGCGCGAGGTGCTGACGTGCGGGGTCGGCGTCCAGGCGTCCTCGACGTCGAAGTCGGCCCGCGCCTGGTACTTCACGTGCCCGCGGTCGGTCGGCGTCGACCTGCACCTGGAGGACGGCGCCGGTCCGCTCTCCCGCGACCGGCTGCGCGCCGCGCTCGCCGACGACGGCCACGTCTTCGACCAGGCCCGTGCCTACCGGACGCACGTCGGGCGCGTGCTGTTCGGCCTCGACGGGCCGCAGTACGACGAGCTGCTGCGACTGCTGTACTGGCTGCGCCAGCCACAGGTCGGGGAGGACATCGAACCCGCCAAGCTCGCCGAGCAGCTGGCCCAGGCGCTGCCGCAGGTCGACGACGACGCGATCCGCTCGGCCGGTGACACCTTCGACGAGCTGGCCGCCTTCGGGGAGCAGATCGACCGGCGGCAGCGGGGCGCCGAGGCGGTCGCCGCGTTCGCCGCCGCCTACCGCGCCTACGCCACCGCCGCGGCACGCGAGCGAGGCTCGGCGTTCCTCGACGCGACACGCGAGCTGGCCCGGCGCCGCGACGCGGAGGCGAAGGCCCAGCAGGACGCCGAGGCCCGGGCAGCCGAGCACGTCGAGATCGAGCGCCGCATCCGGGACACCGAGCAGCGGCTCACGCGGGCCCAGGCCCGCCGGTCCGAGCTGGAGGCGAGCCCGGAGGCCCGCAGCCAGCAGCGGCTGCTCGACCTGGACGCGCGGGTCCGTGAGCTCGGCCAGGCGGCGGACCGTGCCCGCGAGACCGCCCGCCGCGCCGCCGCGCGGGCCGTCACGAGCGGGGGCCGCGTCGAGGGCGACGCGCGGCAGCTGAGCGCCGACCTGGCAGGGACCGCGGGCGTCGGCCGGTCGCTCGTCGGCGAGGCGGGCAGCGCCGGGGTCGGCGGGGTCACCGGCCTGCCGGCCGGACTGGCCGAGCCGGTGCTCGAGGGCCGGGACGACGTCGAGGCCCTCGACCGGGACCTCGGCAGGCACGCCGCAGCCCTGGACGGCCTGCTCGGGCCGCTGGGCCAGCTGCTCGCCGCGGTCGCCGTGGTGGAGGAGGCGCGCCGGCGTGCCGAGCAGGCCGAGGCCGCCCGGGAGTCCGCCGAGCGGCGTGCGGCGGAGGCGGAGCGCGCCGCGGAGGAGGAGCGCGGACGGCGCGAGGACGCCGCGCGGCTCGCCCGCCAGGCCGAGGAGGACCTGGTGACCGGCCTCGACGCGTGGACGGCGGACCCCCGCGCCGTCCCGGTGGAGCTGCCGGAGCTCACCGGCGCCACCGTCGCCGGCCTCGACCGCCGGGTGCGGGCGGCCGTCGCGCCGGTGACCGGCGGCCTTCGGGCCGAGGAGGCCAGCGCCGGCGAACGACGGCGTCAGGCGGAGGGCGACCTGCTCGCCCTGCGGTCCCGGCGCGCCGGCATCGCCGCCGAGCGTGACCCGGCACCGCCGGCGCCGGTGCTCGGGCGGACGGCCCGCCGCGACTCCGACGGCGCTCCGCTGTGGCGGCTGGTGGACTTCACCGCCGACCTCGACGAGGCCGCCCGCGCCGGGCTGGAGGCGGCGCTGGAGTCCTCCGGGCTGCTCGACGCCTGGGTGCGCAGCGACGGAGCCGTGCTCGACGCAGGCCGGCGGGACGTCGTCCTGCCGGCCGGCGAGGCGTCCCCGGCGGGGCGCACGCTCGCCGACGTCCTCGTCGCCGATCCGCCGGAGGGCTCGGCCGTCCCGGCCGACGTGGTCCGTTCGGTCCTCGCCCGGGTGGCGGCCGACGCCGACGCGGACGCCGAGGCCTCGGTCGGGTCCGATGGCACGTGGCGGCTCGGGCCGCTGACCGGCCGGGCAGCCAAGCCGGTCGCCCAGTACGTGGGGGCCACCGCCCGGGCCGCGGAGCGTGCCCGGCGCCTCGCCGAGGTGGACGCCGACATCGCCCGGACCACGCAGGACCGCGACGAGGCGCAGGCCGCCGCGGAACGGGCGCGCGACCGTCGCGTCGAGGTGGAGGTGTGGCTGGCGGCGCTGCCCGACGTCCAGCCGCTGCTCACGGCCTGGACGCGGCACGAGGAACGTCAGGCCGCCGCCGCGCGCGCCGAGCGGGCCGCCGACGACGCCGAGCAGGCCGCCGTCGACGCGCGGCAGCGGGCCGCCACCCGCCGCGGCGAGCTGGCCGAGCTCGGCGACCGGCACCGCCTGCCGACCACGGCGGCCGGGCTGGCGGAGCGCCGGGAGACGCTGCGTGGGCTCCAGGCGAGGGTGCGGCAGGCGAGTGACGCCGTCCCGCCGCTGCGCCGCCGGCTGGAGCGCTGGGGCAACGACTGGGCGCTGTGGCGCGCGGACGTCGCGGACGCCGCCCGGCTCGAGGCCGAGGCCTCCGACGCGGAGACCGCCGCCGACGCCGCGGCCGAGCAGTACCGGACCCTCAGCGAGAGCGTCGGTGCCGACGTCGAGGAGCTGCAGCGCCGCCTCGCCGCCGCCCGCTCCGAGATCGAGGACGCCGGGCGCGAGCTGGGAGCCCTCCGGGACACCGCCGGCCTGCTACGCGAGGTGCTCGGCGCCGCGCGCACCGCGCTGGACGCCGCCGGCGGGCGGCGCCGCGAGCAGGAGCCGGCGGTCGTCGCCGCCGCCCGGTCGCTGGCGGCACTGGCCGACGTCCCGGGGCTGCTGGCCGCCGCCGGCGCAGGCGCCGACGAGGACGGCGAGTCCGTCGACGTGGCGGTCGGGACGGCTCTCGGGCTCGAGGCGGGGTCGCCCGTCCCACGCCGGGTCAGCGACCTGGCCCGCCGGCTCGCCGCACTGCATCCCCCCGAGCGAGCCGGCGACGCGGCGGCCCTGTTCGCCGCCCTCCAGCAGGCGACGAGCAGCGACGCGGCCGACCACGAGCCACGCGTCGTCGGCGTCGGGGACCTGCTCGCCGCGCTGGGGCGCGACGACGGCGGAGAGCACCCGGTGGTGGAGCTGGCCGAACGACTGGCGGCGTCGGTGCGCCACGACCAGCAGCTGCTCACCGAACGGGAGCGGACGCTGTTCGAGGAGCACCTCATCGGCGAGCTCGGTGAGGTGCTGCGGCGTCGGCGACTCGAGGCGGTCGACCTCGTCGAGGGGATGAACGGCCTGCTCTCGGGGGTCACGACGTCGCAGGGGATCGCGGTCCGGCTCCAGTGGCAGCTGCGGGACGACGTCCCCGAGGACGCTCGGCGGGCCGTCACGCTGCTGGGCCGCGAGGTCGGCGCCCTGCTGCCGGGGGAGCGGGCCGAGTTGCGCGACGCCCTGCACCGGCTGATCGAGGCGTCCCGCGCCGAGGCGCCGGAGGACGGGTACGCGGAGCACCTGTCGCGGGCGCTGGACTACCGGCGCTGGTTCGCGTTCCGGATCCGGTACACCCGGCCGGAGACCCCGGGCCGGTGGCAGGACCTGCACCGCCGGTCGCCGCTGTCCCAGGGCGAGCAGAAGGTGGTCTGCTACCTGCCGCTGTTCGCCGCCGCCGCGGCGCACTTCACCTCGCTCGCGGGTGCGGCGCCGCACGCGCCGCGGTTCATCCTGCTCGACGACGCCTTCCCGAAGATCGACGTGCGGACCCATCCGCTGCTGTTCGGGCTCCTCGTGGACCTCGACCTGGACTTCGTCATCACCAGCGAGCGGCTGTGGGGGGACCACGCGACGGTGCCCTCGCTCGCCATCTACGAGGCGCTGCGCGACCCGGGGGAGCGGGGTATCGCGCAGTTCCGGTACACGTGGGACGGCGCCCGGCTGCAGGCGGTCGGTGCGTGACCGTCGCTGGATGGGTGCGCGACCGGGCACTGGAGCCGGTGTGGGCGGCGGCGCGGAACCGCCTGGAACGTAACGGCATCCAGCCGCAAGGTCTGATCGTCGTCTCGGGCCTGGAGCGAGCCCAGCGCCACGCCGTCGGCGGGCTGCTGGGCCGCCCGGTGGTCCGTGACAGCGTTCGCGTCGACCTCGTCGTCCTGGACGCCGTGGCCCGGGAGCGGGCCGGCGCGGCCGGGTTGGTCGACCTGCTGGAGCGACTCGGTGGGCCACTGCGGAACCGCCAGGCGGAGCGGTCGGCCTCCGCCGCCGCGCGCGAGGCCCCGTTCCACGCGGCGCGTCACTGGCTCGCGGAGCACCCCGAGGTCGCGGCCCGCGCCTGGGTTGAGCCGTGGCTGGCCGGGGTCCGGCGCTCGGGGCTGCTGTCCCGGCAGTCCGGCGTCGCCGCCGACGGGCTGCTGCCCACGGCGCTGTCGGTCGTCGAGGAGTTGGTGGGACGCGACCCGGCCGGTCCCGTCGCGCGCACCGTGCTCGCCGCTCGCGTGGCCGGCGACGCGCATGCGCTGGACGACGGGACCGTGCTGTCCCAGCTGGTGCTGCGGGCCCTCGCCGCGGCAGGCGGTGACGAGCCGCCCCGGACCACCGGGGCCAGGAGGGAGCTCTGGGAGCGGCACGGGGTCACCGCCGACACGGTGTCGTCGACCTGCCTGGTGCTCGGGCTGCGGCCTCTCGGCCACTCCCGCCTCGCGGGCCGGCTGCGGGGTGCCGCCGACAGCGGCGACCCGCAGCACGTCACGGCGTGGGACCTGGCCCGCGGCGAGCTCGACGTCGCGTGCGGCACGTGGGTGCTGGTGTGCGAGAACCCGCGCGTCCTCGAGTCCGTCGCGCAGGAGCGCGGCGGAGCCGTGCCGGTGGTGTGCACCTCCGGGATGCCCGGGCTGGTGGTGCTGGACGTGCTGGCGCGACTGCTGGCGTGCGGAGCGGTGCTGGCCTACCACGGCGACTTCGACTGGCCCGGAGTCGCCATCGCGAACCGGCTGGTGGCGACCGCCGGGTGCACGCCGTGGCGGATGTCGGCGGACGACTACCTCGCCGCTCCCACTGACGGTGTGCCGCTCGAAGGGCGGAAGGTCGTCCCGGCGTGGGACGGCGCGCTCGGCGAGGCGATGGAGGCGCGCGGCACCGCCGTGCACGAGGAGGCGGTGCTCGACGCACTGCTGGCCGCCCTGCCCAGATGATCGGGAGCGTGGGGGTGGCGGCTACCGTGGTCGGTGTGGGAGTCCAGCAAGCAGTGGGGAGACTGTTGAGATCGGCGGACGACGGCTCGCTCGCGCGGCTGTGCGAGCGCCACGACGTCGAGGTCCTGACCCTGTTCGGCAGCGCCAGGACCGACGCGGCATCCGCCCGTGACGTCGACATCGCCGTCCGGTT
>JBKHXE010000134.1:0-8212 GCA_046566185.1 Actinomycetes bacterium | reverse complement strand
TCGCGAGCGCCATCAGCACGACGCGGTCGATCGAGTCGGGCACCTCGGGGTTGAACGTCGAGGGCGGCTGCGGCACCTCGCGGACGTGCTGGTAGGCCACCGACACGGGTGAGTCGCCCACGAACGGGGGCCGGCCGGTGAGCAGCTCGTACAGCAGGCAGCCGGCGGAGTACAGGTCGCTGCGTGCGTCGACGGTCTCGCCGCGCGCCTGCTCGGGCGACAGGTACTGCGCGGTGCCGATGACGGCCTGGGTCTGCGTCATCGTGGCCGAGGAGTCCGCGACGGCCCGGGCGATGCCGAAGTCCATCACCTTGACGTCGCCGCGAGGAGTGATCATCACGTTGGCGGGCTTGATGTCGCGGTGGACGATGCCCGCCCGGTGGCTGTACTCGAGCGCGTCGAGCACGCCGACGGTGATGTCGACGGCCTCCTCGATGCCGATCCCGTGCGGGTCGGCGCCGTCCAGCGCGCGGGCCCGCAGCAGGTCCCGGGCGGTGTGGCCCTGCACGTACTCCATGACGATGTACGGCAGACGGGCCTGGGCCCCCCCGGACTCCAGGACGGCGTCCTCCCCGGTGTCGTAGACGGCGACGACGTTGGGGTGGTTGAGGGCGGCGGCCGACTGCGCCTCGCGGCGGAAGCGGGCCTGGAACACCGGGTCGCGGGCGAAGTCGGCACGGAGCATCTTCACGGCCACCTGCCGGCCGAGGCGGGTGTCGCGGCCGAGGTGCACCTCGGCCATGCCGCCCCGCCCGAGGAGGGCGCCGACCTCGTAGCGGTCGCCGAGCATGCGGGGTGGGGTGTCCACGATCAGTCGTCCTCGTTCCCGTCGCCCCGGCCCTTGCCCCGACCGGGATTCTCCTTCGGCTCGGCCACCAGCACGGTGACCGTGTCCCCCTCGGCGAAGGTCCCGGCGGACACGTCGAGCACCGTGTCCTTCTCGGCGTCCGTGTCCTGCACCGGCTCCTTCTCCACCTTCAGCCCGAGCTCCTCCAGGGCCTCCTCGACCTCGTCGAACGGGCGTCCCACGTAGTCCGCCGCGTCCACCGTGATGCCGGACGGCGTGGTGGCCGCCGGCTGCGTCGGCTCCGCCGTGGGCTCCGGGCTGGGCTCCGTCGTCTCGGTGGGCTGCGAGGGAGCCGCAGGCGTCGGCGTCACCGTACCGGGGTCGTCGCCGCCGAGGACGTTCGCCAGCAGGGCGCCGAGGACGACGAACGCCACCAGCGCGAGCAGGGCCAGCAGCGGACCGGTGAGTCTGCGGGCCGGTCGTCCGGAGGGAGGGCGGGCGCTCGTCGTCGCCGCGGTCGGCGGGCCGGGGGCGGCGGCCGCCGGCATCACCCGCGTCGAGTCGGCGGGGGGCATGGCCTGCGTGGCGTCGGCGGCGGGCATCGCCTCGGTCGCGACCGCCGCGGCCGCGGCTCCGGCGGCGGCTGCGCCGAGGATGCCGAGGGCCCGCTGCTCGTCGCCCGCCGCGAGTGCGCCGGCGGCCTCGGCGAACACCCCGCCGTCCGCCGGTCGCTCGGCCGGGTCCTTGGCCATCGACCGCTCCACGAGCGCGCGGACGCCGGCGGGCAGGTCGGCCGGCAGCGGCGCCGGCTGCTCGTTGATGTGCGCCATGGCGATGGCGACCTGCGAGTCGCCGTGGAACGGGCGCGCGCCGGTGAGGGCCTCGTAGGCGACCACGCCGAGGGCGTACACGTCGCTGGCCGGCACGCTGGCGCGGCCCATCGCCTGCTCGGGTGCCAGGTACTGCGCGGTCCCCATCACCTGGCCGGTGGCCGTCAGTGGCGCGGAGTCGGCGGCCCGGGCGATGCCGAAGTCGGTGACCTTGACCGTGCCGTCCGGGGTGACGAGCAGGTTGCCGGGCTTGACGTCGCGGTGGACGACGCCGACGGCGTGGGCGGCGCCGAGCCCGGCGGCGGCCTGGGCCAGCAGGTCCAGCGCCCGCTCGGGCGGCAGAGCCCCCTCGCGCGCCAGCAGGTCGGACATCGGCTCGCCCGGTACGAGCTCCATGACGAGGTAGGCGCTGCCGTCGGCCTCGCCGTAGTCGTAGGTGAGCGCGATGTTCGGGTGGGCGAGCCCGGCGCTGTGCCGGGCCTCGGCGCGGAAGCGCTCGAGGAACCCCGGGTCACCGGTGTACTCCTCCTTGAGCACCTTGACGGCGACCTCGCGGCCGAGCACGTCGTCGGTGGCGCTCCACACCTCGCCCATGCCGCCGATCGCGAGCCGGGACTCCAGGCGGTACCGCCCGCCCAGCACCAGGTCCTCGTAGGGCCTCACCGGCTCAGCACCGCCTCGATGACCGCCCGCGCGACGGGGGCGGCGGTCCGGCCGCCGGACGCCTCGCTGCCGGCCTCGCCGCCCTCCTCGACGACGACCGCGACGGCGACCTGCGGGTCCTCCACCGGCGCGAACGCGGTGAACCAGGCGTGCGGGTCGGCGCCCTCGGCGTGCTGCGCCGTCCCGGTCTTGCCGGCGACGGAGACGCCGGAGATCTGCGCGGCCTCGCCGGTGCCCTCCTGCACGACCGTCACCATCATCCGGGCCAGCGCGGCGGCGGTCTCCTCCGACACCGCGCGGCCGAGCTCGGTGGGCTGCGGCTCGTCGATCACCTCGAGGTCCGCGCTGCGGACGGCCTGCACGAGCTGGGGCTGCATCACCACCCCGCGGTTCGCGACGGCGGCGCTCACCATCGCCATCTGCAGCGGCGTGACCCGCACGTCGAACTGCCCGATGGCCGCCTGGGCGGTCTGCGGGGCGTCCATGTCCTCCGGCAGGCTGCTCGGGGTCGCGCGCAGCGGGATGCGCAGCTCCTGCCCGAAGCCGAAGGCCTGCGCCTGGTCGCGCAGGGCGTCGTCCCCGAGGTCCAGGCCGATCGCCCCGAACGCGGTGTTGCACGACTGCCGCATCGCGTCGGTGAGCGACACCTGGTCGTCGGGGCCGCAGGCCTGGCCGCTGGAGTTGGGGAGGTTGACCGTGGTCTGCGGCAGGTCGAGCTCGGCGGGCCCCGGCACGACGCTGTTCTCGTCGTAGCGACCGCTCTCCAGCGCCGCGGCCGCGGTGACGACCTTGAAGACCGAGCCCGGGGGGTAGAGCCGCCCGGAGATCGCCCGGTTCTCCAGCGGGCGCGCCGGGTCGTCCAGCAGGGCCTGGCGGGCGGCCGTCGCGGCCTCCCGGTCGTGGCTGGCCAGCTCGTTCGGGTCGAAGTCGGGGGACGACACCATTGCGAGCATGTCCCCGGTGGCGGGGTCCAGTGCCACCACGGCGCCCCGCTGACCGCCGAGCGCCTCGGTGGCCACCTGCTGGACGACGGGGTCGAGCGTGGTCTCGACGACGGCGCCCTGCGGCTCCGCACCGGTGAGCAGGTCGGAGACGCGGCGGTAGAAGAGCTGGTCGGCGGTGCCGCTCAGCAGGTCGCCGGCGGCCTGCTCGAGCCCGGAAGCGCCGAAGAACACCGAGTAGTACCCCGTGGTGTGGGCGTACAGGCGCGGTTGGGCGTACTCCCGCTGGAACTCGTAGGGGTCGTCGTCCTCGTCGGCGACGGACGCCGCGACGGGGTCGCCGGCGACGACGATGGGGCCGCGCTCGCGGCCCAGCTCGCGCAGCAGGGTGCGGGAGTTGCGCGGGTCGGCGTTCAGCTCGTCGGCGCGCACGAACTGGATCCACGTCGTGCTCGCCAGCAGGGCGGCGAACAGCGCGAAGGCGACGACGGCCAGGCGGCGCAGCGGGGCGTTCACGCGGCACCTCCCCCGGTCGGCCGGACCGCGACCACCTGGGTGGCGGCGGTGTCGTCGGACGGGCGTGACGAGACGGCCGGTGAGGGACGGCGCGCGGAGTCGCTGATGCGCAGCAGCAGCGCGACGATCATCCAGTTCGCGACCAGCGACGAACCGCCGTAGGCCAGCAGCGGCATCGTCAGACCCGTCAGCGGGATGACGCGCGTGACGCCGCCGGCGACCACGAACACCTGCAGGGCCACGGCGAAGGCCAGCCCGCCGGCGAGCAGCTTGCCGAAGCCGTCGCGCACGCCGACCGCCGTCCGCAGGCCGCGCTCGACGAGCACGAGGTAGAGGACGAGGACGGCGAACAGCCCGATCAGCCCGAGCTCCTCGCCGACCGCGGCGATGATGAAGTCGCTCTCGGCGTAGGGGACGATGTCGGGCCGGCCCTGCCCGAGCCCGGTGCCGACGATGCCGCCGTTGGCCATGCCGAACAGGCCCTGCACCAGCTGGTAGCTGCCGCCGACCTCGGCGTCGTACACCTCGGCGGCGAACGGGTCGAGCCAGGCGCGCACCCGACCCTGCACGTGGTCGAACAGGCTCCACGCCAGCACCGCGCCGCCGACGAAGAGGCTGAGGCCCACGGCGATCCACGCGACGCGCTCGGTGGCGACGTAGAGCATCGCGACGAAGAGCCCGAAGAACAGCAGCGACGTCCCGAGGTCGCGCTCCAGCACGAGCACGCCCATGCTCGCCAGCCAGGCGATGAGGATCGGCCCGAAGTCGCGGCCACGCGGCAGCTGCAGGCCGAGCACCTTGCGACCGGCGAGGGAGAGGGTGTCGCGGTGGGTGACCAGGTAACCGGCGAAGAAGACCGTCAGCACGATCTTGGCGAGCTCGCCGGGCTGGAAGCTCAACGGCCCCAACCGGATCCAGATGCGTGCGCCGTTGATCGTCGTCCCCAGCACGGGCACGAGCGGCAGCAGCAGCAGGACGAGGCCGCCGACCATCGCGGTGAACGTGTAGCGCCGCAGGATGCGGTGGTCGCCCAGCAGCAGCAGGACGGCGCAGGCGGCGGCGACGGCGATGGTGGTCCACATCAGCTGGCGTGGCGCGAAGCCCTCGCCGCCGCCCAGGCCCTCGGCGACGTCCAGACGGTGGATGACGGCCAGCCCGATGCCGTTGAGGGCGGTGGCGATCGGCAGCAGCACGGGGTCGGCGTAGCGGGCCCTCCACCGCAGGACGGCGTGCACCGCGGCGGCGAGCCCGCCGAGGCCGGCGCCGTACCCGAGCAGGCCCGGCGGCCAGGTGCCGTCCTGCGCGACGCCGACGAGCCCGTAGGCCGCCATCGCGATGCCGACGGCGACGACGAGCAGCACCAGCTCGACGTTGCGGCGGGTGCGGGGGGCGTGCTCGGTCACGGTGGCCATCAGCCGGCCTCCTCGCAGCCCTCGGGAAGCGTCTCCGTCGGGCTGGGCGACGGGACGGCGGTGAGGGCGCTGGTCGGGGACGGCGTCGGGGTGGCGCCGGCCGTCGGGCTCGGCGACGGGGACGGCGTGGCGGTGGGGGTCGGCGCCGCGGCGGCCGGCTCCGGCTCGCACAGCTCGGATCGGCGCAGCAGGTCGCGCACGATGCGCCGGGCGTCGTCCAGGCTCTCGGCGGTGATGCCGGACTCGACGCGCTGCCGCCAGACGGCCGGGAGGGCGTCGAGCGGCAGGTCCTGCTCCTCGTAGACCCCCGAGAGCCGCAGGGGTCCCACGTCCTGGGTCAGGCCGCGGTAGATCGCGACCCGCGCGTCGTCCGAGGCGCCCACCGTGCCGACGTAGTACTGCTGCTGGCTCCACGCGTACGCGGCCCAGCCACCGCCGACCAGCAGCGCCACGACGACGGCCACCGCGACGAGCCGGCGCACGGCGCGCCACCGCGACGGCCCGTCGTCCTCATCGTCGGGGTGGTCCTGCTCGTCGTCGGCGACCAGCGCGGCGGCCCTGGCGGCCGGGGTGTCCGCGGCGAGGGAGTCGCGGGCGCGGGCGGCCGCGGCGGCGCCGACGACCTGCGGGGTGGAGTCGGGGGTCGTCGTGACCTCGACGACGTCCGCGACGATGCAGGTGATGTTGTCGGGCCCCCCCGCCCGCAGGGCCAGGGACACCAGCTGCTCGGCGCACTCGGCGGGGTCGGTGACGTCCCGCAGCGTCTCCTCGAGGGTCTCGTCGCTGACGACGCCGGACAGCCCGTCGGAGCACAGCAGCCACCGGTCCCCGACCGACGCCTCGCGCACGGAGGTGTCGACGTCGCTGCCGGCGTCCACGTCGCCGAGCACGCGCATGATCACCGACCGCTGCGGGTGCCGCTCCGCCTCGTCCTCGGTGATGCGGCCCTCGTCGATGAGCGACTGGACGAACGTGTGGTCCTTCGTCACCCGCGTGAGCCTGCCCTCGTGCAGCAGGTAGGCCCGCGAGTCGCCGATGTGGGCGAGCACGAGCTTGCGGCCCGACCGCAGCAGCGCGGTGACGGTGGTCCCCATCCCGGCGAGCTCCGGGTCCTCCCCGACGCGCCGGGCGATGAGGTCGCGGGCGCGGGCGATGCTGCGCTCCAGGTGGCGCATCGCCTCCGGGCCGTGGGACTCGCCGTCCAGCGTCGACAGCTCGCCGACCGCGATGGACGACGCGACGTCCCCGCCGGCGTGCCCGCCCATGCCGTCGGCGACGACGAGCAGGTGCGGGCCCGCGTAGGCGGAGTCCTGGTTGTTCCGGTACCGGCCCAGGCCGATGTCGGAACGGGCTGCGTACCGCAGCGCGATGGCCATCGGCGGCTACCTCCGCAGCTCGATGACGGTGCGTCCGATCCGCAGCTGCTGACCCGGCCCTACCGGCGTCGGCTCCTTCAGGGGCGAGCGGTCGAGGGTGGTGCCGTTGGTGGAGCCGAGGTCCTCGACGAACCAGCGGCCGTCGCGCTGGAACAGCCGGGCGTGGCGCCCCGAGGCGTACTCGTCGGTGAGGACGAGCGTGCACTCCGGCGCGCGGCCGATGAGGACGGGCGCGGAGCCGAGGTCGATGGTGGTGCCCTTGAGCGACCCCGCGGTGACCACCAGCGTGCGAGGCGCGCTCCGGTCGGGGGCCGGCTGGCGCTTCGGGGCCGGCGCCGGCGCGGCCGCCGGTGGCTGCTGGGCCGGGCGGCGCGGGGCGGCGGGCTGCCGCTGCACGACCTTGGTGCCGAACAGGTCCCGGCGCAGGACGCCGACGACCGAGAGCACGAACACCCACAGCAGGACGACGAAGCCCAGCTGCAGGACGGTGAGCGTCAGCTCGCTCATGCGTCGTCGTCGCCGCGGTCGCCGTGGAAGGAGATGGTGATGCGGGTGCGGCCCACGGTGATGCGGCTGCCGTCGACGAGGCGCGCGGTGCTGGTGCGCTCGCCGTCGACGAACGTGCCGTTCGTGGAGCCGAGGTCGCGGATGACGGCGCTGTCGCCGTCCAGCCGGATCTCGGCGTGCCGCCGGGAGACGCCCGGGTCGTCGACCACGACGTCGGCGTCCGATCCCCGGCCGAGCACCGTGACCGCGCCGGTCAGCTGGTAGCGGCGGCCGTCGACGTCCAGCACCGGGTGGTGCGGCGTCGCGGTCGCGGCCGTCGCCGGGGCCACCGTGCCCTTCACCCGGGCGCTGCGGACCCGGAAGACGCCGGTCTCGAGCTCCTCGTCGCGCTCTAAGCGGATGGAGACCGGCCCGACGAAGGCGTAGCGCTGCTGGCGGGCGTGGTCGGTGACGGCGTCCGCCAGCTCCTCGGCGAGGGTGTCGTCCCACTCCATGACCCTGTCGTGGTCGCTGGGGCCGAGCTCGATGACGAACGCGTTCGGCACGAGGGTGCGGTCGCGGGCCACCACGGCGGCCTCGGTGTCGGTCTCGCGGCGCAGCGCGCTGGCCAGCTCGACCGGCTGGACCTCGGCCTTGAAGGCCTTCGCGAAGGCACCGTTGACGGCGCGCTCGATGCCCCGCTCGAAGCGGTCGAGCACTCCCACGTCTGCCTCCCTCGGTCGGTGGTCCACCCCTGGGCATGCGCAACGGGGCCGGTGTGCCGGCCCCCGCGTCCCTGATCGTAACGGGGTCCGCGCTCGGCACCACCGAGCGCGTCCGGGGCGGCCCGCGGCCCGTGCTAGCCTCGACCCCGCTCGCGCGAGTGGCGGAATAGGCAGACGCGCACGGTTCAGGTCCGTGTGCCCGAAAGGGCGTGGGGGTTCAACTCCCCCCTCGCGCACGTGAGACAGGCCCCGGGTCATCGATCCTCGGCCTCGTTCGTGTGCGACCCCGTCCGGCGGTCGAGGACCGCGAGCGTGACCCGGGTGCGGTGGTGTGGTAGCCACCACCGATGAGCCAGGCCGAGTCCGACCGGGTCACCGACCGCCGGGCGCCGGTGGTGCTCGTGGTCGACGACGACGCGGCCATCCGCACCGTCGTCCGGTGGCAGCTGGACGACGCGGGGTTCCGCGTCGTGGAG
>JBKHXE010000133.1:0-19618 GCA_046566185.1 Actinomycetes bacterium | reverse complement strand
ACCTGTGGTCACGTACCTGTTTCCCTTCGGAGTGTTCCGTCGAGCCCGACCTCCGGACCCGCGCGTCACGGTGTTTCGTCGTCCGCTCCTGATGCAGGAAAACAAGACGTGCGAGCACAGCAACTACAACGAGCGTAGCCGAGGGGGGCACACGACGTCACCACCCGGGACGACGGTCGAACCGACATTTCACCCGATGGTCAGATCGGGGCCCTCGAGGCGGCGACGCCGGCCGATCCTGCCGCGGTACGCGGCGCCACCGGTGGCATGAGACGGTAGGAGGGTGTCCCGCTCGGTCCGCATGGTGCGCCGGGTCAGCGTCACGGTGGTCGGCACCGTGGTGCTCCTGGTCGGACTGGCCATGCTCGTCCTGCCCGGTCCCGGCCTGCTCGGCACCGCCGCCGGCCTCGCGATCCTCGCCAGCGAGTACGACTGGGCCCGCCACCACCTGCACCACGTCCGCGAGCGCGCGCACCACGTGTCCCAGCTCGCCGGCGCCAGCCCCCGCAACGTGGCGCTGTCGCTGGTCGGGGCGGCGGCCATGCTCGCGATGGGCGTCGCGGCCCTCGTCGTCCCGGGGCTGCTGCCGACGGGCCAGACCGCGGCGGGCGTGAGCCTCGTGGTCGGCGGCCTGCTCGTCGCGGTCGGCACCCTGCTCGGGTACCGCGAGCGCCGCCACGCCCTGCGGCAGCGCCGGCGGGCCGGCGAGGGCGAGAGCGAGCTCAGCCGCCGCTGACGCGCGTCCGGGCGACCAGCTCCTCGAGCGTGGCCCGGGCGCCCCGTTCGTGGAGGCTCCGCAGCGACGCGGTGTACGCGGCGACGAACCGCTCGTCGTCCACGAGGTCGCCGAACAGGTCCCGGTCCGCGATGAACGCGGTGGGGTCCTCGCGGTTCCGCCGCGCCGCCGCCATCAGCGGCTCCCGCCGCCGGTCGACCACCTCGATCGGCTCGCCCTGCTCGTCGACGCCCTCCGCGTACCGGGCCCACGAGGCGACCACGAGTGCGGACCGCTCGATCGGGCCACCGGCCGCGAGCTGGTGGCGGATGACGGGCACCAGCCACTTCGGGATCCGGTCGCTGGACTCGGCGCAGAGCCGGGCGAGCGTGTCGCGGACAGCCGCGTTCGCGAAGCGTGCGACGAGCGTGCGGCGGTACTCCTCGAGGTCCACGCCGGGCACGGGGGCCAGCGTCGGCGACCCCTCCTCGGTCATGTAGCCGAGCAGGAACTCGACGTACAGCGGGTCCTGGCACACCTCGTGCGCGTAGCGGTAGCCGTCCAGGTAGCCGAGGTAGCACAGCGCCTGGTGGCTGGCGTTGAGCAGCCGGAGCTTCATCAGCTCGTACGGGTGGACGTCGGGCACGACCTGGACGCCGGCGTCCTCCAGCGGGGGCCGCTCGCCGCCGAACGAGTCCTCCAGCACCCACTGGGTGAACGGCTCGCACACCACCGGCCAGCGGTCCTCGACGCCGAACCGGTCCGCGAGCAGCGCGCGGTCGTCGTCGCTGGTGACCGGGGTGATGCGGTCGACCATCGAGTTGGGGAACCGGACGGCGTCCGTCATCCAGTCGCCGAGTCCGGGGTCCCGGAGCCGAGCGAAGGCGGTGAACATCCGCGCCGCCACGTCACCGTTGCCCTGGATGTTGTCGCACGACACGACGGTGAACGGCGCCAGCCCCCGGTCGCGCCGGCGGCGGAGCGCCTCGGTGACGATGCCGAACACCGTGCGCGGCGTCGCGCCGTCGGTCAGGTCGGCGCGCACCGCCGGGTCGTCGGCGTCGAACTCGCCGGTCACCGGGTGCACGTTGTAGCCGCCCTCGGTGACCGTGAGCGAGACGATGCGGGTCGCCGGGTCGGCCATCCGCTCCACGACGGCGTCGGGGCCGTCCGGGGCGAACAGGTAGTCGACCATGGAGCCCACCACGCGGGGCTCGAGGCGGCCGTCCGGGTGCTTGACGACGAGCGTGTACAGGCAGTCCTGAGCCGCCATGGCGTCGCGCATGGCGGCGTCCCCGGGCAGCAGGCCCACCCCGCAGACGCCCCAGTCGAGCGCCTTCCCGGCGTTCATCAGCGTGTCGAGGTACATCGCCTGGTGGGCGCGGTGGAAGCCGCCGACGCCGACGTGCACGATCCCCGGCACCACGCGCGACCGGTCGTACGACGGGACGGGGACCCGCTCGCCGATCTCGGCCAGCGCGGCGGCGTTCAGCGCGGTCATCAGGGTTCTCCTTCTCTCCACAGCAGCCGCTGGAGCGCGGCCACCTCGTCGACGACCGCGTCCCTCGCGGGACCGAGGTAGCGGCGGGGGTCCGAGACCCGCTCGTCGGCGGCCAGCCGCCGGCGCACCTCCGCCGTCATGACCTGGTTGAGCCGGGTCGCGATGTTGATCTTCGCCGTCCCGGCACGGGCGCACGCGGCCAGCCCGTCGTCGTCCACCCCGGAGGACCCGTGCAGCACGAGCGGCACCGGGACGGCGGCCGCGAGGGCCCGCACGAGCGCCAGGTCCACCACCGCGGACCGGTCGGTCATGGCGTGCGACGTGCCGACGGCCACCGCCAGGGCGTCCACGCCGGTCGCCTCGACGAACGCGGCGGCCTCCCGCGGGTCGGTGCGCACCCCGGGCGCGTGGGCGCCGTCCTTGCCGCCGACCTCGCCGAGCTCGGCCTCCACGCTCACCCCGGCCGCCCGGCAGTGCCGGACCACGTCGCGGGTGCGCGCGACGTTCTCCTCGTACGGCAGGGTCGCGCCGTCGTACATGACCGACGTGAAGCCCAGCGCGACGGCCTCGGCGACCAGCGAGGTGTCCTCGGCGTGGTCGAGGTGGACGACGACGGGTGCGGCGGCGCGGCGGGCGATCGCGACGCAGGCCAGCGCCAGCGGCTCCAGCGCGCCGTGGTAGCGCACGGTGTTCTCGCTGACCTGCAGCACCACCGCCAGCCCGGTGCGCTCGGCGGCCCGCACGTAGGCCTCGGCGTGCTCGAGCTGGATGACGTTGAAGGCACCGACGGAGCGCCGCTGATCGCGGGCCGTGCCCAGCAGGTCGGTCGGGGCGACGAGCGTCACGACTGCCCTCCCGACCCGACGGCGCCGAGGGCCTCGACCAGCGCGAGGTACCGCCGGTACCGGGCCTCCAGGCGCGCTGTCTCCTCCGGACGCGGCTCCTGCCGCCTGACGACCCGCACGGAAGCGGCCACCGCGTCGTCCAGCGACGCGTACACACCGGTCCCGACGCCCGCGAGCAGGGCGGCGCCCCGGGCGCCCGCCTCCTCGGTGTCGGTGACCTCCGCCGTCGTCCCGAGGGCGTCGGCCAGCAGCTGCGTCCACTCCGGGCTGCGGGCGCCGCCGCCGCAGACGCGCAGGGCGCCGGCCGGCCGCAGCCGCTCGGCGAGCGGCTCCATGTGGGTGCGGTGGTTGAGGACGACGCCCTCCAGGACGGCGCGCAGCACCGCACCGCGGTCGTGCCACCCGCGCAGTCCCACGAAGGAGCCGGCCAGGTCCGGGCCGTGCGGCGACCCGAACAGGAACGGCAGGAAGTACGGGTCGTCCTCGCGCGGCGGCTCCGCCACCGCCTCGGCCACGCCGGCCGCCGGGTCGGGTGCGCCGGCGGCGTCCGCCGGGCCGAAGCGGCGCAGCGCCCAGTCGAGGTTCACCGCGCCCGCGGGCGAGGTGGACATGTGCAGCCAGCGGCCCTTCTGCAC
Source organism: Actinomycetes bacterium (assembly GCA_046566185.1). Lineage (GTDB taxonomy): Bacteria > Actinomycetota > Actinomycetes > Actinomycetales > SCSIO-59966 > SCSIO-59966. The sequence goes on along the minus strand of JBKHXE010000133.1, from coordinate 15,922 downwards.
GAACGACCGCGCCTGCCAGCGGGCGTCGGTGACCGGCTCGTCGGCGAGCACCTGGTTGATGCTGAAGGTGCCGAGCACCGCGCTCGCCGCGCCGACCTGCGCGGCGCCGATCCCCAGCGCCGCGGCGTCCACGTCGTGCGCCCCGGCGACCACGGGGGTGCCCGCCCGCAGCCTGGTCAGCTCGGCGGCCTCGGCGGTCACGTGGCCGGCGACGTCCGTGCCGTCGAGGATCGGGGGCAGCGCCTCCCGCAGGCGCTCCAGGCCGTAGAGGCCGAGCGCCTCGTCGCTCCACGACTGGGCGTGGACGTCGGTGAACGCGGCGCTCGCCTCGCTGCGGTCGGTGGCCACCTCGCCGGTCAGCCGCAGCCGGATCCAGTCCTTGCAGAACAGCGCCCAGCGGGTGCGTTCCAGGCTCTCCGGCTCGTGGCGGGCCAGCCAGGTGAGGAGCGCTCCCGGGGACGCCGCGAACGGCACCTGCCCGGTGAGCGAGAGCACCCGACCGGCGTCCGGGCCGTCGGCCACGTCGGCGGCCTCGCGGTGGGCCCGGGTGTCCGTGGCGAGGATCCCGGGGCGCACCGGGCGCAGGTCGCCGTCCACCAGGTAGGCGCCGTCGTTGTGGCCGCAGACGCCGACGGCGGCGACCTCGGCGTCCGGGCCGGCCTGGGCCAGCACGTCCCGGACCGCCGCGGCCACCTGCGACCACAGCTCGTCGAGGTCGCGCTCGGCCCACCGCGGCCGGGGGTGGCGGGTCAGGGTGGCGGCGTGCGCGACGGCGACCGTGCGGCCGGCGGTGTCGAACAGCGCGGCCTTGCCCGTCGTCTGCCCGCTGTCGACGCCGAGCAGCAGGGGCCGGCTCACGCCCACCCGAGGCTCCCGGCGTTGACGGCGTGCGCCACCGTGCCGGTGCGGGCGAACTCGAGCACCGCGGCGGCGACCAGCGCGGCCGACGTCCGGTTGGTGCTCTCGGTGTCGCCGCCGAAGTGGGTCGTCAGGGTGACGTTGTCCAGCGACCGCCACGGCGAGTCGGCGGGCAGCGGCTCGTCGTCGAAGACGTCCAGCCCGGCACCGGAGATCCGGCCCTCCTGCAGCGCGGCGAGCAGGGCGCCGGTGTCGACAACCCGGCTGCGTGACACGTTGACGAAGTAGGCGCCCTCGTGCATCAGGTCGAGCTGGGCGCGGCCGATGAAGCGCTCGGTCTCGGGCGTGTGGCGCGCCTGGACGACGACGAAGTCCGAGCGGCGGAAGACGTCCTCCAGCGCGGGCACCGCCTCGACGCCGTGCTCGGCCAGGTGCTGGGGGTCGGCGTAGGGGTCGAACGCGAGGAGCCTGGCGCCGAAGCCGGCGATCCGCCGCGCGAAGACCCTGCCCACGTGGCCGAACCCGACCATGCCCACCGTGCTGTCGGCGATCTCGATGCGGTGGCCGGGGAAGTCCTTGCGCCAGCCGCCGGACTTGATGCTGGCGTCGGCCCGGGCCACGTTGCGCGCCTCGGCCAGCATCAGCGCGATCTGCAGCTCGGCCACCGCGCCGGCGTTGCGCCCGTAGGCGGGCACCACGGCGATGCCGCGGTCGGTCGCCACCTCGACGTCCACGTTCTCCAGGCCGGTGCGGGCGACGGCGAGGAGCCGCAACCGCGGTGCGGCGTCCAGCACGGTGCGGTTGACCGGAGCGAAGTGGAAGCACAGGGCCTCGGCGTCGCCCACCGCGGCGAGCACCTCCGGCGGGGCCTCGACCGCGTTGGCGCCGGAGACCTCCATCACCTGCTGCACCTCGTGGTGGTGAGCCTTGCTGCCGGACCAGTCGACGGTGCTCACCTGCACCTCGCCGTCGGCCGCCTCGCGTGCGAAGGCGTCGACGTAGGAGGCGGCCGGGATGAAGCCGTCGCCGATGACCAGGGTCTGCACGGGGGGTCCTTCCGTTCAGTGATGGGGGGTGACGAGCACCTTGCGCGCCGTTCCGGCGGCGACAAGGTCGAGGGCGGCGCGGTAGTCGTCCAGGCGGAAGCGGTCGCTGACGAGCAGCGCCGGGTCGACGAGCCCGCCGAAGAACAGCTCGGCGGCGCGCTCGTAGGAGTGCAGGACGCCCATCGAGCCGGTGATGGTGATCTCCTCGCGGAACACGCGGTACGGCTCCCAGCCCACCCGTGTGCCCGGCGACGTGACGCCGACCTGCAGGAAGGTCCCGCCGCGGCCGACCCGGGAGAGGCCGTCCTCGATCGCCGACGGCGCACCGGTGCAGTCGACGACGACCTCCCACCCGCGCGGCATGTCGAGCTCGTCGGCGTCGGTGACCGCCTGCCGGCACCCGAGTGCCTGCGCGGCCACCAGCTTGCCCGGGTCGGTGTCCACGACGTCGACGCTGGCGGCTCCGGTGGCCAGGGCGAGCCGGAGCACCATCAGCCCCATCGTCCCGGCACCGTAGACGAGGCAGTGGTCCCCGACCCGGCCGCGCAGGACGTCGACCGCGTGCACCGCGCAGGACAGCGGCTCGATGAGCACGGCGTCCTCCGCCCGGACGTGCTCGGGCAGCCGGACGCAGTTGCCCGCGGGTACCGCGACGTACTGCGCCGCTCCCCCCGGGTGCGTCACGCCGAGCGCCGCGAACCGCTCGCAGAGGTTGCCGCGGCCCCGGCGGCAGTAGTGGCAGCGGCCGCAGTACAGGTTCGGGTCCGCGGCCACGACGTCGCCGACCCGCAGCCCGGTGACGTCCCGGCCGACCGCGACGACCGTGCCGGCGAGCTCGTGGCCGGGCGTGACCGGCAGCCGCGGGGCGAACTCCCCGTGCAGGATGTGCACGTCGGTGCCGCACACCCCGCAGGCCGCCACCTCCACGACGACGTCGTCGGGGCCGGGGGAGGGGTCCGCGACGTCGACGACCTCGACGAGGCCGGGCTCGTGGACGACGGCCGCCCTCACTTCACCGCCCCGAGGGACAGGCCGCGCACCAGCTTGTCCTGGGCCGCGAACCCGGCGACGAGCACCGGCAACGAGACGAGGGTCGCCGCGGCGCAGAGCCGCGCGAGGAACAGCCCCTCGTTGGTGATGAACCCGACGAGGAACACCGGCGCGGTGGAGGCCCGCACCGCCGTGAGGTTGAGGGCGAACAGGAACTCGTTCCAGGAGAAGATGATGCAGATCAGCGCCGTCGCCGCGATGCCCGGCATCGCGATCGGTCGGACGACGTGCCACAGCACGCGCATCAGCCCGGCGCCGTCCACCTGGGCGGCCTCGAGCACCTCCCGCGGCACCTCGGCGAGGAACGACCGCATCATCCACACCGCGATCGGCAGGTTCATCGCCGTGTAGAGGACGATGAGCGACCACACGTTGTCCAGCATGTTGAGCCGCTGGACGATGAGGTAGATCGGCAGCAGCGCCGCGATGACCGGCAGCATCTTCGTCGACAGCAGGAAGAACATGACGTCGGTCCACTTCTGGACCGGCTTGATGCTCAGCGCGTACGCCGCCGGGATGGCGAGCGCCAGCACGAGGGCGGTCGAGATGCCGCTGGCCATCGCCGAGTTCAGCAGGAACGGCGTGATGTTGCGGTCCAGCAGCAGCTGGTACTGGTCCAGCACGAGCGGGGCGAACAGCGACGGCGGGTTGGTGGCCGCGTCGACCTCGCGGTGGAAGGACGTGAGGACCATCCACGCGACCGGGGCGAAGAACAGCAGGGTCAGGGCCCACGCGATCAACGCCCACACGGGCCCGCCGCGGTGCGGGTCGGCGCTCTTGGCGCGGGTCATCGGGAGGCCTCCTCGCGGAACAGGGTGGACACCACGCGCAGCGCGAAGGTCGCCACGACGATGGTGCCGAGGACGACGACGACACCGGCCGCCGCCGCCTCCCCGTACTCGTACTTGCGGAACATCGTCAGGTAGATCTCGTACGGCAGGTTGGTGGTCGCCGTACCCGGACCGCCCTGGGTGATGGTGAAGACGTGGTCGAAGGTCTGGACGACGTAGATCGAGCCCAGCAGGGCGGCCAGCTCCAGGTACTGCCGCAGGTGCGGCAGCGTGATCCAGCGGAACGTCTTGAGCCCCGAGGCCCCGTCGACGCGGGCCGCCTCCAGCACGTCACCGGGCTGGGACTGCAGGCCCGCCAGCAGGATGAGCATCATGAACGGCGTCCACTGCCAGACCAGCGAGGCGACGACGGCCGTCATCGGTAACGCGCCGACCCACGAGACCACCGGCCCCCGGTCTGCACCGAAGAGCTGCCAGACCGCGTTCAGGGTGCCGTTGAGCAGCCCGTAGTCGGGGTTGTAGATGGCGTGCTTCCACAGCAGCGCCGCGGCGACGGGCATGACGAGGAACGGCGCGATGAGCAGCGTGCGGGCCAGGCCTCGGCCGACGAACCGGCGGTCCAGCAGCACGGCGAGAGCCAGGCCGATCAGCACGCTCACGACGACCACCGACGCGGTGAGGACGACGGTGTTGACGACCGCGGAACGCAGCCGCGCGTCGGTGAAGACGGTGACGTAGTTGGAGAACCCGGCGAAGTCCCGCTGGCCGGGACGCAGGACGTTCCAGTCGAGCGAGGAGATGACGAGGGTGGTGAGGAACGGCAGCTGCGTGACGACGACGACGAAGACCAGGGCGGGCAGCAGCGGCGCCCGCCGCAGCCACCGCTCCTTGCGGGTCAGTCCCGCTGAGCTGGCGCGCTGCGAGGTCTCCTCGGCCGACTCGGCGAGGGTGGTCATGGCGGCTCCTGTGCGGTGGGGCGGAGCGGGTGAGGTCGACCGGCGGGGCCCGGACCGACGTGGGTGGTGCCGGGGGCGCCGCGACGGGCACGGCGCCCCCGACCGGTTTCACTTGCGGTAGTTCGCGGCGACGTCCTCGGCCAGCTTCTGGCCGTTGGCCAGGGCCTCCTCGACCGTGCCCTGGCCGGCGATCGCAGCGCTGACCTCCTGGGACACCTTGGTGCCCAGGTCGGCGAACTCGGGGATGGTGACGAACTGGACGCCGACCGTCGGCCGGGGCTGCACGCCCGGGTCGGTGGGGTCGGCCTCCTGGATGGCCTGCAGCGTGATGTCGCCGAAGGCCGCGGCCGCCTCGGCGTACTCGGGGACCTCGTAGGTGCTGGCGCGCTTGCCGGCCGGCACGCGTGCCCAGCCGAGCTCGGTGCCCACGAGCTCCTCGTACTCCTTGCTGGAGGCCCACTGCACGAACTGCTGGGCGGCGTCCTCCTTCTGGGTCGTCTCGGGGATCGCCCACGCCCACGCCCACAGCCAGCCACTGGCCTCGGTCTTCTCGACCGGAGCGTGCACGTAGCCCATCTGGCCGGCGACACCGCTGACCTCCGGGTCCTCCAGGGAGCCGGCCGCGCTCGTGGCGTCGTACCACATCGCCGCCTTGCCCTGGCTCACGGTGTTGAGGCACTCGGTGAAGCCCGACTGCGCCGCGCCGGGCTGCCCGTGCTCGCGCACCAGGTCGACGTAGAACTGCGTGGCAGCGGTGAACTCCGGCGAGTTGACCTGCGGCTCCCAGTCCTCGGTAAACCACGTGCCGCCGAACGTGTTGACGACGGTCGTCAGCGGCGCGAACAGCTCACCCCAGCCCGGCAGGCCGCGCAGGCAGATCCCGGCCATGTCCGGCTTCGCCTCGGTGACCGCGGCGGCGAACTCGGCGACCTGCTGCCAGGTCGGGCGCTCGGGCATCTCCAGGCCGAGCTCGGCGAAGACGTCCTTGCGGTACATGAGGAACGACGACTCGCCGTAGAACGGCATCGCGTAGAGCCCGCCGTCCTGGCCCGACAGCGACGTCACCATCGGCTCGAGCAGGTCGTCGTAGTCGAACTCCTCGTTGGCCTTGGCGGCCTCGCCGAGCTCCTTGAGCCAGCCGTTCTCCGCCCAGATCGGCGCCTCGTACGCACCGATCGTCACGACGTCGTACTGGCCGCCCTGGGTGGCGACGTCCTGCGTGACGCGGTCGCGCAGCTCGTTCTCCGGCAGGATCGTGAAGTTCACGTCGATGCCGGTGTCGGCGGTGAACGAGTCGGCGGTCAGCTTCTGGATGTCCTCCATCTGCGGGTTGCCGACCATGAGGACGTTGATGGCGTCCCCGGAGCCCTCGGCGTCCCCTCCGCCGCCGCCGCCGGCGCCTCCGGCGCCGGAGCAGGCGGTCAGGGTCACCGCGAGCGCGGCGATGCCGGCGGCGGCTGCCGTCCGGCCCCGGTTCGGGCGTGGTGCCATGGATGTTTCCTTCCTTGCCGCGCGGTGCGCGGGCGGTCAGTGGTGCAGGACGTGCGACGGGTCCGTCGGTGCGGGATGCTGCGTGACGGTCGGGGGGTGGCCGGTCGCCGCGGTGGCGACGTCCGGACGGACGGTGGTCGGGGCCAGGCAGGTGGCGGTCCCCCAGCTGACGGCCCGCGCCAGCCGCTCGGCAGCCCGGCCGGGGGCCAGCAGGAAGCCGGCGAGCAGGGCGTCACCTGCCCCGGCCGTGTTGACCGGCGCCACCGCCGGCGGGACGGCGCGCGCCAGCTGCGCGCCGTCCGTCCACGTGGCACCGGCGGCGCCGGCGCTGAGGAGCAGGGCGGTGCCGGTCCGGACCGCGAACCCGCTGGCCGCCGCGGCGACGGCGTCCTGGCCGCCGGAGCCGACGGCCGCCCGGAAGCCGTCGTCGACCTCGGCGAGCTCGGCCACGTTGGGGCTGAGGAGGTCGACGCGGCACCGCAGGGCCTCCGCGAGCGCGGCACCGGAGGTGTCGACGGCGACCCGGGCGCCCGCCGCGCGAGCGGTGCGGACGAGCGCTGCGACGAGCCCCGGCGCGGCGCCGGCCGGCAGGGACCCGCACAGCACCAGCCACGTCTCGGTGCCGTCGCCGGCCGACCCTGCGGACAGGGCGTCCGCGCAGGCGGCGACGAGCAGCTCGGCCTCGGCCCGGGTCAGCGGAGGGGCGGGCGCGTTGACCTTCAGCGTGCGGCCCGGCTCCAGGACCGTCGTGTTCAGCCGGGTGGTGCCGCCGACGGGGACGGCACGGCAGGGCACGTCGTCGTCCTCGAGCAGCTCCACCAGCTGCCGGCCGGTCGCCCCGCCGACGGGCAGGACCGCGACCGTCGCGGCGCCGGCCGACGCGAGCGCGCGGGAGACGTTGACGCCCTTGCCGCTGGCCTCCAGGGTGGCCGACCGCGCGCGGTGGACCTCCGAGTCGGTCAGCGCGTCGACGACGTACGTGAGGTCCAGGCTCGGGCTCGGGGTGACGGTGACGATCACACCACCACCGCCTCGACACCCTGGGCGCGGATCCTGCGCACCATCCGCTCGTCCGCCGACCGGTCGGTGACGACGGTGGTGAGGTCGCTGACGCGGGCGAAGCGGTAGGAGGAGTCGGCGCCGAACTTGGCGCCGTCCGCGAGCAGCACCCGGCGCCGGCTGACGTCGACGGCCTTCGCCTTGACGGCGGCCACCGCGACGTCCGGGCACGTGCACCCCCGGTCGAGGGTCACGCCGTTCGTGCCGAGGAACGCGAGGTCGAGCACGAGCTGGTCGAGCAGCTGGGTGCCCCACTCGATGGTGGCCATCGTGTGCTGCCGCACCCGGCCGCCGAGCAGGATGACCGTGAGGTGCTCGCGCGGCGCGAGCAGGGCCGCGACGGGGATGGCGTTCGTGACGACGGTCAGCGGGCGGTTCGGCGCGAGCCGCTCCGCCAGGGCCTGCACGGTCGAGCCCTCGTCGAGGTAGACGCTCTCGGCGTTCTCGATGAGCGCCAGGGCGGCGTCGGCGATCTGTGCCTTGCGGTCCGCCCGCAGCGTGGTGCGCACGGTGAGGCCTCCCTCGAAGCCGACGCGCTCGATCGCGACGGCGCCCCCGTGCACCCGCTTGAGCAGGCCCTGGCGCTCGAGCACCCGCAGGTCGCGGCGGATGGTCTCGGGGGCCACGTCGAGCCGCTCGGCGACCTCCAGCACCTCGACGCGCCCGGCCTCACGCGCGTGGTCGACCAGCCAGCGCTGTCTCTCCACTGCGTACATGCCCGCCTCTGCCTGCTCGTGCCCGAACGTGCCCGTGTTAGGCAAACGTTTAGGGCCGGGGCACCTGCCGGGACAAGAGGGGTCGCGAAACGGGCGTGCCGATCCCCGGATCGGGCACGTTCGGGCAGCGCCAGCCGCCCAAGCGTCCGGGTCAGACGCCCTCGGTCAGCTCTCTGACCTCCGCGTAGCGCCGCCGCACGTCCGGCGTGGCGTCGGCCTCGAAGACCATCTCCCCGCTCGCCCGGTCGCTCCAGGGCGGCGGCTCCGCACCTCCCTGGAGGACCCACGCAGCCTGCCGCGCCGCGCCGTCCGCCACGTACTCGCCCGCAGCCGGCACGACCACCGGCGTCCCGAGCACCGCGGGGGCGATGCGACGCAGCGCCTCCGAGCGGGAGCCGCCGCCCACGAGCACCACACGGTCGACCCGTGCGCCCTGGCCCCGCAACGCGTCGAGGCCGTCCGCGAGCCCGCACAGCAGGCCCTCCACCGCGGCGCGGGCCAGGTGCGCCGGCGTCGTCGTGGCCGGGGTCAGCCCGTGGAGCGCCCCGGTGGCCTCCGGGCGGTCCGGCGTCCGCTCTCCCTCGAGATACGGCACGAGCACGAGGCCGCCGGCCCCCGGAGGGGCCGAGAGCGCGAGCCCCGACAGGCCCTCGTGGTCGGTGCCGAGGAGCCGGGCGGCCGCCTCGAGGACCCGGGACGCGTCGAGCGTGCAGACCAGCGGCAGGAAGCGCCCCGTGGCGTCGGCGAACCCCGCGACGATGCCGGTGTGGTCGCAGGCGGGCGCGTCCGAGACCGCCGAGACCACCCCTGACGTGCCGACCGAGACGACGACGTCGCCGGTCCTGGCCGCCAGGCCCAGTGCCGCCCCGGCGTTGTCACCGGCACCCGGACCGAGGAGGGCCCCGCTCGCGGTGAGCCCGGCGGCGTCCCGGGGGCCGTTCACCCGCGGCAGCACCACGTCGGCCCGGCCCAGCGCGAGCTCCACGAGGTCGCGGCGGTACGCACCCGTCGCCGGTGACCAGTACCCGGTGCCGCTGGCGTCGCTGCGGTCGGTCACCAGGTCCGTGACCTCGCGGCTGCCGGCCAGCCGCCACGTCAGCCAGTCGTGGGGCAGGCACACGGCAGCGGTGCGATCCGCGGCGTCCGGCTCCTGCCGGGCCAGCCAGCGCAGCTTGGTCACCGTGAACGACGCGACCGGCACCGAGCCGGCGGCGTCGGCCCACGCCCGTCGTCCCAGGGCGTCGTCCCCGTCGCCGAGGTCGCGCACGAGGTCACGGGCCGCGGCGGCCGACCTGGTGTCGTTCCACAGCAGCGCGGGACGGACGACCTCGCCGGCCTCGTCGAGGCACACCATGCCGTGCTGCTGCGCCGCGACGGACGCCGCGTCCACGTCGTCGAGCCCGCCCGCGGCGGCGACGGCCGCCTCCAGCGCCGTCCACCAGTGCCGAGGATGCACCTCGGTACCCGGGGGGTGGGCCGCGCGCCCCTCGCGGACGAGCTCGCCGGTGTCGGCGTCCCTGACGACCACCTTGCACGACTGCGTCGAGGAGTCGACGCCCGCTACCAGACCCATGTGCTCCCTTACCGACCTCGGTGCGGCTCCTACGTCGCCCGCACCGTACGCCCCGGACGTCGGGCGTCAGGCCGCGCCCGCGGCCACCGGGACGCCCGCGACCCGCCACTCCAGCCAGCCGTCGGTCGCCCGGCGCGCCGAGCGCCCGGCGGCGGTCAGCACGCGCACGGCGTCGTGCGCCATCGCGCAGTACGCCCCGCGGCAGTACGCGACCACCTCGCGGTCGGCCGGCAGCTCGTCCAGGCGGTCGGGCAGCTCCTCGACCGGGATGTGCACGGCCCCCGGCAGGTGACCGGCGGCGTACTCCGGCGCCGGGCGGACGTCGAGCAGGACGACGTCCCCGGCCCGGGCGGCCGCCAGCAGCCCGTCGAGGTCGACCCGGCCGACGTCGTCCGGCCCGAGGTAGCGGCGACGGGCGGCGTCGGTCCCGGGCCGGTGCCGGCGCGCGACGGCACGCACAGCGGCGAGCAGCTCGGCGACGTCGTCACCGGCCAGCGAGTACCAGACGCGGGTCCCCTGACGGCGGGTGACGACGAGGCCCGCCGAGAGCAGGCGCTGCAGGTGCGCCGAGCACGTCGACAGCCCGACGTCGACGGTGCGCGCGAGCTCCTCGACGCTGCGCGGGCCCTGCGCGAGGACGTCGAGCAGCTCCAGCCGCGTGGGACTGCCGAGTGCCTTGCCGACGGCGGCGAACTCCTCGAGCAGGTCGTCCTTGGCGGATCGGTCACCCATCGGCTCCTCCTGCCGTGACGGTCTCGCGGTGGTGGGTCTCGTACATCCGGACGGCGACGACGACGCCCGAGGCTGCGGTGAGCGCCGCCACCACCCACACGGCGGCCCGGACGCCGAGCAGGTCGGCCACGCCACCGGCGAGCAGTGCCCCGACGGCGAACCCTCCGTCGCGCCACAGGCGGTAGACGCCGACGGACCGGGCCCGCCACGACGGGTGGGCGACGTCCCCGATGGCAGCCAGCAGGGTCGGGTAGACCATCGCGGTTCCCGCCCCGAGCAGGACGGCGGCGACCGCCCAGCCGGTGAAGGTGTCGGCGAGGGCGACGAGCGCCAGGGCCGCGGCCTGGGTGAGCATGCCGGCGACGACGAGGCCCTTGCGGCCCCAGCGGTCGGACAGCGCCCCGGTCACGAGCTGCCCGGCCCCCCACACGGCCGGGTAGAGCGCGACGAGGACGCCGATCCTCCCGACCGACAGCCCCGAGGCGGCGAAGAGCAGCGGGAAGAGTCCCCACGCGAGCCCGTCGTTGAGGTTGTTGACCATGCCCGCCTGGCTCGCGGCCGACAGCGCCGGCTCACGGAAGCTGGTCTGCCGGAAGACCTCTCGGTCGCTGAGCCCGTCGTGGAGGTGGTCGTGCCGTCCGTCGGCGCGGGCGACGTGCGAGGCCGCCTCGAGGCGCGCGTGGCCGCGGGTCTCGCGGACGGCGAGCGTCGACAGTCCCAGCCCCAGCGCGGCGTACGCGAGGCCGAGGAGGAACGGCGCGGGCCGCAGCCCGTACGCCTCCGCGAGGTACCCCGTCGCGAGGGCGGTCGCCGCGACGGCCCCGTACCCGGCCGCCTCGTTGAGGCCCATCGCGGTCCCCCGCCGCGCCGGCCCGACGAGGTCGATCTTCATGATGACCGTGGTCGACCACGTGAGGCCCTGGCTCACGCCGAGCAGCAGGTTGGCGAGCACGACGACCGTCCACGACGGCGCCCAGATGAGCATCAGCGGCACCGGGACGGCGACGAGCCACCCCGCCACGAGGACCGGCTTGCGGCCGAAGCGGTCCGACCACGTGCCGGCGACGTAGTTGGTCGCCGCCTTCGCCAGCCCGAACACCAGCACGTACGTCAGCGCGGCGGTGTACGCGGTCAGCCCGAACTCCGTCTCGGCGAGCAGCGGCAGCACCGTCCGCTCCTGCCCGAGCATCCCGCCGACGAGGGCGTTCACGGCGACGAGCAGGGTGAACTGGGCGGCGTTGGCGGCCAGCCCCAGTCGGGGCGTCGCCGCCCGGCCGGTGGGCCTCGGGGGAGCGCTCACCGGCTGACCTCCAGACGCTGCCCGGCGGCGTCCGCCCAGTCCTGCGGCCCACCGGCGAGCACGGCGACCGGCCGGCGACCGGCGCGTGCCAGCAGGCTGGCGGCGCTCATCGCGCGCTCGCCGTGCCCGCACATGACGAGCGTCGGACCGGGCGGCACGGCGTCCGGCCGCGCCGCGAGCGCGCCCAGCTCGACGTGCCGGGCGCCGGGCACGTGGCCGGCGGAGAACTCGGCGTCCTGCCGCACGTCCAGCACTCCCCAGCCGGCCGGCGCACGGTCCGCCGCGACGACGGGGACGGTCGCCACGGGACGCCCCGCCGCCTGCCATGCCGCAAGGCCGCCGGCCAGCTCCCCGAGCACGGCGTCGTAGCCGACCTTCCGGGCCTGCCACACCACCTCCTCGGGGTCCTGGTCGTCGTCGCGCACGACGACGAGGGGGCGGTCCGCGTCGACGAGCCAGCCGAGCCAGGTGGCGAAGGCCCCGCGCAGCGGGATCGAGACCGCACCCGGCACGTGCCCCGCGCCGAAGTCGGCGACGGGCCGGACGTCGACGACCTCGGCCCCGTCGGCCTGCAGCGCGGCGACGCGGTCGACGTCCAGCGCGGCAAGGTTCGCGGCGGGACCCGTGAGCGGGGGGCCGAGCCGGTTGACCTCCGCCAGGCGCCGGAAGTACGTGGGGTAGGTCCCCAGCGAGCCCAGCAGGGCGGCCACGAAGACGTCCTCGGACGGTGCGCGCAGCAGCGCGTTGCGTGCCTTCTCGGCGCCGATCGTCGAGGTCCGCTCGGTTCCCGGCGGGGCCGAGCAGAACGAGCCGGCGCCGTGCGTCGGCCAGACGGCCACGTCGTCCTCGAGCGCGGCGAGCCGGCGCAGCGAGCGGTACTGCGCCCGGGCCAGCTCCTCGGTCCGGTCCGGGGAGACCAGGTCGGTGCGGGCGGCGCTGCCGACGAGCAGCGAGCCGCCGGTGAAGACGCCGACGGGCCGCGGCCCGTCGTGCAGGGCGAGGGCGACGTGCTCGTGGGTGTGGCCGGGTGTCGCGAGCACCCGCAGCGACAGCCCGCCGAGGTCGACCTCGTCGCCGTCCCGCAGGCCGGTGTGCGGGTAGGCCCGGTCGCCCGCCGCCGAGGCCAGCACGGTCGCGCCGTCGCTCGCGGCGAGCTCCAGGGCTCCGGTGAGGAAGTCGGCGTGCAGGTGGGTGTCCGCCGCGAAGGCGACGCGCAGCCCGCGGGCCGTGGCCTCCCGGTGCACCGGGCGGACGTCGCGGGTGGCGTCCACGACGAGCGCTCGCCCGTCCCCGAGGTCGACGAGGTACGCCGAGTTGCCGAGTCCCTCGTCGACCAACGGGACCACCGTCGCACCGGAGCTCATGATCTGACCCTACAGTGTTCCAACGAGCATTGGAGAAACCCGTGGACGAACCGGTGTACCTGGACCACAACGCCACCACGCCCGTCGACCCCCGCGTGGTCGACGCCATGCAGGAGCCGCTGCGCGAGGCGTTCGGCAACCCGTCGAGCGCCCACCGCTTCGGTGAACGGGCGCGCGGCCTCCTCGACGACGGCCGTGCCCGCCTCGCCGCCCTCCTCGGGGCGGCCAGCGACGAGGTCGTGCTCACCGGCAGCGGGTCGGAGGCCGACGCGCTGGCCGTGCGCGGCGCCGTCCTGGCGCGAAGCGACGTCGCGAGACCGCACGTCGTCACGCAGGTCACGGAGCACCCGGCCGTGCTCGCCGCCTGCGCCCGGCTCCAGCGCCACCACGGCACCGAGGTGTCCTACCTGCCGGTCGACAGGTTCGGCCGGGTCGACCCCGCGGACGTCGCGGCGGCGCTGCGCCCGTCGACCGTGCTGGTCTCGGTGATGCACGCCAACAACGAGACCGGGACGCTGCAGCCGGTCCGCGAGATCGCCGCCGTCACGCGCGAGCGCGGTGTGCTGCTGCACACGGACGCCGCCCAGACCGTCGGTCGGGTCCCCGTCGACGTCGAGGCGCTCGGCGTGGACCTGCTCACCGTGGTGGGCCACAAGATCTACGCACCCAAGGGCATCGGCGCCCTCTACGTCCGCCGCGGCGTCCGGCTCGAGGCGCTGGTCGGCGGCGGTGGCCAGGAGCAGGGCCTGCGCGCGGGCACCGAGAACGTCGCGGGCGCCGTCGCCCTGGGCGTCGCCGCCGACCTCGCGGCAGCCGCCCTGGCGGGCGGGGAGCCGGCGCGGCTCGCCGGCCTGCGCGACGCGCTGCTGGCCGCGCTCGAGCGGCGGCTCCCCGGTCGCGTGCACCTGCACGGGCACCCGGTCGACCGGTTGCCGAACACCCTCAACGTGCGCTTCTCCGGCGTCGCCGGCCGTGACGTGCTCGCGGCGGCCCCGGACGTCGCGGCCTCCACCGGATCGGCGTGCCACGCCACGGACGACGCACCGTCCACCGGGCTGATGGCGCTCGGCCTGTCCCCGGACCAGGCCGAGGGCGCCGTCCGGCTCAGCCTCGGCCGCGGGACCACCGCCGCCGACGTGGAGCGTGCCGTCGACGCCCTGGTCGCCGCCGTCTTGCCCCGCGGCCGGGACCGCTGACATCGTCGCCGCATGGCAGAGGCGACCTGATGGCGGCGGGTCACGGGCACGGCGCCCCCGCCAGGCACGCCGGAGGACGGCACCGCTGGCGGCTGGGGGTCGCCTTCGCCCTGGTCACGGCCTTCTTCGTCGTCGAGCTGACGTTCGGCCTGCTCTCCGGCTCGCTGGCACTGCTCTCGGACGCCGGCCACATGGCGGCCGACGTCGTCGCCCTCGGTGCCGCCCTGGTGGCCACCCGGATCGCCACGCGCGCCGACGACACCGGCCGGCGGACGTTCGGCTCGTACCGCGCCGAGGTGTTCGCCTCGGGGCTGGCCGTCCTGCTCATGCTCGGCGTCGCCGGGTACGTCGTCGTCGAGGCGGTGCGCAGGGTCGGCGAGCCGGCGACCCCGGACGCAGGACCGATGCTCGTCGTCGGGGGTCTGGGCCTGGCCGTCAACCTCGTCGCGCTGTTCCTGCTGCGCGGCGGGGCGCGCGAGAGCCTCAACGTCCGCGGCGCCTACCTCGAGGTGGTGGCCGACACGGCGGGTTCGGTGGGCGTCCTCGTCGCCGGCTGGCTGGTGGCCGCCACCGGCAACGGGGTCTGGGACACCGTCGTGGCGCTGGCCGTCGGGGCCTTCGTCGCGGTGCGGGCCGTCGTCCTCGGCCGGGAGGTGCTCGCCGTGCTCGGCCAGCACGCCCCGACCGGCATGCAGGTCGACGCGGTGGCGGCCGACCTGGCCGCGATCGACGGAGTGGACGACGTCCACGACCTGCACGTCTGGACCCTCACCTCCGGGATGCACGTCGCGACGGCCCACCTCGTCACCGAAGACGCCGCCACCGCGCAGCGGGTGCTGGAGGACGCCCGTGCCGTGCTGCGCGCCGACCACGGCATCGACCACGCGACCGTGCAGGTCGAGACCGCGCCCACCCACGACTGCCACGAGCTCGGCTGGTGACGCCCACGCCCCGGTGGCCGACGCGCTCAGCGCGCCGCGCGGAACCTCAGCACCTGACCCGGGCGCACCTGGGCGCAGCGGTCGACGTCGTCGTCCACCACGTACGCGACGACCGGGTAGCCCCCGGTGACGGGGTGGTCGGCGAGGAAGAGCACCGGCGTGCCGGACGGCGGCACCTGCAGCGCCCCGCGCACCATGCCCTCGCTGGGCAGCTCGCCCTGCCGGACCCGGTCCAGGGGCTCGCCCTCGAGCCGCACCCCGACCCGGTTGCTGTCGCTGCTGACGACGTAGCCCTGCCCGGTGAGGCACGCCCACGCCGCGGGGGAGAACCAGTCGCGGCGGGGACCGGGCAGCACGCGCACGGTGACGTCGCCGGCCGGTGGGTCGGGCACCGGCGCCAGGTCGACGGGCGGCAGCGGGGACGCCGGGGCCGGCCCCACCGGCAGGACGTCGCCGGGCTGCACGACCGGCGGCCCGAGGCCGGCGAGCACGTCGGTCGAGCGGGAGCCGAGCACCTCCTCGACCGCGACGCCCCCCCGGACGGCGAGGTAGGTCCGCAGCCCGGTCGCCGGCGGGGCGAGGCGCAGCTCGTCGCCGTCCCGCAGCCGCACCGGGGCGTTGTGCGCGGGGCTGCCGGCACACCGGGCCCCGGTGGTGACGACGTAGACGTCGCCGTCCGCCCGCACCACGAGGCCGCCGAGGGTGACCTCGAGCGCCGCCGCGTCCGGGGGGTTGCCGACGAGCCGGTTCGCGAGCCGGTGGGACGCCCGGTCGCACGCCCCCGAGCGACCGACGCCGAGCGCGCCGAGGCCCGGGCGCCCGGCGTCCTGCACCGTCGTCAGCGGACCC
>JBKHXE010000132.1:0-3492 GCA_046566185.1 Actinomycetes bacterium | reverse complement strand
ACGGCCGCTGCTGCGGTGATGGTCTTGCGCATGGTCGTTCTCGCTTCTCGTGTGCTTCCGCTTGTGTCGTGCTCCCGGACGGGGCACACACCCAAGACGTGGTCGGTGCAGCGCGGGTTGCTCGGCGTGCGAGTTGTTGTGTGGGCGCCGCAACTCGGCAACAGGCGGAACGATCTGGCGGGTCTCGGTCCGGTTAGAGTGGCCTGGACCACTGCTCGGCGTGGTCGCACCCAACGAAGCGAGGTCGCGTGGAACTGCGGGACTACCTGCGCGTCATCCGACGCCGGTGGATGCTCATCACCGTGTGCGTCCTGGTCGTGACCGGCGTCGCCGCCGCCGTCACCTTCCGGACCACACCGGTCTACGAGTCGCAGGCGAAGCTGTTCGTCTCGACCGCCGACGGCGATGCGGACGGCGCCTACCAGGGCAGCCTCTTCTCGATGCAGCGGGTGGCTTCCTACGCCGACCTGGTGGACGGCCGCGAGCTCTCGGAGCGGGTCATCGCGGACCTGGGGCTCGAGATGGAGCCCACCGAGCTCTCCGAGCAGATCACCGCGACCGTCGTACCCGAGACCGTCAACCTCGAGATCGCCGTGCAGGACACCGATCCCGCTCTGGCACAGGAGATCGCGGCCTCGACCAGCCAGCAGCTGATCGCGCTGATCGACGAGCTGGAGACGCCGCCCGGTCGCGCCAACGCCCCGATCAAGGCGTCGGTGATCGACTCCGCCAGCCTGCCGGAGGACCCGGTCTCCCCGCAGCCGCTGCGCAACATCGGGCTCGGCGTCGTGCTCGGCCTGCTGCTCGGGCTCGGCCTGGCGGTGATGCGGGAGCTCCTCGACACCTCCATCAAGTCCTCCAGCGAGGTCGCCGAGCTCACCGACACTCCCGTCCTCGGCGGCATCCAGTTCGACCCGGACGCCCCCAAGCGCCCACTGATCAGCGCCCTGGACCCCCACAGCCCACGCGTCGAGGCCTTCCGCATCCTGCGGACCAACCTGCAGTTCGTCGACGTGGACCAGAGCAAGAAGGTCATCGTCTTCAGCAGCTCGCTTCCCGGCGAGGGCAAGACGTCCACCTCGAGCAACGTCGCGCTCGCGCTGCACGACGCCGGCCACCGGGTCCTTCTGGTCGACGGCGACATGCGCCGCCCCCAGCTCGCCGACCTGTTCGGCCTCGAGCGAGCCGTCGGCCTGACGACGGTGCTGCTGGGGCGCATGGAGCTCAAGGACGCGATCCAGGTCCACCAGGAGACCGGCCTTCACGTCCTCACGTCGGGCAACCTGCCGCCGAACCCGGCCGAGCTGCTGCAGTCGCACGCGATGGCCGACCTGCTGTCGTTGGTGCGCGACGAGTTCGACATCGTGGTCATCGACGCGCCGCCGTTGCTGCCCGTCACCGACGCGGCCCTCATCGCATCCCAGGTCGACGGCGCCGTCGTCGTGGTTCGCCAGGGTCGGACCACGCGCGACCAGCTGGCCGGCTCCATCGACCGCCTCGGCGCGGTCGGCGCGCGGCCGCTCGGCATCGCGCTGAACATGGTGCCGGGCAAGAAGCGGGCCGGCGGCTACGGCTACGGCTATGGCTACGGATACGGCTACTCCTACGCGCCAGAGCGCGGCCGCCGGTCGAAGTAGGACCAGGCGCCGCACGCAAGGCGTCCCGGCTGCACCCGAGTGTCGGTGCTGCCTGGAAGAGGCTCGACATGACGGTCACTTCGATACGCACTGGTCCCTTGACCTCCGAGCTGACCGCGGTCGAGACGGCGATCGACGCCGCGGCCGCGATCCCACCCCAGGCGGTGCGCTACGCCGACCTGCCGAACGCGCTGGCGACCGTGGCGCAGCTGGAGAACCGGCTGGCCGCGCTGAAGCTGGAGGTGCTCGCCGAGGCGGACCGAAGACGGCTCGCGGAGGAGGAGGCCGCAACCGGCACCGACGCCTGGGCCGCGAGGCTGACCGGTACCACCCGGTCGGCGATGGCCGGCGGGCTGTGGCTGGTGAACCTGCTGCAGAGCCGGTACCACCACACCCGCGAGGCGTTCGCCAAGGGCCAGATCGACCCCGACCAGGTCCGCGTCATCGTCCGTGCCGCGGAGAAGATCCCCGCCGAGGTTCCCGACACCGTCCGCGCCGAGGGCGAGTACGGCCTCGTCCGCAAGGCGGTCAACGGCATCGACGCCAAACGGTTGCGCCACCACGCCTGTCCCATGCTCGAGGCGATCGACAAGAAGCACGCCGACGCCCATGAGGCCACGCAGCTGGGCGGCGAGGAGGACCGCGCCGAACGCGAGACCTGGCTGATGCTCACCGACAACAACGACGGCACCTTCGCCTGGCCGGTTCCTGATCCCCGAGCTGCACGGCCATCTGCTGCGCAACTATCTCGAGCGGCTCTCCGCCCCGGCCCGGTGGTCGCGGAACAAGAACGGTGAGCTGGTCGACGACCCCACCACCCCCGGCACAGGCCCGGCCGCTCCTTCACCGAACGCATGGGTCTCGCGCTCACCGAGCTGCTCGAGCACCTGCCCAACGACGGGTTCGGACCCGTGGGCGCCGACCTGCTGGTCACTGTCGACCTGCAGGCACTCCAGACCGGACTTGGCCACGTCCGTCTCGACACCGGCGCAAGGATCAGCCCCGGCGAGGCCCGGCGCCTGGCCTGCAACGCCGGAATCGTGCCGGCCGTCCTCGGCAGCAGGTCCGAACCGCTCGACCTCGGCCGTGAAGCCCGATTGCACAACACCGCGCAACGCCGCGCCCTGGCGTTGACCTACGACACCTGCGCCGCCGAAGGCTGCACGCGGCCCCACGCCTGGTGCGACATCCATCATCCGCATGCCTGGATCGACGGAGGCTGCACCGACCTCGCCGACGTGCTACCCCTGTGCGGGCACCACCACCGCCGCGCCCACGACCCCCGCTACCGCACCACCCTCGCCGCCGGCGCGCTCCGCTTCTGCCTCATCACGACCGCAGCCACCGCAGCCTGACCTGTCGCCTTCAAGACGTCGCGCCTGTCCGCTGCGCTGACGACCGTCACCGCCAGTCCTCCGGCGCCAGCCCACCCCCAGAGCCTGGCCGGCTCACCCGCAGCAGCCACGTCGGACGTGCAGCAGCGCTCAACACAACCGGGACCGAGCCGAGGCACTTCTCTCCACGGAAGCACGCGCGCGCACCCGCCCGTCCACAACCGGGCCCGAGTACGTCTTCCGGTCAGCGCACCACGACCCGCTGCGCCGTCCGGGCCCACGTGGTCGACGGGCTGCCCTTGTAGACGACCTTGATCCGGTGCTTCCCGGTGGCGAGGTCCGAGACCGCCTTGCGTGCCACGCCGTCGACGACCGGCACCTCGGCGAGGACCTTGCCCTTGGACCGGATGTACGCCGTCCCGGTGACCGCATCCACGCCGGGGGCGGCGAACGTGGCGAGCACCTTGGCCCGGCCCTTCCGCCTGCCCGGGGTCAGCTCGAGCGTCATCGTCGTCACCGAC